>NZ_JBMPOW010000007.1:201768-299482 GCF_049340205.1 Undibacterium sp. Ji49W | reverse complement strand
CTTCCATGGCCTTGCGCGCCAGGCCCGACACCAGTGCATATACCACCAGCACGTGAAATAATATGACCAGCCCTAATCCGATAAATTTCTTTCCCGGCTCTTGCTGGCGATTTGAAAAATCCATTCCTGCTCCTCCACTACCACAAGGTCTACTGTTTGACGCGAGTCAAAACAACTCAAACAAAAAAGTGATTATAAATGCTGTGTATCAATAAAACGCCATACTGACTTAAAACCGCTGATAAATTCATAAGCGGCAGGCTCACCAAAATATAAATCGCGTTTTTACCTAAAACTGACTTATTTAATTTTGCCAGCAGCCATTTTCTGGCCTCTTCCAAAGCCAAACTGGTCCGACCAGTTATTGACCAAGTAATAAATCTTAATCAATCTATTAAGCCATTTACTTATTCGACACCCACATTCAACACTATTTAACGATGCAGCATAAGCTTATTACGATGTGACATGACCTTATAAGCTTGCAACATGAGCCCGTCAAAAAGTGAATATGGTGAACAAGAAAGCTTGTTGTTTTTATTATTTATATAATTTCCAGCAAAACTGCGCGGCAATTATGCCTGTTATTTTTGCGAATCCCCTTCATTTATAAAATGAAAAATATTTTCTCTTTGCGTGTAAAAATGAAAATTTACCCGTCAAAAAATTTTCCGAAGGCGCATAAAACCACTTATGCAAAGAAACTGTCAAGCGCTTTGCCAATTCCCCGGGCAAAAAAACAACATGGCGCATTTTGCCAAAAAATTCCTCATATAGGAAACCTAATTTCTTGTGCTATGCAGCATAAAAATGGTGCAAGCCCGTTCACTGGCTGTGCTCTCCATCGATAAATTTGCCTGCGACGTTACGCACCAAAATTAAATTTTTTTTGGCATGTTTTTTGCGATCAAAACTACCTAAAGTTGTGTCGTCAATTTTCATTTTCATTACGCACAGCAACATAGCTCTACTCAAAATGGTGCATTTTTCTAGCGCTTTGCGCTCAATCAAGCACACTTGAAAGGATATTGCCCATTTGTAGTGCCCCGCTTGAAATAAAAATTTTCGTGACATGCGCCTGAGTATGAAGACTTACGTTATGGTTACGGCTTTTTAAACCTTTCAACCCCTGCCAGGGATAAGCGGAAACAATGCAGTGCAAACTGTCTGGAGCCTGTGATGTCGGCAACACCCAGACATCCGTGTGCACAAGGACAGACCCTGCTATGTTTCATGATCATAACGATATCCGGAAAACGGATAAGTGATAGCTCCCCCTGGAAATGAATGTCGAACAAGAGGTATGTGAAATGCCAGACCCAGTCAAGAATTTGTGTTTTAGTTTTGCCCTGCTGATTGCTGCAACTGCAACACCATCCCTGCAAGCCGCTAATCCGGCCGATACCGGAAAAATAGTCCGGCAAGCGTTTGAAGCTGCCGACGATGGTTTCGACATGGCGAAAACACAAAATTTTTATTCTGGCTGGGTCAGTGAAGCGATCTTCGAGCCGCTACTCAGTTATGACTATCTGTCACGCCCTGCCCGCCTCATACCATTGGCAGCCGAAGCCATGCCCGAAATCAGCGACCAGGGCAAAGTGTTCGTATTCAAGATCAAGCCAGGCATTTTCTTTTCCCCAGACCCTGCCTTCAAGGACAAGAAGCATGAATTGACCGCGCAAGATTATGTGTACACTTTCAAACGCTTGCTCGATCCGGTCAACCGCTCACCAAACGCCAGTTTTATCGAAGGCAAGATAGTTGGTCTGGACGATGTCGCTGCAAAAGCCAAAAAGACTGGCAAGTTTGATTACGATGCCCCCGTCGCCGGCCTGAAGGCTGTCGATAAATACACGTTGCGGGTTGAGCTGAAGGCAACCGATTACAACTTCCTGTACGTGGTTGCCTATGGCGGCTTTGGTGCCGTTGCCCGCGAAGTGATCGAAGCTTATGGCGACCAGACCGGCCTGCATCCCGTGGGTACCGGACCGTATATGGTAGAGAAATATATGCCGCGCAGCAAAATTCTGCTGACGGCCAATCCTGAATATCGTGGATACACCTGGGATTTCAAATCAACCGGCAGTGCCCGTGACGAAGAGATCGTCAAGCAGATGAAGGGCAAGAAAATGCCCCAGGTCGGCAAGGTCGATATCAGCATCATAGAAGAAGAACAATCGCGCTGGCTGGCATTTCAGGACAAGCAACTGGATATCGACAAGCTGCCACAAAGTGCAGCGACGGCGGCACTGGATGGCGTAGCACTGAAACCAGAATTGAAGGCCCAGGGCATCAAGATGGACAGGGTAACGGATGCCGGTATCGTTTTCACGATTTTCAATATGCGTGACCCGGTCGTCGGTGGTTATACCAAAGAAAAAATTGCGCTGCGCCGTGCTGTAGGCATGGCCTACAGCTATGAAGATGAAATTACCCAGATGCGTCTGGGACAGGCTGTGCGATCAGAGATGATCATCCCTAAAGATGTCGTAGGTTACGACCCCGCTTACCGCAGCAGTCTGGCGTATGACATCCGCCTGGCAAATAAACTGCTCGACCATTTCGGCTACAAACGTGGTCCTGATGGTTACAGAAACAATCCCGACGGTAGCCCGCTCACTCTTAAAAAAACCGTGGAACCGGCTGCCATCTACAAGGTACAGTCAGAAATCTATAAACGTGGGCTAGACCGTATTGGTATTCGCATAGAATTCCCGGTCAGTAATTTTGCTGACAATCTGAAAGCTGCGTCTGCCTGTAAATTAAACATGTGGGGCGGTGCCTGGAATGCCGACTTCCCTGATGGTGAGAACTTTCTGCAACTGCTGTACGGCCCCAAAGCCGGCGCTGGCAACCACGCCTGCTATGAGTCACCCGCTTATGACGCGTTGTTCCGCAAAGCGGTATCCCTGCCGCTGGGTGAAGAACGCAATAAAGTGTATGCACAAATGAATCGCCAGGTGGAGGCCGATACGCCCTGGATCGTACATACATCCCGCATCCGTAGCTGGCTGTATCGCCCGTGGATTGTGGGCTACAAAAAACACCCGATATTACATTCCGACTGGGCCTTCATTGATGTCGAAAAACATTAAGAACCTGTTTCCTGTCTTTCAAGCCCGTCATCACCATTAGCCATCACATCGTTTTACCAAGCAGGAGAATCTGTCTATGAAGTTACCTCATCCGTTTCAGCGCGACAAATCAGCGCGCACGCTAAGCAGAACGGGCATGGCATTGTGCCTTGCCCTGGCTGGCCTCATCTCATCTGCCTTGCCCTTGCAGGCACTTGCCGCCAAGCCCGAGTTTGCTGATCCGGATAAAGTATTAAGGACCATCTTCCCCGTTGCAGAAACCGGCTTTGACCCTGCGGCGACCCGTGACTTATATTCAAACGCTATTAACGAAGCGATTTTTGAACGCCTGTTCACCTATGATTACCTGGCCAGCCCCGCGAAAATCATTCCTGAAGCGGCAGAAAGCATGCCCGAGATTTCTGCGGACGGCAAAACCTACACCATCAAGTTAAAAAAGGGGATCTACTTCACGCCGGACGCCGCGTTCAACGGCAAGAAACGTGAACTGACGGTGGACGATTATGTGTATTCGTTCAAACGCATCATGGATCCAAAAATCGCCTCCAGTCATGTATGGTTGTTAGAGGACAAGATCACAGGTCTGGATCAACTGGCTGCACAGGCAAAAAAATCTGGCAAGTTCGATTATTCGGCCAAAGTACCCGGTCTGGAAGTCATCGATAAATATACCCTGCGCATCCACCTGACGCGCCCGGACTTTAACCTGCCCATGATATTGGCGTACACCGCCATGTCCGCTGTGGCACGTGAGGTTATAGAAAAATACCAGGACGTACAGGGTGCTGCCATGGCAAACCCCGTCGGTACTGGCGCATTCAAACTGATTGAATGGGTGCGCGGCTCGAAAATGGTGTTGGATGCCAATACTGACTACCACACCAATATATGGGATTTCCAGCCCAGTGCAGACCCGAATGACCAGAAAATCATCGCGGCGATGAAAGGCAAGCGCATGCCGCAAATTGGGCGCGTCATCGTCAATGTGATACTGGAAGATCAGTCGCGCCTGCTGGCGTTCCAGAAAGATGAAATTGATTTGTTCCAGCTCTATGGCGGCCTGGCACCGCAAGTGCTGAACGGCCCGGATTTAAAACCTGAATTTGTCAAGCGCGGTATACAGATGTCGCGCATTGTTGACCCCGAACTGACTGTCTACTACTGGAATATGCAAGACCCGGTCTTTGGTGGCTTAAGCAAAGAAAAGATCGCCCTGCGTCGCGCCATGGCCATGGCACACAACGTGGAAGAAGAAATACGCATCGTCGACAATGGACATGCGATACCGTTGCAATATCCCATCCCACCTGGCGTGGTGGGACATGATCCGAATTACAAAAGCAGCATCCAGTACAACCCTGCCGCCGCCAATGCCTTGCTGGACAAATTCGGCTACAAAAAAGGCAAGGATGGTTACCGCACGCTGCCCGATGGCAGTCCACTGGAAATTGTCCACACTGCACAGACCGAATCACGTGGCCATTTACAGGCCGAAGTCTGGAAAAAATCCTACGACGGCATAGGCATTAAAATGCGCGCCGAATTCCATCCCTTTGCTGAAATCCTGAAAGCAGAAAAGCAATGTCAGTTAATGCAGCGCATTTCACCCTGGATAGCCGATTACCCGGATGGTGACAACTTCATGCAATTGTTTTACGGTAAAAACATACACATGAATAATAATGGCTGCGTCACCATCCCTGAATATGACAAACTGTATGAACAATCACAAAAACTGGCACCAGGTCCAGAGCGCGATCTGCTGTACCACAAGATGACACGCATCATGGAACTGTATGCTGCCCAACGCCTGGGGTATGCCCGCCATCGCATGATGCTGGCACAACCACGCGTAATAGGTTACAAAAAGCACCCCATCATGCATATAGAGTGGATGCAGATCGACATCGACCAAAATAAATAAACAAAAAAATGAGCCGCAGACTAACTGAAATTTGAAAACCGAAAGACAAACATGACCGCTTATATTCTGCGCCGCTTATGGCAGATGGCACCAACGATGCTGGGTGTCATCCTGCTGGTGTTTTTCCTGTTTAACTGGGTGGGCGGCGATCCCGCCTACATCCTGGCTGGCAAGATGTCGAATGCCGAACAGATTGCCAATATCCGTACGCAACTGGGCATAGACCAGCCGTATTACGTACAGTTGTGGATTTTCATCAAACAGATCGTCACCTTCAACTTTGGCAATAGCTGGAGTACCGGTGAAGCCGTATCGTCCATCATAGGCACACGCCTTGGGCCATCGCTGACGGTCCTGATCCCGCTGACCATCATCGAAACCCTGATCGCCATTGCACTGGCGCTGGCAATTGCCTTCAAGCGCGGTTCATTCACAGACCGTTCTGTGATGATCGCCTGTACTGTCGGCATGTCGGTCAGTATTCTGGTCTACATCATCGTTGGTCAGTATTTCTTTGCCTACAAAATGGGCATGTTCCCGGTACAGGGCTGGGGCAATCATTTTGCCGAGAACCTGTTCAAATATTCTGCCCTGCCTATCCTGATCGCCCTGGCCGTGGGCGTGGCACCTAACCTGCGCCTGTTCCGCACCTTTGTGCTGGATGAAGTGAACCAGGATTATGTACGCACTGCCCGCGCCAAAGGCGTGACCGAAAGCCGCGTGAAATGGGTGCATGTCTTGCGCAATGCATCGATACCCATCATCACCCACGTCATGTCCAACCTGCCGGCCTTGCTGATTGGTGCCTTCCTGATCGAGCGTTTCTTTTCCATTCCCGGCATAGGCCGCGAAGTGATCCTGGCAGTGGAGCGCAGTGACTTCCCCGTGATTAAAGCCATCACCGTGTATGTCGCTGCTGCCACCATGTTCTTTAATTTGTTGACCGATCTGTTGTACCAGGCGGTTGATCCACGCGTACAGTTGAAATAAGGATCATTCATGAGCACGACTACAACAAATCCATCTGTTCAAACTGTATCACCCGGGCTATGGGCGCTGGCATGGCGCCGCTTGCGCGCCGACAAGGTCGCCATGATTGCCATGGGGATTGTGATTGCCTTTTTAATTGCCCTGGTATTGTCTGCCACCGGCGTCATCGCGTCTGACTGGGAACAGGAAAGCGGTGTCAGCTATGCCCCACCAGGCTTTGTCGGTGCAGATACAGGCACGGTCGCCAAGGCTGAAGTTGAAGCACCGCCGCCAGACAATCCATTGGATCCGCTGGCCGACATTATCCGCGAATTGCGCAAGCAGCCCGATGCTGATCAGGCGGTCATCGTGAATGACTACGGCATCCCTGATCCACTGGCCAAGGAAATGGCAGAAATCCGCACCGAGCTCGCCAAGTCCGGTAAAGCCGTCGTGGGTGAACGTCTGACCACCCTGCCCTTTGGCGCTGACAAATGGGGACATGACATCATCAAAAAAACTATCAAAGGTGCAGAGACTTCCATCGTGGTTGGCCTGGTTGCGGCTTTCCTGGCAACTCTGCTGGGCACCATCTTTGGCGCACTGGCTGGTTACTTTGGCGGCAAAGTCGATGACTTTTTCAACTGGTTCTACAGCATCTTCACCTCCATCCCTTACCTGCTGCTGATACTTTCGGTTGCTGCGGTATTACAGCAAAAAGGTGTGACCACCATCATCCTGATCCTGGCATTCACTGGCTGGACTGGGCCTTTCCGCCTGATCCGTGCTGAATACATGAAACACAAGGCGCGTGAATACGTATGGGCGGCAGATGCCATCGGTGCTTCGCACTGGCGCAAGATGTTCGTGCACATCTTCCCGAATGTCAGCCATGTGGCACTGGTGCAGGTATCCATCCTGGTAGTGGGCTTTATCAAATCCGAAGTCATTCTGAGTTTCCTTGGCTTTGGCGTACCTGTTGGTGTGGTGTCCTGGGGCAGTATGCTCAATGAAGCGCAGAATGAGTTGATTCTGGGTAAATGGTGGCAACTGGTTGCCGCAACCGCAGCAATGGCCGTGCTGGTAACAGCCTTCTCATTGTTCACCGATGCCTTGCGCGATGCGCTCGACCCCAAGCTGAAATAAGGACAGATCATGAGCCAAGACAACACAAATCAAGCTTTGCTGAAAGTAGAAAACCTGCGCGTGTCTTTCCGCGTCAATAAAAAGGACAGCGTGGAAACGGTCAAGGGTATTTCCTTTGAAATTCCGCGCAATTCCACCGTTGCCCTGGTGGGTGAATCCGGCAGCGGCAAGTCAGTCAGCTCACTCGCCGTCATGGGCTTGCTACCGCCAGATACATCCAGCATTGCTGCTGACAGCAAGATCATTTTTGAAGGCCGTAGCCTGCTGGAACTCAGCAACGCTGAAAGACGTGACCTGTGCGGCAAGGAAATCTCGATGATTTTCCAGGAGCCGATGACATCGCTGAACCCGGTGTTTACCGTTGGTTTCCAGATCGCCGAAGTCTTGCGCCTGCACATGGGTATGGATGCCAAACAAGCCCGCAAGCGCGCCATAGAATTGCTGGAAGAAGTCGGCATCCCCGATCCAAAAAACAAGATTGATGCCTACCCCAGCCAGATGTCTGGCGGGCAACAGCAAAGGGTGATGATCGCCATGGCGATCGCGTGTGAACCCAAATTGCTGATTGCCGATGAACCGACTACTGCTCTCGACGTCACCATACAAAAGCAGATCATCGACCTGATCGATGCCTTGCGTATCAAGCACAAGATGTCGGTGCTGTTCATTACCCATGATCTGGCTTTGGTCGGTGAAATTGCTGACCACGTCATCGTCATGCGTAATGGCGAAATCCGCGAGGCAGGCACGGTAGAGCAAATCTTTGAAAGCCCGAAAGATACCTACACCCAGGCGCTGCTGCACTGCCGCCCTACACTCGACACCCGCCCCTGGCGCCTGCCGGTCATTGCCGATTTCATGAACAACAAAGGCGCGCTGGCTGATCAGAAACAGCGCCCGCGTGGTCTTAAAGGCGACGAAGAGATCGTGCTCGAAGTCAAAGACCTGGGTAAAAGTTTTTACTCGCGCGAAGGTTTCTTTGGCAAAAAAGAATTCAAGGCGGTTGAAGGCGTATCTTTCAAACTGGCGCGTGGCAAGACCCTGGGCGTGGTGGGTGAATCAGGTTCTGGCAAAACCACGGTTGGCCTGACACTGATGCGTCTGCACCAGGCGACGTCTGGCCAAGCCCTGTTTGAAGGCAAGGATATCCTGTCCATGTCGAACAAGGAATTTCATCACTACAAGCGCCGCATACAAATCATTTTCCAGAACCCGTATGCTTCGTTAAACCCGCGCTTTACCGTG
The DNA here is from genome assembly GCF_049340205.1 of Undibacterium sp. Ji49W. Taxonomy (NCBI): domain Bacteria; kingdom Pseudomonadati; phylum Pseudomonadota; class Betaproteobacteria; order Burkholderiales; family Oxalobacteraceae; genus Undibacterium; species Undibacterium sp. Ji49W. The sequence continues at coordinate 291,103 of NZ_JBMPOW010000007.1, read as the reverse complement.
GGACAAATTCTGATGGAACCCATGCATATTCATAACATTGGTGCCAACGACAGCGAACGTTCTGCCATGGCTTACCAATTGCTGGAAAAAGTTGGCTTGCCCACTATCGCCTTCCATCGCTATCCGCATGAATTTTCTGGTGGACAACGTCAACGTATAGCCATTGCGCGCTGCCTGACGATGAAGCCGGAAGTGCTGGTCTGCGATGAATCAGTATCAGCACTGGACGTATCGGTACAGGCACAGGTATTGAATCTGTTGCAGGATTTGCAGGAAGAATTTGGCCTGTCCTACATCTTCATCTCGCATGATCTGGCTGTCGTCAAATACATTGCCGACCAGGTCATGGTGATGAATAAAGGCAAGGTCGTAGAACTCGCCAATTCGGATGACCTGTATCTGAACCCGACCCAGGCTTATACCAGGACTTTGCTGAATGCCATACCAAAGGGCCTGCAACACTAAGTTTTGACAATGCTCTGCCCTGATCAAACAGGGCAGAGCCTGATTTACAACAACCATCTCCCTCCGTTCCATATTTCCCATGCAAGACCAGCTCATCGCTCTACTGCTTGCCCATCAGCCAGCGGATGCCACTGAAACCCTGCATCTGCAAAAGACGCTGGACTTTGTCACCCATACCAAGGCTTGTTGCAGTCGCCAGACGCTGGCAGGCCATGTGACGGCATCAGCATGGATCTTGTCGCCAGATGGACAGGCAGCCTTGCTCACACATCACAAAAAATTGAATCGCTGGTTACAACTGGGTGGACATGTGGATGATGGCGACATCAACATACAGGCTGCCGCCGCACGCGAAGCACAGGAGGAAAGCGGCATCCAGGATTTGCAATTGCTGCACGCAACATTGTTTGACGTGGATGCACATGCCATCCCGGCCAGACACAATGAACCAGGCCATTATCATTACGACTTGCGTTTTCTGTTCCAGGCACGGCATCTTGATTTTTGCGTCAGCGATGAGTCGCATGATCTGGCCTGGGTGCCACTGTCAACGCTGGTAACCGACGACGATAATGAATCGGTCAGCCGTATGGCGAAGAAAACCCTTAAAAATAGTAGCTGAAACAAAACTGCGATAGCATGCATCACTCAAGCAGTTCCACACTTCTTTTGCTAAATCGGTGCGCGTGGCGCCCCCTGCGAATCGCCCGAATAGCAGCACCGGCGTAGGGTGCGCTGCGCGCACCGTTTCATATTACGCAAAACAAATCCATGGTGAAAACATACTTCTCTCAAAGACATCACCCCATATTATTTAAAAAATATAAAGCCACTGCTTAATCCTGGTCACATCTCATAACATTTATCTTTTTGACCAAAATTACAAACACTGGCAAGATAACCGTATTGACGTGGGCCTGCGCCTGTTTTTCTTGCGCTTCTCACCTGCACATAAGACGGAGTCCCTATTGGATGCTTTGAAAAGTTTGTTTCTGGAATTGATGCCTGCGGTGGATTTTTGTTCCATGCGGGTTGTTGACGAACGCAGCGAAGAACTGCTGGTCAGGCAAAATATCTTACAACCCCTGCATAGCCGCCGCAGTTACGGTGCCATGCTGACGGTCATCCATCAGGGTGGCTACGGCTATGCTGCCACCAGTGACCTGTCGCGTCATGGTTTGCGTGCTGCGTTGCAACGTGCCGCCGAATGGGCTGCCATCAGTGCCGGCAAGGCGGTGACCGATTTCAGCCAGATCAGTCAATCATCCGTCGTGGGCAGTTATGAAAGTCCGGCTGGCAACCATTGGAGCCGCAAGGATTTGATCGCCCTGCTGATGCAGGAATCAGTTGACTGCCAGATCAGTCAGTTCATCGTGGATTGGAGTGCCTCGATAGGCATGGTCACGACAGAACAATTATTTTTCAGCAGCGCCGGTGCGGATATCCGCCAGCACTTCAATTATCTGATACCCAATCTCAGCGTTACCGCAAATAAAGGGGTAGAAACCCAGACCCGCAGCCTGGGTGGCCAGTACAACGGCTTTTGTCGCCAGGGTGGCATGGAAGTCTTGCAGCAAGCCGGTTTTTACGGCGCAGGCAAGCGCGTCGCTGCCGAAGCACTTGCCTTGCTGCATGCACCGAATTGCCCCAGTGGCCGTATGGATTTGCTGTTGATGCCAGAACAGATGATGTTGCAGATCCATGAATCCATCGGTCATCCGCTGGAGCTTGACCGCATACTGGGCGATGAACGTAATTTCGCCGGCACCAGTTTTGTCACGCCCGACATGTTTGGGCATTTCCGCTATGGTTCGGATTTGCTCAATGTCACTTACGACCCGACACGCAGCGAACAGTTTGCCAGTTTTGGCTGGGATGACGATGGCAGCGCTGCCGATAAAACCTGGATCATCAAAAACGGCATACTTGAAAAACCACTGGGCAGTGCCCTGTCACAAGCCCGCGCCGGCATGTCTGGTGTTGCCAATTCCCGCGCCTGTGACTGGAACCGTCCACCGATAGACCGCATGGCCAATCTGAATATAGAAGCTGGTGACAGCAGTCTGGAAGAAATGATAGCCAGTATTGAATATGGTGTGTTGATGAATACCAATGTGTCCTGGTCCATCGATGATTCACGCAACAAGTTTCAATTTGGTTGTGAATTCGGACAGGTGATACGCGATGGCAAATTGCAGGAACTGGTAAAGAACCCGAACTATCGCGGCATATCAGAAAGCTTTTGGCGCTCACTGAAAATGGTAGGTAATAACGCCACCCTGGCCGTCATGGGCACGCCGTTTTGCGGCAAGGGTGAGCCATCGCAGGTGATACGTGTGGGCCATGCGTCGCCGGCCTGCCTGTTCAGCCAGGTGGAAGTGTTTGGAGGGGAAGTCTGATGCATGCTTACTTTCTTTCCCTGGCCGATCTGGTACAGGAACAATTGCAAGGCACAGAAATCAGCACCACCTGGTTTTCGGCAGAATCCAGTGATTTTGTGCGTTTCAATCATAGTGCAATCCGTCAGCCCGGCCATGTCTTGCAACAGACACTGCGCATACAATTGATACAGGGGCAAACCCATGCCACAAGCAGCTTCAACCTGAGTGGTGAACTGCATGGCGACCGTCTGGCGATCAGCCAGGCAGTGCAGGATTTACGCGCGCAATTGTCTGATCTGCCAACTGACCCGCATTTGCTGATTGCTGATACCGTCAACAGCAATACGCTGATCCGGCCATCATCCCTGCCGCCGGTCGAAGAGATGGTGGAACAGATATTGGCTGCCGCAGGTGATGTCGATATGGTGGGCTTGCTGACCACTGGCACGCTCTATCGCGGTTTTGCCAACTCTCTCGGGCAACGCAACTGGTATGAAAGCAATAACGTCAATTTTGACTGGAGCCTGTTCCATGCAGCGGACAAGGCCGTCAAATCAAATTACGCCGGGTTTAATTGGGACAAGGCAGCCTTTCTTGCCGCATTTGAAGATGCCCGTAAAAACCTGGCGCTGCTGGCACGGCCACCAGTTACCGTCCCGGCGGGCAACTACCGCGTTTATCTGAGTCCAACCGCTCTCAATGAACTGATCATGATGCTGAACTGGGGCGGCTTATCAGAAAAAGCCTTGCGTACAAAACATAGTTCCCTGCGCAGACTGCAATCCGGCGAGGCCAGTCTGCATGCCATGGTCGATATCAGTGAAGATAGCCGCATCGGTCTGGAACCAGCCTTCCAGGCCCAGGGTTTCATCAAACCTGAAGTGATAGCACTGGTACAGAACGGCAAGCTGACTGGCAGCATGATATCGCCACGCAGCGCCAAAGAGTTTGGCCTGACTGGCAATGGCGCCGGTGAAGATGAATCAGCCAAGTCGCTGGTCATGCGTGAGGGCGAACTGGCTAAAGCCCATGTCCTGAAAGAACTGGGAACCGGCATTTACGTCAGCAATCTGTGGTATCTGAATTTTTCTGATCGCGCTACTTGCCGCATCACCGGCATGACGCGCTTTGCCACCTTCTGGGTAGAAAACGGGGAAATCAAGGCACCGCTGAATGTCATGCGCTTTGATGATTCACTGTTCAAGATACTGGGTGACAATCTGCTGGCATTGACACAGGAAACCGAAGTCATCATGGATGACCGTTCCTATGGTGAAAGACATACCGGCGGTGCAGTCTTGCCGGGGGCACTGGTGAAGGAAATGCGGTTTGTGCTGTAATTTGACCACAATGTCTATTCAAAATGGCAATTTTAAGCCTGTTTTAATCAAAATCCAGCGCTTTTCCGGCTACGCGCTATGATATAGACAAGCAAAAGCAGGCCAAAGCAGGCCACCCGCCCTATGGGTGGCCAATTTGAAGCAAACTTAGCATTTGCCCGTTTCGATGAGAGCAACTACAATTCCGACCTGTTGCGGAAAAGGCTGCAATTTACGCATTCCACACAGAGGCCACCACCCCTGATGTAGAAACAACAAGTAACAAAAACCCACAGCGCAATAGAATAAGGCTTTCCACTACGTCAATACGGGAGAGTCTTAAGCATATTGCGGTCATATCTGGAGTCAACATGGCATTTCTGCAAGGCAAAAAAATTCTGATCACCGGTTTGCTGTCCAACCGTTCTATCGCTTACGGCATTGCCCAGGCATGCAAACGCGAAGGCGCTGAGCTGGCATTTACCTATGTAGGAGAGCGTTTCAAAGACAGGATCACCGATTTCGCGGCTGAATTTGACAGCAAGCTGATCTTTGATTGTGACGTCGCCAGCGACGAACAAATCGAAGCAGTCTTCGCTGACCTGGGCAAATCCTGGGATCAACTCGATGGACTGGTACACGCAATCGGCTTTGCGCCGCGCGAAGCCATTGCCGGTGAGTTTCTTGATGGACTCTCCCGCGAAGCCTTCCGCATTGCGCACGATATTTCTGCCTACAGCTTCCCGGCAATGGCAAAAGCCGCCCTGCCACTGCTGCGCGAAGATTCGGCATTGTTGACTTTGTCTTACCTCGGTGCCATCCGTGCCATCCCGCATTACAACACCATGGGTCTGGCCAAGGCATCGCTGGAAGCGTCTGTCCGTTATCTGGCAGAACACCTGGGTAAAAAAGGCATACGCGTCAATGGCATTTCTGCTGGCCCGATCAAAACCCTGGCTGCCAGTGGTATCAAGGATTTTGGCAAATTGCTGGGCTTCGTTGCAGAACATGCACCGCTGCGTCGCAATGTCACCATCGAAGATGTAGGTAACACTGCCGCTTTCCTGCTGTCACCATTGGCGAACGGCATTACCGGCGAAATCACCTATGTAGACGGCGGCTTCTCGCACGTTATGGGTTTGAATGCAGATTCTTACGACAAGTAAGTAGTACCCTCCCCCCTGACAATACAGGTTGCGCCCCCGTCGCATCCTGTATTGCAGTATGCTTATGGCATGAATTCTTCCCCTACTTTAAGACTCAAGACCTTGCATAAGGCATGCGCCAGCCTGTCCCGGCTGCTGCTGATCAGCCTTGGCTTTTGCCTGCTGCTGTGCGAACTGGCCCATGCGGCTGCATGCAATGACCCCTGGCCAGCCTGGAACAACTTCAAGAAGACTTTTATCGCTGATGATGGGCGAGTGATAGATCATAGTGGCGCGCGCAAGCCCACGACTTCCGAAGGCCAGGCCTATGCCCTGTTCTTTGCCCTGACAGCAAACGATCGCCCTGCCTTCGAGCGCATTCTGACCTGGACAGAAAACAATCTCGCCGCAGGTGACCTGACAGCCCGCCTGCCCGCCTGGCAATGGGGACAGCGTGAAGACAATAGCTGGGGCATCATCGACAAAAACCCAGCCTCAGACGCTGACTTGTGGATAGCCTATGCCCTTGGCCTGGCAGGCGAACAATGGAAAGAACCGCGCTTCAGCGCCCTGTCGAGCTTGCTGGCACAAAGAATCATGAATGAAGAAACAGCAGACCTGCCCGGCCTGGGCCAGATACTGTTACCTGCCCCCAGCGGTTTCAATCTGGCTGGCAACCAGTGGAAACTAAACGCCAGCTATATGCCACTGCCACTATTGCGCTGGTTTGAACGCAAGGAAAACGATGACCGCTGGAAACGCATGCTCAACGCGGCCACCCGCCTGATCACTGGCAGCGCCCCCAAAGGCTACGTGGCAGACTGGATCATCTATGACAGCCAGAGAGGCTTCCAGCCAGATACCCAGGGCATAGAAAAAGGCCAGGGTGGCTATAATGCCATCCGTACCTATCTGTGGGCTGGCATGATGTCAGATAAAGACAGTGAAAAGTCAAACCTGCTGAAACAGTTGCGCCCCATGGCCAACCTGATAGACAGCAAGGGTTATCCGCCTGAATACATCAATATTCTGACCGGTGAAATCAATGGCCCGGGTTCCAGCGGATTTTCTGCTGCCATACTGCCTTTTGTGCAGGCGCTGGGCATGCAAAAAACGCTGGTACAGCAACAACTGCGTTTGCAGGCACAACCTATCAAACCGGATGCCTACTATGACCAGGTGCTGTCATTATTTGCCATGGGCTGGCAAGAAAAGCGTTTCCGTTTCGATGCCCAGGGTGATACCGATTTTTACTGGCAGCATTTTTGCTGGCGGCTGTTTTAAACACACTGCTGCACAGAACAAAACAGAGTAATCTGCCAGATATAAATCTGCGATTACCCCCCCTCTTTTCAGTTAATTTGCAGTAAATGACTTTACGTCTGAACCCCATCCCCATCCCAAGCTTCCCCTTGAAGGGGAAGGAGCTTTAAACGCAGCAACTTTTTGTATGCTCTGTGTAAATCCTATTAAAGTTATCGGTAACACTTACCGGTAGCACTTTTTAGTACTTTTCGCAGATATTTACCGAAATGGGCTGCATTTTCTCTGCAAATCGTGTATAGTCTCGTTTTTTGCATTGCAATATTTCTGCACAGCAGTGATATCGATGTAAAACCAAGTAGCATCGCAAGCCTGTGCATATCCAAGTAGTTGGGATAGTGCATGTAAAAGCCCTCCCGCCTCGCATGTCTGGTTGTAATCCATAGACATCATACCGGCGCAAAGCTTTTGTGCCGAAATTTCATTGTCGTCCCTCGTCGGATTTTCTGTGTTCATTTCGTTTGGTTGGCGCTGCATTGTTGCGCGCGTTCGTTAGCAACGCGCTAATTTATACTGGGACAGAAGCAATCGTTCCGGCAAATATGCTGCGAAACCGGTCTTATGGCTGGTTTGCCAGGCATCGCTGCCGCATTTTGCACATGCCCTAATTACGAAAGAAATTCATGAGTTTTGAAGCACTAGGTCTCCACGTCAATATCATCCGCGCTCTGACTGATTCCGGCTATACCAAGCCAACTTCGGTACAAGAACAGGCGATCCCTGCCGCGATTGAAGGTCGTGACCTGATGGTCTCATCCCAGACCGGCTCCGGCAAAACTGCCGCTTTCATGCTGCCTGCATTGCATAAACTGGTCACTGCTGAAGTTGTCAGCTATGACGCTGCCAGCAGCAAAACCCCTAATCAAGAACGTCAGGCTGCACGTTCACGTGGCGACAAACCACGTTTTGTTGCTGCAAAACCAAAAATGCTGGTGTTGACACCAACCCGCGAACTGGCTTTGCAAGTAACCACAGCAACCGACAAATACAGCGCTTATTCACGCCGTATCAAGGCCGTGTCCATCCTGGGTGGCATGCCTTATCCTAAACAGATGCAATTGCTGTCCCGCAATCCAGAAATTCTGGTGGCAACACCCGGCCGTCTGATCGACCATATGGAATCCGGCAAGATCGATTTCTCTGAACTGCAAATGCTGGTTCTGGACGAAGCCGACCGCATGCTGGACATGGGTTTCATCGACGATATCGAAAAAATCGTTGCTGCCACCCCTCCTACACGTCAAACAATGCTGTTCTCTGCAACACTGGATGGCGTCGTCGGTAACATGGCTAAACGCATCACGACCGAACCTCTGGTCATCCAGATCGCCGGCTCTGCCAGCAAGCATGAAAATATCCAGCAGCGCGTTCACTTTGTGGATGATCTGTCCCACAAAAATCGCATGCTTGATCACCTGCTGCGCGACACTACCGTTGACCAAGCCGTTGTATTTACAGCTACAAAACGTGATGCAGACACCATCGCTGACCGTTTGAACATTGCCGGCTTCGCTGCTGCTGCCCTGCATGGCGACATGCACCAGGGTGCACGTAACCGCACACTGGACGCATTGCGCCGTGGCCAGGTACGTGTACTGGTAGCAACCGACGTTGCTGCCCGTGGTATCGACGTTCCTGCGATTACGCACGTATTCAACTACGATCTGCCGAAGTTCCCTGAAGATTATGTTCACCGTATCGGTCGTACTGGCCGTGCTGGTCGTAAAGGTCTGGCCATTTCCCTGGTGAATCATGCAGAAGGCATGCACGTCAAACGTATCGAGCGCTTCACCAAGCAATTGATACCTGTCGATGTCATCGAAGGTTTCGAACCTAAGAAATCAGCAGCACCGGCACGCTCTGCTGCCCGCAAGCCTAACGGCTGGAAACCAGGCGATACACGCAAAGCTGGCGGCGGTGGCGGCTATGGCAACAGCAAGCCAGGTCAACGCAGCTTCAGCAAACCGGCAGCACCTTCGTCCAGTGGCACCGGTGCAGGTCCACGCAAAGAAGGCAGCGGCGGCTACAAAGGCAATCGTTCCAACGACAGCAGTACTCGTCGTACCTTCGGCGACTATTAATGCCTGTCAGCGCTATCCTGCGATAGCGCAAGCAACATAGACATTGCTGCATACGCAATATCATTAAAAAGCGATCACTTCGGTGGTCGCTTTTTTTATACTTATCGGTCCGGCGTATAATGATTAGCTTCCGACAAGCATAAAAAAGTATAAAAGCCCCCATGAACACATCTACCGACTCCCCAGTTCGCCTTACCTCCTTCTCGCATGGTGGTGGCTGTGGTTGCAAGATTGCGCCGGGTGTACTTGCTGAAATATTAAAAAAATCATCCGGTTTTCCTGTGCCACCAGCGCTGATGGTGGGCATAGAAACCTCGGATGATGCCGCCGTCTATAAACTTAATGACGAGCAGGCGCTGATCGCCACCACCGATTTTTTCATGCCCATCGTGGACGACCCCTTTGACTTTGGTCGTATCGCTGCCACCAATGCCATTTCGGATATCTATGCCATGGGTGGCACACCCATCATGGCCCTGGCTCTGGTCGGCATGCCCATCAATCAGTTGCCGCTGGAAGTCATTGGCAAGATTATTCAGGGCGGTGAATCTATCTGTGCCGAAGCTGGCATCCCTATCGCAGGTGGCCATACCATTGATTCTGTGGAACCGATTTATGGCCTGGTAGTCATGGGCCTGATCCACCCATCGAAAGTCAAACGCAATGCCGATGCCAAAGCCGGTGACAAGCTCATCCTTGGCAAACCGCTGGGGGTAGGCATTTTGTCTGCCGCCCTGAAAAAACAGGTGCTCGACAGCGCTGGCTATGACACCATGATCGCCAGCACCACCAAACTCAACAAACCCGGTCAGGCCCTGTCTGCGCTTGATAGTGTGCATGCCATGACCGATGTCACCGGTTTTGGCTTGCTGGGCCATTTGCTGGAAGTTTGCCGTGGCTCGGCACTGGGTGCCCGCTTGCAGATGTCTGCCGTACCCATGCTGGCCAATGTAGAACGGCTGGCAAGAGATGGCTACATAACCGGTGCATCTGCCCGCAACTGGGCCGCCTATAGCGAATCCGTGAGGCTGGATGCACAAATCAACCCACCCCAGCAATCTTTATTGACCGACCCACAAACATCCGGCGGCCTGCTGGTTGCCTGTGACCCGGCAGCAGTAGAAGATGTGCTGGCAATTTTCCGCCAGGGCGGCTTCTTGGAAGCCGCCGTGATTGGTGATATCGTTGCAGGCGAACCGCTGGTGACCGTCCTGCCCTGATTTTTTTGACCTTGCCCCTACCTTTGCACATACCATGAACCAATTAGAACAACTCAAGCAATACACGACCGTTGTTGCCGATACCGGTGATTTCCAGGCAATACAGGCTTATGCACCACGCGATGCGACCACCAATCCATCCCTGATCCTGAAGGCAGTGCAAAAACCGGAATACCTGCCTTTACTGGAAAAAGCAGTCAAGGACACGGCAGGCAAATCCATCGATGAAACCATCGATCACCTCCTGATCGCTTTTGGTCTGCAAATTTTGAAAGTCATCCCTGGCCGCGTCTCTACTGAAACCGATGCCCGCCTGTCCTTCGATACTGCCGGCACTGTTGCCAAGGGCCGCCAACTGATCGCCATGTATGAAGCTGCCGGCATCCCGCGCGACCGCATCCTGATCAAGATTGCCTCGACCTGGGAAGGCATTCGTGCGGCTGAAGTGCTGGAAAAAGAAGGCATACGCTGTAATATGACCCTGCTGTTCAGCCTTGCCCAGGCGATAGCCTGTGCAGAAGCTGGCGCGCAACTGATCTCGCCTTTCGTTGGCCGTATCTATGACTGGTACAAAAACAAGACTGGCCAGGAAATCTTTGGTGCCGATGACCCTGGTGTCCTGTCCGTCAAGAAAATCTATACTTACTATCGCAAGTTTGGCTACAACACCGAAGTCATGGGTGCCAGCTTCCGCAATACTTCACAAATCCTGGAACTGGCCGGTTGCGACTTGCTGACCATCAGCCCTGACCTGCTGCAAAAACTCAGCGACAGCAATAGTAATGTCACGCAAAAACTGAGCAAGGAACTGGCGGCTTCTTCTGACCTGCAAAAAGTCAGCATGGATGAAAAAACCTTCCGCCTTGACTTGAACGAAGACGCCATGGCGACAGAAAAACTGTCCGAAGGCATACGCGCCTTCTGCGCCGACACCGTCAAGCTGGAAAAGATGATTGCCGCAATGCGTTGAACTGATTGCATCTGACAGGTTATGATAAGGGGGCAGATTTATTCTGCCCTCTCTTATTTTGAATAACGTAAAACATGAAAAAGCAGTTAGATATAGCGAGTTGGAACCGGCGCGAGCACTACGCCTTTTTTTCGCAAATGGATGAACCTTTCCACGGCCTGAACCTGAATGTAGACTGCACCCATGCCTACCAGCATTGCAAGGCAAAGAAGCAGTCTTTTTTCCTGTTCTATCTGCACAGCATCCTGCGCGCCATCATGCTCACCGATGCCATGCGCTATCGCATAGAAGATGGCAAAGTGTTTGACTACGAAGTCATACATGCGAATGCCACCGTGCAGCGCGCCGATCATACTTTTGGTTTTTGCCCCATCTACTACGAAGAAGATTTTTCCGCTTTCGTCGCCGGGGCCAACGTCGCAATGGATAAAATCAAGAACAGCAGTGGTCTGTGCTTTAACGATGAATGCGCGCGTGATGACGTTATCCATTTTTCTGCCATACCCTGGATCAGCTTCACCGGCCTGACCCATGCACGGCAATATGACCGCAAGGACAGCGTCCCTAAAATATCCGTAGGCAAGATGTTTGAGCAGGATGGCAAACTGTTGCTGCCCCTTGCCATATTCGTGCACCACGGCCTGGTAGATGCCTACCATGTGCACCAGTTTCTGAGCAAACTGGAGACTCTTTTCAGTGACCCGGAAAGATAGATATTAAAATGGTAGCTTTAAGGTTTGCTTTAAAATCACAGCATCTCCAAGGCAAAAGCATTACCCGAAATAACATTTCCTGCAACATAAGAAACCCCAATAAACCTTGTGAGGGTCACCATGCCGAAATACAAAACCCTGCTGCCCTTGCTTGCCGTGCTTGCCACTTTCAGCATGGCACCACTGTCCCACGCCGACGACTTCAAAGACGGCGTCGCCTATTACGAACAAGGTGATTTTCCGTCTGCGGCAGAATCATTCAGGGCAGCAGCCAACAAGGGCAATGCCGATGCCCAGTTCAACCTTGGCCTGATGTACCTGAACGGCGAAGGCATAGAGCAAGACTACAAGCAAGCCATGTCCTGGTTTGAACAATCTGCCAGCAAAGACAATGTACGAGCACAGGTGAACCTGGGGCGCATGTATGCAAAAGGCAAAGGCATTGTCTCCAACCACGGCATTGCTGCATCCTGGTTCAGAAAAGCCGCCGACCAGGGCTATGCTGACGCCCAGTACAGCCTGGGCATACTGTATGTCACCGGCACTGGCGTACCACGCGATTTTGCCAAAGCCAAAGAATTATTCCAGCAAGCCGCCAATCAAAGCAACGCCAGCGGCCAGTACCAGTTGGCCCTGATCTACCTGAAAGGCAGAGGCGTCAATGTCAACTTGGTAGAAGCCTACAAATGGCTGACCCTGGCTGGCGATTATGAAGACACCGCCGTCTACAAGAAATTTGTCGAAGCCAAAATGAGCAAGGAACAAGTCAGCGAAGCCCTGGCGCTGGCGCAGGATTGGAAGCCGGAGAAGGCGGCTAAATAAGCCTGTCCACTTATCCTGCTCCGTAACATGATGATTGCCAAATCAATGATGCTGCGCCCCAGACAAGCAAAATTCACACAATCACTATCCTGCCGTCACGCACCTGATAGTTACCTGGTCCGGCGTCTTCCTTGACCAGCCATTTTTGTTTGCCTATCTGGATTTCCACGCCTTCGTGGATTTTTTTGATGATCTTGACGCCGGCCTGTTCTATCAATTCCAATTCGGATTCCAGCGCATCAATCTCTGCATCAAGTGCCTTTAGCTCATCCAGCAGATGCAGGCGTTTGGCGTCGACTTTTTCACCGACGCCACCGGCAGCCTTTTGCGGATTTTTGACGAAAAAAGCCAGCAGCTTCAAGACCTGATCCAGTTCTGCTTCCTTGCGCCCGGCCTGATTTTCCTTAGCCTTGATTTCCTCTTCCAGGTAAGGATCAAAGCCCACCTGTATCTGGGTTTTTGCACCATTGGAAGAGCCCAGCGAAGCAGCAGCAACCAGCAATGCAGCCTGCGCCCTGCCACCCAGGATATTGCCTACGCCTGAGCCGGGCTTGCCGACGATGATTTCTTTTCTGGCAATCAGGTCGCACTGGCGGGCACTTTGTTCCAATTGTATGGCCTGCCCGGCTTCGATATGCGAATGCTCGGCAAACAGTGCCTGCACGGTACCCCCGCATTTGATGCGCGAGGTGATGCCGCTCATGCTTTGCGTGCCTGGTTTTTTTTCGGCCAGGCCGATAATGCCACCTTTTACTGCCACATTGCCGCCGGCAACAATCTCGGCCGCCTCTACCAGGCCGTTGACGATCACATCGCCGGTCACGTTCAGGCTCATGCCGGCCTTGATATCACCTTCAACATGGATGGTGCCTTCAAAACGGATATTGCCGGTGCTGAGATCAACATCAGGCACCTGCAGCACGGGGTTGACGATCACCCCATCAGATACGATCATGGGCTGGCCACTATTCGTCGCCAGCAATAAGTTGGGATCAGTGGCTGCTGTTGCGGCACCTTGCAGGTGTGGCCCAAACTGCATCTCTGGCAATGGCTTGGCCAGTACCACCTGGCCCATGATGTTCATGCCGAATTTACCCTGCACTGGCGGTATGCGGCGCATCAGCTCATCGCCCGCATGTACAATCAGGATATGGCCCAGCTCGCGAAACTTGATGACGGCCAGTTCATCTCTTTGCGTTTTGGCATTTTTATATTCGCCGAACAAGGGTTCCAGCTTTGCTTCTGTACCGTCGCGCACTGGCTCACCCTGGGCAATCAGCAGATTGTCACAGACGCCTGCGGCCAGGGCCGCATCCAGTTCTGCATGCAAAATGCCATGAATGATGCCCTGCTCACGCAAGGCGTCGTTGACTGCTTTACCTATTGGCTTTCCGCCCTGGGCGGGTATCAGCGTCAGCCAGGCAGACAATAAATCATCGGACAGGCGTAATGAGAATTCTGCATCCCTGCGTGCGCCGATATCGAGTTTGACTGGTTCTTTGGCGTCACGGCACAATTTTATAAAGGCCAACAGAGCGGACTGTTCTCTGTAGAAACCGGCATATTCACTGGCGTTCAGCGCCTCTTCCAGATCGGCAAGATCAGGAGTGCCCGTGTCTTCCTGCGGCGTATAGTGGGCGCGCAATACCCCTGCGGATTCGTCCACAAAAAATGATAATGTTGCCGAATTAGAAAGCGATTCGTCCAAGATGCTTCCTTAAAATTGAGGTTCGACGCCAAATACCCAATATATTAACGCTGCTTATTATTACATCAAAAATGTATGATTTCCGGCAATGCTCCTGAAATTAGCGTCATCTTGATTGAATTCGGCTGAAATAGCCTGCGCTACTGGCATAAGTCGTCATGCCTTGCGTACTTAGGCTTACTTTGACAGGGCCGGCTCTTCGCTTGGTGCTGCAAATTCAAATTCGACCAGGGTATCGTCACTCCAGTCCTTGTTATACAGAGGCGGAACGAATTGCAGACCATTCTTGCTGATCTGTATTTTTTCCCTGCGGTCTTTGTTGATCAGATAAGCCGCGCTCAATCTCCTGGGCGACCAGAAAGAAATAACGATAAAGGATGAGTGGCAGGCACCACCAAGCAGTCGAAACAGGGTGCGGGTGTCGTAGGGCGTGTCTTCATATTCCACAGCCCACCATATGGCGCATTCCAGACGCAAGTCGCCCAGACGTCGCTTGTCTGACGGTACACCTTCACTACGTATATCAGGGCGCCAGCGGAACAGGCCTTTTTTCCGGTTCAGCAGCAGATCGGCATTTTCGTTGAGGGCACTGGCAATTTTTGGCAAGACAAAGCGACCATCAGCGCCAACAGCGACAGGGATTGAACTCTGCTCGCTGGCAATACGCATGGTCAAATCATTCAGGCTGGTATTGGCATCAACCGGTAGCAGCGTGAATTTCAGCATCGCAGCAGGAGCCAGTTGCCGGTACTGATCAAATGCTTCCAGCCCCTTATACATCTGTCTGTATGATTTAAGCTCGGGATCTCTGGTACTGGAAATTTCTACCTTGGCCGGTGCATCTTCAAGCGCATAAGCAAAGCAATGCGCGTGCATCGTGGCCAATGACAGGCAACTGGCAAGAACTGTTTTAGAGATCAAGTTTTTCTCGATGCGTGAATGATGCAGATGTATAGATGTGCAGCCCATCATGCGCGCAAGCGGCACAAAAAAGACAGCAACAAATTATAACCGTTGCAAGGCATCCAGCAAGGGTACGCAGGCATCAGCTACCCGATTCAGGCTGTGTTCACGCAAGGCTGCCAGGTCGACCTTGTGTTCGCTTTCCAGGCCGGCCCAGGCCAGCAGGGCTGCGCAGGCTTCGGGGTGGTCGAACAGGCCGTGCAGGTAAGTGCCCAGGATCAGGTCATCCGGCGAGCGTGCGCCTTCGTCTTCGCCGTTGATGGTGAAGACGGGCTGCGTGTCATTGCTGGCATAGGTGATGCCCATGTGGATTTCGTAGCCGCTGACTTGTGCAGCATTTGCATTAAATGCGCAAACACCTGTCACCTGTTGCAGGCGCTTTTCTTGCGTCAGTTCAGTGGTGATGTCGAGCAGGCCCAGTCCATCCGAATCACCGGCCTTACCCTCTACACCATGCGGGTCGCTAACAACCTGACCCAGCATTTGATAGCCACCGCAAATACCGATGACCTTGCCCCCATAGCGTAGGTGCTTTTCCAGCACGGGCTGCCAGCCCTGCGCTTGCAAAAATGCCAGGTCGGCGCGGGTGTTTTTACTGCCAGGCAAAATAATCAGATCGGCAGGCGGTATCGCCCTGTCGGGGCCGATGAATTGCAGATCGACATCCGGGTGGGCGCGCAGCGCATCAAAGTCCGTGTGATTCGAGATACGCGGTATGGCGGGCACAATGATGCGGAACTTGCCTGCATTGCCCTGGCTGGACTGTATTGCATCTTCGGCATCGAGTTGCAGGCCATGCAGATAAGGCAGTACGGCCAGCACAGGCTTGCCGGTTTTTTGTTCCAGCCACTCAAGCCCCGGTTCCAGCAGGCGGATGTCACCACGAAAGCGGTTGATGACAAAACCGACGATGCGTTTTTGTTCGGATTCTGACAGGCAATCCAGGGTACCGACAAAATGGGCAAACACGCCACCACGGTCAATATCGGCTACCAGGATAACAGGGCAATCGACGGCTTCGGCAAAGCCCATGTTGGCGATATCGCGGTCACGCAAATTCACCTCTGCCGGGCTGCCTGCACCTTCGACGATAATCGCGTCATATTGCTGTTGCAGACGGGCGTAGGATTCCAGCACGGCACCCATTGCGACGGTTTTGTATTGATGGTAATCACGCGCATCCATATCTGCCCGCACCTTGCCATGGATGATGACCTGGGCGCCGGTATCCGACGATGGCTTCAGCAAGACCGGATTCATGTCGGTATGCGCAGGCAAACCCGCAGCCACGGCCTGCAAGGCCTGGGCGCGACCTATTTCGCCACCATCGATGGTCACGGCACTATTCAATGCCATGTTTTGCGGCTTCATGGGTACGACGCGCACGCCTTGCCGGTATAGCAAACGGCACAGGGCGGCGACGACCGTACTTTTACCTGCGTCGGACGTGGTGCCTTGTACCATCAGCGTGGAAATATTCATATGACCGTATACTAATTTCAAGAGTTTTGTGCTGCCTGCCATTCGGCAATCAGTATATGCAATTGCACCAGCCCGTGCTGTATCGCTGACGGCCCGGGAGACAGGATATCTGCCGATTTTATTTCCAGCACCCGGCCATAACGCACGGCCGGAATATGATCCCAGCCCTCACGGGCCACGACACTGTCGGGCCGGAATTTCTTGCCACACCAGGAACCGATGATGATATCCGGCGCCCGCCTGACAACTTCAGCGGGGTCGGCAATGATGCGCTGTTTGGCGCTGTGGAAAACCGCCAGGTCGGCAAAAGCATCCTCACCACCTGCTATCTGTATTAATTCAGACACCCAGCCTATACCTGACATCAGGGGTTCGTTCCATTCTTCAAAATACACCAAGGGGCGACGCGTCCATAGCCCTGCCTGTCGTTTGACGGTGTCTATCTGCGCTTGCAGTTCTGCAATCAATGCTGCGCCCTGTTGCTGCTTGCCAACCAGGTTCGCCAACACCCTGATCATGTGTAAAATACCGGCGACATCACGTTGATTGAAGGCATGCACTTCTATGCCAGCACTGATGAGTTCGCGCGATATTTCGGATTGCATATTCGAATAGGCAATGACCAGATCAGGCTTAACGGCCAGAATGCGGTCTATCTGGGCAGATGAAAAGCCGCTGACCTTGGGTTTTTCATCACGGGCGCGAGCCGGACGGGTGGTATAGCCAGAAATGCCGGCAACACAGTCTTCTGCCCCCAGGGCATACAAGACTTCCACCGCTTCGGTGGAAAGGCAGGCAATGCGTTGATACATACTGGCTGAATTCATTTTTTCCCTTGTGGCGGCGCCACGGTTTTATCGCGTTTTTGCCTGGCCAGTTCCAGCGCCTGACAAATCAGTTTTGCACCTTCAATAATGCGTGGACCAGAACGGTTGACCAGGTCGCCTTCTATAGACACCAGATTATTGTTTTTGGTTGCAAGCAAGGTGGGGAAAGTTTTCCATTGCTCGACGCCACTCACAGCCTGGGTTTTGCTGTCACCAGAAATAATGACTTCAGGATTTTCCTGCAAGACGGCTTCCGTCCCGACAACGGGTGCGGTAGTGGGTAATTTTCCAAATATATTTTCGCCGCCACAGGTACGGATCGCATCGCTGACGATGTGGCTGTCATTCAATGTATACAGTGGCTTGCCCCATACCTGATAGAAGGTTTTCACCTTGCTTTTGTTCTGGTACTGGCTGCTCAACTGTTGCACCTGTTGCCTGAATTCTGCTGCCGCTGCCTGCGCCTGTTTTTCTGTGCCAAACAGATTGCCGAACTTGATCAGGGTGTCGGCTACATTGTCCAGCTTGTGCGGTTCACTGAAAAAATAGGGGACGCCGGATTTGTGCAGAATTTCCAGCTGGCGCTCATAGGCACCGTGCATCCAGACGATGAGTAAATCCGGCTTCATCGCCAGTATGCGTTCAATATCCAGTTGACGATTGTCACCTACATGCGGAATATTTTTTGCCGCTACCGGATAATCGCTGTACTTGACCGTACCAATAATCCGCTCACCCGCACCTGCCACGTAAATCATTTCCGTCACATGCGGCGACAGACTGATAATCCGCTGCGCCGGCTTCGCCAACGTCACCTGATTACCCATGTCATCCGTCACAGTAATCGCCGCCTGTGTATGACCGGCCAAGACAGCAAACCCCATAGTAATCACAAAACTCAAAAGCTTGGACATAAACTTTCCATATTCAAAATATCAACGCGAAATGCAATGCTCTCTCTTGCACTTCCTCTGTGTCTCTGTGCCTCTGTGGTGAGTGGTCTTAACGATTTAACTCACACCATTCACCCAGAGCGCTCTCCAACCGCAACCACCCAGCCTCACTCCCCGGCAAACCAAAGCGCAGACCATGCGGTCTGTGTAGCCCCTGCGCAAACCAGCGCAGCCATATGCCGCGCTCTGCCATGAACTGCCATAACTGTTCCGATTGACCATCCAGTTCATGATGACTGCACCACTGGAACAAATCCGTACCCGACGCATGCATACCATGCATCTTCAAAAGTTGGCGCAGGCGTTCCCCTTCTTGTTGCAAAAGCTCTGCGGTCTGGGCTTGCCAGACCTGGTCATTCAAAGCAGCAATAGCGATTTGTTGCGCGGGTCCGCTCACGCTCCAGGGGCCAAGATAATTCGCCAGCTGCAAAAGTAAATTTCTCTCGGCGGCGACAAAGCCCAGACGTATGCCTGCAAGGCCAAAGAACTTGCCGACAGAACGCAGGACGATCAAGCCAGGCTGATCTGCGTGGGCCGCCACGCTGATATCAGGCACGGTGTCGGCAAAGGCTTCATCCACCACCAGCCAGCCACCACGCCCAGCCAGATGTGCTGCCCAACGCAAAAGCTGGGCTGCCGGAATAATTTCACCCGTAGGATTATTGGGATTACACAGCACAACAACATCTGCATCTGCACCGGCCACTGCGCTGTCAAGCGCAGCATACGCACATTCTGTCACAGCATGCCCGGCTTGCCGCCATTGGTAAGCATGTTCGGCATAGCTGGGTGCGGATACGACAACCTGCGCAGTCGGGCGCAAGCGTGGCAAAGCCTGTATCACTGCCTGAGAGCCTGCCACTGCCAGCATCTGCGGTGCACGGTAATAAGATTGCGCAGCCTGTACCAGGGCATCAGAATATTCAGGCAGGCGATGCCATGCATTAGCTGCCAGTGACGGTGCCGGATAGAAATGCGGATTGATGCCAGTGGACAAATCCAGCCAGTCTTCCAGCGGGCGGCCAAAATGCCGCACTGCATCGCGTAAATTGCCGCCATGTTCAAGCATGAATGACCCCGCCCAGAAATAAAGCCGACAGTAAAGCGATGCCACACCAGAGTGCGGCCCCCCCTTCCACCAGGCGCAGGGCACGCAGAATATCTGCCGCCTTTGCTGTATCACCTTCCCCCAGCGGTGGCCGTGTTTCCGTTATGCCGTCATAACTGGCTGTGCCACCCAGCGCCAGGCCCAGCGCACCAGCACCGGCGGCCATCACTGGCCCTGCATTCGGGCTGGGCCAGCCAGGTGCCTGGCGCTGCCAGCATTGCCATGCCAGTCGGGTCTTGCCGAGTATGGCATAGGTGCATGCAGTCAGGCGGGCCGGTATCCAGTTCATGACATCATCCATGCGTGCTGCAACACAGCCAAAGCGCAGGAATCGTGCCGAGCGATAACCCCACATCGCATCGAGGGTATTCACCAGCCGGTACAGCACTGCACCAGCACCACCCAGCAGAATGAACCAGAACAAGGTGGCAAAGACGGCATCGCAGCCATTTTCCAACACAGATTCGACACTGGCTTTGGCCAGGTAAGCTTCGTCCGCATCTTGCGTGTCGCGACTGACGATGTAAGAAGTACGTTTTCTGGCTTCCGGTAAATCACCGGCCTGCAAAGCCGTGGCGATAGCGGCATTATGCTCATGCAGGCTGCGCAAACCCAGGCAAAAATACAGTAATACGATGTGCAATACGGGAGCCAGCCATAGGCTGAAACGCTGCGCCAGCACCAGCATTAGCAGGCTGAGTGCGACCAGTGGCAAGACCGCCAGACACCAGGCCAGGGCACCGGTCCAGCGACTTGCTGTTGGTGTATTAAAGCGGCGTTCTATGGCGTTTGCCAGATTACCAAAACCCACCAGCGGGTGGAACTTCTTCACTTCGCCCAGGCCCACATCCAGCAGGATACCCAGTAGGAGGCACAACACCATGACCAGACCATCCTGCATCAGCATGGCTGGCCTTTAAAATACAGCGGCAAACCGGCAGCAACCCAGACCACATTGTCTGCAATGGCTGCCACGGCCTGGTTCAAACGCCCGGCTTCATCGACAAACCAGCGCGATACCGCCCCCATAGGCACAATACCCATACCGACTTCATTCGATACCAGGATAATTTGTCCGGGTGCCTGTACCAATGCATCCAGCAAGGCCTGGCGTTGCACGGCGAACTGTGGTGGGGGCGTAATGTGGCCTATCTCAGGAAAGTCTGTCGATTCTGAAAACAGCAGATTCGACAGCCAGACCGTCAGGCAATCGACGAGGATGATATTGTCTGCACGGCTATGCGCCATGATGGTCGCACCCAGTTCCAGGCTTTGTTCCAGCGTGCCCCAATGTGCAGGGCGGCGCGCACGATGATGAGCAATGCGCTCCTGCATTTCGGCATCACCTGCCTTAGCGGTTGCCAGGTACAGTACTTCTTTCTGATCCTTGCTGAGTCTGGTCGCCAGTTGTTCGGCAAATGCACTCTTGCCCGAACGCGCACCACCAAAAATCAGGCTGGCACGATGTGCGGGGTTCATGTTTCGTCCCTTAATGTATTCACTAATGGATCCAATAATGTATCCACTAAAAACAGCGCAGCCGTAGCCGCCGGATTCGAAGCAAAATAGGCATGAAAATAAGAGGCACGCACATTTCCAGCTATGTAAATCGCTTCACCCTGCTGCTGCGTAGAATGTTTGATGGTATGGCTGCTGGCAGTCAATGTGGTTTCAAAACGCGAGTAATGAAAGGTATGCCCGCGCAATTCGCCCTGCGGTGTCGCCACGGCTTGTGCGCCCAGTGCGGCCAGCCTTTTTTGCATGATGACTTTGCCCGGCAATAAACCTGCCATAGGCCAGCTTTGGCCTCGCTGATCGACCAGACCTTCGGTAATGGCCATCATGCCACCACATTCCGCCAGGATAGGCATGCCTTGCGCGTGGGCGGCTTGCACAGATGCGAGCCAGTTACCGGCTTGCGTCAGTGTCTGTGCATGTAGTTCCGGGTAACCGCCCGGCAGATACAGGGCATCCGCTTGCGCCGGTATTGCTTCATCGGCCAAAGGCGAAAAGAAAACCAGTTCGGCACCCAGTCCGATCAGGCATTCAAGATTAGCCGGATAGATAAACGCAAACGCGGCATCACGCGCAATGGCAATGGTCTTGCCTGCCAGATTGGTTGCGGGTTGAGATACATGTTGCGAGGTGTGCAGTGAGGCCTGTCCATGCAATTCAAAACTGCTGTCTGGCAAGGCATCCCAGGCCTGCATGTCCAGTTCCAGACTGTTGGCCATGGCGTCGAGTATGGTGTCTATCCTATCCACTTCTTGCGGCACGACCAGGCCCAGATGACGTTCGGGCAAGGCTTCGTCCTGACGATGCAGGCTGCCCAGCAAGGGGATATCGCGCATGGCAGCCGCTACCATCTTCGCATGGCCTTCAGAGGCGATGCGGTTGGCAATAACGCCCGCCAGATGCACTGGCCCAAAATCACGCAAACCCATGGCCAAAGCGCCTACGGTCTGCGCCATGGCTGAGGCATCCAGTACCGCCACGACAGGCACGCCAAAGGCACGCGCCAGATCGGCTGATGAAGGGTTGCCGTCATACAGGCCCATGACACCTTCGATGAGAATGACATCTGCATCCAGTGCAGCACGCGCCAGCATGCCTTCGGATTCAGCTTTACCCACCATCCACAAATCCAGTGAATGCACGGCTGAACCGCAAGCGCGCTCCAACATCATGGGGTCGATAAAGTCTGGCCCGGTTTTAAATACACGTACGCTCTTGCCAAGATTTACCAGCTTGCGTGCCATTGCTGCCGTGGTGGTGGTCTTGCCCTGGCCTGACGCAATAGCCGATATCAGAACGACCTTGGCGCTGGGCCTTACCATTCCACACCTGCCTGTGCCACGATGCCTTCCTTGAAGGCATGTTTGATGACCTGCATTTCTGTAACGGTATCGGCAATGGCGATAATCTCTGGCAAGGCACCACGACCGGTGACCGCGACGTGCTGCATTTCTGGCCTGCCATCCAGATCATCAATGACCATCTGCAAATCCAGGTAATGGTATTTCAGGGCGATATTGAGTTCGTCCAGCACCACCAGGCCTATGGTTGGGTCAGTCAGAAAACGTTTTGCCTGCTCCCATGCGACGGCAGCTTTTTCCATATCACGTTCACGGTTCTGCGTAACCCAGGTATAGCCTTCGCCCATGGCATGGAATTCGACTTCGTCTGGAAAGCGGCGCAAGAAAATTTCTTCACCGGTCGACATCGCCCCCTTGATGAACTGCACCACACCCACCTTCATGCCATGCCCCATGGCACGCATGACCATGCCAAAGGCGCTGGAACTTTTACCCTTGCCGTTGCCGGTATGCACCAGCAGGACACCAGTCTTGCGTTGGGCCTGCTCTATCTTTTCATCCATCATCGCCTTTTTTCGCTGCATGCGGCGTTCATGACGGGTGTTGATGTTGTCTGTCGCGGTGTCTGGCTTGGGTGGCATTGCACTTGTCATGGTGATAGTCTGTAGTTATCGTTTGCGGTGATGATTAGTTTTGCGGCAGGAATATGGTTTGCGCGCCATGCGTGAAGCGTTCTATTGGGTGCCCCAGACAGATACTTAGTTGGGAGGCGTTAAATATGTCATCAGCAGGCCCGGCTTGCCAACTGCCATCACCCATCAGTAACAGGGCATGGGTAGCAATGCGGTAAGCCATGTTGAGATCGTGACTGACCATGACGACAGCCTTGTTTTGCTGGGCATCTGCCTTGCTGCACAAGCGGGCAAACAATTGCATGACGCTGACCTGATGCCCTAGGTCCAGCGCATTCGCCGGTTCATCCAGCAGCATCCACCTGGCATCCTGGGCCAGCAAGGCGGCGATGGCTACGCGCTGTCTTTCACCGCCAGACAGGCTGCGTACATCGCGCTCTGCCATGTCGGCGACATCCAATTCACGCAAAGATGACAGGGCAAGATCCATGTCGTCGCTGTTTTCCCAGTAATGCGCATTCTGGTAGGGATGACGGGCGCTGAGTACCGTATCCAGTGCAGAATAACCGAAAGCATCTACCCTGCCCTGCGGCAAGAAAGAACGCTCACGTGCAAGCTCGGTCAATGACCAGTCTTGCAGCAATTTGTCGCGCAGATAAACCTGGCCACTTTCTATGGGGCGCAGGCCAGCAAGCGTGCGCAGCAAGGTGCTCTTGCCTGCACCATTGCGACCTATGATGCACCAGCATTCACCTGGCTGTATGTGCCAATTCAACTCATTCACCAGTACACGCTTGCCTACGGATAAATTCAGGGCGCGAATGTCCATCAGCGCCTCCGCAGTTGATGCAGTTGCAGCAGGAACATCGGCACACCTACCAGTGCAGTAATGACGCCAACCGGCAACTGCTGTGGTGCTACCACCGTGCGGGCAACGGTATCAGCCAGCACCAGGAAACAACCGCCAGCCAAAGTCGCAGCAGGCAGCAGCAGGCGGTGATCTGGCCCCCAGGCAAAGCGGCAGATATGCGGCATGATCAGGCCAACAAAGCCTATGCTGCCAGCATTGCTGACCGCACTGGCCGTCAACAAGGCAGAACATAAAAACAGCAACTGGCGCAGACGGCCAATATTGACACCCAGGGTGCTGGCATTGTCGGCATGCATGGCAGCGACATTGATGGAACGCGCATTGCGCATGGCAAACAGCAGGATAACGCCAAGTATCAGCCAGGGCAGATAGCGCGACTGGGTATTCGACAGATCACCTATCATCCAGAACACCATGCCACGCAGGCGGCTGTCCGGCGCAATCGACAGCATGAGGGTGATGATGGCACCGCAACCAGTGGCAACGATGACACCGGTCAGCAACAAGACAGGTGCACTGCCATCGGTGCTGCCAGCACCGCGCAGATCACGGTAGGCCAAACCAAACAACAGCAGCGCTACGGTAATCGCACCGGCAAAGGCAGCCACATCCACCAGCCAGAACGCGCCAAAAAAAAGTATGGTTGCCAGCGCACCGACAGATGCACCGCCAGATATGCCCAGCACATAGGGGTCAGCCAGCGGATTGCGTAACAGCGCCTGCATCATGACGCCGGCCAGTGCCAGTGTGGCACCGGTCACAAAACCGGTCAGCGCACGACCAAGACGCAAATCCAGCAGACTGCCGGGCAAGGTCGTTGGCGGGCCGCGCAACAATTCCAGCAAGGCTTGCCATAACTCGGCAAAGCTCAGCGATACAGAACCGCACACGCAAGCGATCAGTATGCTGGCGACAGCAGCGGCCAATAAAATCGGAAGAACCAGTCCGGCACGTTGAGCAACCGCCATCCTGGCTGATTGCTTACGCTGTCGTGCAGAAAAAAAAGACGCCATCATCGGTCTGGTCCATAGGTAAAACAGGTGGTGATGTGCAGCGTCTTTTGAAAATCCGAACCTGCACATCAGTCATTGAGCTTGTAATGTGATGGGCGATACAGCAATATCCGCTGCATCGCCTCACACCAATGCCAGACTTATTTAAAGCCGTAGTTCACACCAACAAATACATTCGAACCGGCCGTTGCATAATTTCTTGCCAGTTCATAGTCTTTGTTCAAGGCATTGTTCCAGCGTGCCAGCACGGTGGTATTTTTTGCCACTTCATAGGTCGCATACAGGTTCAGCAAATTATATGAACCCAATTTTCTGGTGTTGGCTGCATCATCAAAACGGTCACCAGAGTAGATGGTTTCCACGCCAACTTTTGCATTCGAGAACGCATATTCAGCAGCCAAAGTACCATGCTGTTTGGAACGGCGTGCCAGGCGTTTGCCTGTCGTGTCGTCTTTCGGGTCCTGGATGTCGATGGAAGCACGCAGGGTCAGATCAGCAAAACGGGTAGTGCCGCCTACTGTCAAACCAGACAGGGTTGCTTTATTGACGTTGTAAGCACAACCAAACTGATGAGTCGCTTTTTCTACAGGGCAGACATTGGTGCTGACCAGCAGATCCGTTGCCTTGTTTTGATAATACACAGCGCTCAGCTGCGTATCGCCCTGCTCAAAATACACACCGACTTCTGCATTTTTTGCTTTTTCTGGTTTGTTGCTGGCAACGCCATAACCAGGGTAATACAGTTCATTGAAAGTTGGTGCACGGAAGCTGGTGCCATAGCTGGCATTGACGCGCAGGGCGTCAGTAAAACGGTAACCGTAAGCAACGCTACCTGTGGTATTGGAACCATATTGCGAACTGCGGTCGTTGCGGATGCTGGCGCTGGCCAGATGCGCATCTTGCTTGAATACATACGATGCAGCAAATGAATTCGTCGTGCGTTTCGCGCCGTTGATGCCCTCTGTGGCCACGCCTGAAGAAACAGAATCAACATTTTCTTCACGCGTTTCGGCGATCAGTTGCAGTACGTCTTTACCGATACGGATATCATTCTGGAAGCTGACGCTGTTCTGACGCGTATCGATCTGGCTGGAGCCAAAGCCTGTACTGAAGCCCTTGTCTGCCGTTTGTGCATATTGCAGCGAGGCAGACCAGTCATCAGTGAACTTGCCACGGCCAAAGATGGCGATGGTTTCCAGTGTACCGATATTGTGGTCATCTTTTGCTGCACCGGAATCATACTGTGCGTCATTGCGGCTGTGTAAAACACTGGCACCCAGTTCAAAACCCTTGCTGATTTCCCATACCAGACGGCCATTGAAACTATCCATCTTGTAGCCATCTTTGTCCGCGTTATAACTGGAACCGACGCCGGGTTTGGTGGCAGAGAATCCATCACTCTCTTCATGTCCCGCGTTCAGGCTGAGGCTGATATTACTGGCAACAGAGCCGAACAAACCTGCCTGCAATTTGCGTGTGCCATAGCTACCCAGACCAGCCGATACGGTAGGTGTGATAACGCCTGTACCTTTTTTAGTGAATATCTGTATCACGCCGCCCATGGCATCTGCGCCATACAGGCTGGACAAGGGACCATACACGACTTCGATACGGTCGATCTGTGACAGTGGGATGGAAGACCAGCTTGCACCACCTGTGGTGGATGAACCGATGCGTACGCCATCAATCAACACTACGTTTTGCGCATTATTACCACCGCGCAAAAACACGGAAGATGAAGTGCCTGGTCCACCGTTGCGGGTAATTTCTATGCCGCGTTGTTGTTGCAACAGGTCGACAATGGAAGCAGCGCCAGATTTGGCGATGTCTTCCGCAGTGATGACGACATTGTCAGCAAGCACGTCTTTGGCGGCTTGCGCCTGGCGGCCAGCGGTAATGACCACACTGGAAGCCGCGCTAACGGCAGCAGTTTGTGCAAAGACAGTAGAAGACGGGAATGCAGCGGCCAAGGCCAGGCTGAGGGCGAGCGGTTTGAATACAGATGTCATGATTTTCAGAAAAATAAAACATGCAGCCGACGTCCCCGCAGGCTGCAATGGAAAAAGCAATAGGAACAATCGGTATCGTCAGCGCCTGTGGCCTGATTGAAAAGGGGACGCAGCTTTCTGCGTCTGATTTTCACGAAATATCCCCGTCCGTATCACTTCACTTATTCTGGCCGGTATCCGGGCTGACAAATATCACCATCTGACCTTCCCATGCACATTGCACAGTGGTATTGGAAAATGGCTGGCTACAAATCTGAATGTGAAAAAACAAGCATTCAGTCTTTGCAGCAACTTGTACACCGTTGCGGGGGCAGCACACGTTTGTCTGGCATAGCCAGGCGTCGTGTTTCCCGTTTAACCGCAGATATGAATATATCCACGAGCACCAAAACCCCGCCATTCTATAGACAGATAGGGGTAGCCGCAAGTTAAGGGACAGTAAACACTGAGGCAGATCAGTTTATTAACTTATTGAAAACAAAGCAGATTTGCCTTGCCAATGTTGCCCGACAGTACAATTTCAGGTCAGATGCGCGGTTTTGGATATCCACGCGACAACAAGTTGCGCATGCAATTCAGACATTTCTGATAACAGCATGCCAACGTTATAACTATCACCGCTAAGAATGGCATGCCTGACCGTGCCCTTGCAACTGACCTTGTAGAGCTCGGCTTCTTGCACGATACCGGGGATTTCTATCATCATGGGATAACTGCGCAGGGGAACCAGGTTTTCAGGCGACTGCAAGAGCACCCCTTCTGCCGATATATTGATCACTTTGGTGAATATCAACCTGCCATCCGGCATTTTGATACCAGAGCGCCAGGTTACTGTGACACGGGGTGATTTTCTGAGTTCTATCATGCGATGGCCATACACTGCGGGCTTTACTGTCAGTCTTGCGTAAATACTATCTGCATTATTTATGAAATACCAGTATTTCTATATATTCACCAAAAGCAAGGCTGCGGTTTTGCGCGCAAACCAGTTGCGCCAGTTCATCTGCTGCCATGCCATCCTGCCAGGTCAGCAGCATGCGCATAATGCCCGCATGGGCAACCACCAGGGCTTCTGGCAATTGCATCTGGCGTACATCTGTCAGCCAGGCAATCACCCTTTGCGCCACATCCAGCGCCGATTCACCACCGCCAGGGCAATATGTTGCCGGGGCTGCTGCCCATGCATCAATCTCTGCCCTGGGAACGGCATCCCAGGCGCATAGTTCCCATGCACCAAAGTGCATTTCCATCAAACGCGGGTCAAGTTGCGGCTGATCATGCAGTGCCTGTGCCAGCAAGGCACAGCGCTGCAAGGGGCTGGAAAATACAGGGATACCGGCAGACAGTTTCTGGCGCATCTCTATCGCCAGCATCTGGTAATCTGCGGCCAGCACAGGCACATCGGCCTGCCCATAGCACAGACCATCGGCAATCTGTGGTTTAGTATGGCGCAGCAAATGCAGGCGCATGTTCATTGCACCTGAAAAGCCAGCAAACCCAGATAAATGCCTACCTCTGCCACCTGCTGCGTGGCCCCCAGGCAGTCACCAGTAAAACCATTGATACGACGCTGGAACATGCGTGCCATGCGCCAGGTCAGCAAGCACATCAAGACCAGCGCCATCAGGATTGAAGCTGGCGGAAAAGGAAAGAAGTGCAGCAGCAAGGCCGACGGCAGCAATACTGACAGGCATGCGATCAAAAATTCACCAGTATGCATATCTTGCGCCAGTGGCTTGGCCTTGCCTTCATGCCGCGCATAGTGCATGCGCCAGATCAGGCTGCATGATGCCAGACGTGACAAGGGGTGAGCGATAAAAAGGATGGGCACAATCAGCGCTGGCGGCAGGCTGATCAGCAATGTCAGCTTCAGCGCCAGCATCAGCAGGATGCCGATGGCACCGTAGGCACCGACGCGAGAATCCTTCATGATGTCCAGCACCCGTTCTGGCGTCATGCCACCGCCAAAACCATCGCAGACATCAGCAAAGCCATCTTCATGGAAAGCGCCGGTCAACAAGATACCGGCAATGGTGGACAGCAACACCGCCACCGCATGTGGCCATAGCTCGGCGGCACCGGCATACACGCCAGCACATACCGCACCGACCACCCAGCCAGTTGCCGGAAAATAACGTGAAGACTGGCGCAGCCAGTCAGCCTCAAACCCCACCCACGCAGGAATGGGAATACGGGTAAAAAATTGCAGGGCAATAAAGAATAAGCGTAGTTGATGCAAGCCAGCTCCTGCAATATAGATTTGTTTAGTCGCTGCTTTTTTCGCTCACCTGGGCGGAGGAAAAAGTCGCCATCTGGTTCAGGAAATTCACCGCAGCCTGCAACATGGGGTACACCAGTGCCGCACCCGTGCCCTCACCCAGACGCAAATCCAGTTGCAGTACAGGCTTGACCTTTAATGCCTGCAACATGCGTGCATGGCCGCTTTCATCTGACTGATGTGAAAACACACAATAATCAAGTATGGCTGGCTGCATTCTGGCGGCTACCAGCAAGGCACTGGTAACGATAAAACCATCGATCAGCAAGACCATGCGACGCTCTGCCGCCGCCAGCATGGCACCAACCATAGTGGCGATTTCAAAACCGCCAAAGGTGGCCAGCACATCTGCTGGCTGGATCACATCAGCATGCAAGACTACAGCCGCTTCAATCACAGCCTGCTTGTGACGTATACCTTCGCTGGATAAACCTGTACCTGCGCCTACACAATCAACGACAGCGATGCCGGTCAGCTTGTGCATGATTGCCGCAGCTGCCGTGGTATTACCTATGCCCATCTCGCCAAAACCCAGTACATTGCCAGACAAACTCGCCACCAGTTCAGCACCATTTCGCATGGCGGCCTGACATTGGGCTGCACTCATTGCCGGTTCTTTGGCAAAGTTGCGTGTGCCTGCTGCCACCTTCATGCTGAGCAGTTTTTCACGTGGACCAAAATCATGATTCACACCAGCATCCACCACATGCAGGGCAATGCCGTTCTGACGTGCAAAGACATTGATGGCGGCGCCATTGGCCAGAAAATTTTCTACCATCTGCCAGGTCACATCCTGGGGGAAAGCCGAAATACCTTCTGCCACCACGCCATGGTCACCGGAAAATACGACGATGGCCGGGTCACGTAATTGCGGCTGAGCGGTTTGCTGTATCAAACCTATTTGCGCGGCCAGTTGTTCCAGACGGCCCAGACTTCCAAGAGGTTTGGTCTTGTTATTGATGGCAGCAGCCAGTTCAGCTTCCAGCGCCGCATTGGCAGTTGCAATGATGTGGGTGGTTGTCATGGAGGGTATCAATAGTAAAAGCGGTCCATCAGGATCACGGCCCAGGTTGCCACCGCAATCAAAAAGGTCAGCAACACGGCGGCGCTGCCAAAGTCCTTGGCATTTTTTGACAGGGTATGACGTTCGAGCGAGACGCGGTCAACCACCGCCTCAATCGCCGAATTGATCAGCTCCACCACCAGGATCAATACCAGCACGGCGATCATCATCAGCTTTTCAAAAGCGGACACTGGCAAGATCAGGGCGATCACGACACCGATGACGACCAGCACCAGTTCCTGACGGAAAGCATGTTCGTTTTTCCAGGCGGAACGAAAACCGTCTATAGAGTAAAAGAAAGCCGAAAAAATCCGGCGCAGGCCACTCTTGCTTTTAAATTCACTGACAGCTTGTTCTTTTTCAGACATTTTTCTTCCTTAAACCTTAATCCAGGCCTGGCAGATATCAGCCAGGCCGTCCGAGCTTCGCTCAGGTGGCGAATTTTACAGGACTATAAGTTGGGGACAAGCAGATTTACTTGTTCTACATTAAATTGACGCGAACAAAACCCTGTGGAAGTTGACTTTTTGGCGACGAAGCAGTGACGCCAATTTCACATTGTGGTATAACGTAGTTATTGCAGCGCACCAACCATAATATGAAAAACGACTCTACCAGCTCAGATAAAACCTCGATTCAGGTCATAGAGCGCATGGTATCCCTGCTGGATGCCCTGTCGCGCTACCAGGATCCGGTCAGTCTGAAGGAGTTGGCTATAGTAACCGGCTTGCATCCTTCGACTGCGCATCGCATCCTCAATGACATGGTCATCACCCGCTTTGTTGACCGCGCTGATACGGGCTATTACCGCCTTGGCATGCGGCTGCTGGAGCTGGGCAATATTGTCAAAAGCCGTCTTAACGTACGCGAAGCAGCGCTGGAATTCATGCGCGCCCTGCACCGTCAGACCAACCAGACCATCAACCTGTCGGTACGCCAGGGTGATGAAATCGTCTATATAGACCGGGCATTTTCTGAACGTTCGGGCATGCAGGTGGTACGTGCAATCGGTGGCCGTGCGCCGCTGCACCTGACATCCACCGGCAAGTTATTCCTGTCGCTGGATGAACCCAAGGCCATTCGCGCCTATGCCACACGCACCGGTCTGGCAGGACACAATAAAAATTCGATTACCGACCTCAACAAGCTGGAAAAAGAACTGGCCGCCGTCCGTGAAACTGGCTACGCCAGGGATAATGAAGAGCTGGAACTGGGTGTGCGTTGCATGGCAGCCGGCATCCATGATGACAGCGGCAAGATGATCGCCGGCCTATCCATTTCCGCCCCTGCCGACCGCCTGCAAGAAGAATGGCTGAGCAACCTGACCGATACCGCCAGGCAAATTTCATTGACCCTGGGTTATACCGAGGGCAGGTAAGGTAAGGTAAGGTAAGGTAAGGTAAGGTAAGGTAAGGTAAGGTAAGGTAAGGTAAGGTAAGGTAAGCTGACACGGCCAGCAGCCAGCTTCAGGCTTTGCCTGCGATGCTGGCCTTAGTGATATTTGACGACACTGAGTGGCTTCGGCCATCGCCTTAGCCATCGTCTTAGCCTTATCTTTAACCCGTATATTCAATAAAATCAAAGCCATTCTGTATCACGCCAATGACCTTGAGCTTGTTTTCCTGTCCTTCGGTAAAACTGGCCAGCGTACCGGCAAAACTGATTTTATTGGTGCTCAATTCACCTTTCCAGTAGTCGTAACCGGCCTGATCAGGCAAACGCCCCAAAATATTCTTGTACAAGGTGGTCAGGAAGGTATCGACCGAGGGATTGACACCATACAGGGCCTGAAATTCTTTCGATTGCATAAAGCCTGCCGCCACCGTCGTCAGGCTGGAACCCTTGTCCATGTCCTTGATCCAGTAACCAAGACCCGCCAGATCGGGGGTACGGCCAAAAGCCGCCTGATAAATACGGTAGGCCTGACCAGCTATACCGTCAATATCGAGTGCGACCGACAGATCTGAAAATTTCAGTCGTTCCATATTGCTGAGTGTATCCACACCTTGTGAATTCGGCTTGGATACATTAAAGCCACTGTTGTTGCTGGCAACCGTGTAAGTTGATCTCAGACCTGCATATTGTGCGGTATCCAGCCCTGCCCCGCCATTGATTACATCATCACCGCCACCACCATTGATGAGATTATTGGCCGCGTTGCCGGTCAGCTTGTCACTAAAGGCGGTACCGATAATATTTTCTATCGTTGCGTCAAAGGCGATGGATATATTATTGATGGCTGCATCACCACTGGCAATGCGCCCTATTGAATTCAAAGATCCCGGTGTCAGATTGATAGTTGCAGCCACAGTTGCCTTCGACACGTCTATGGTATCAATACCGCCCGTGTCGTTGATGATCTTGAGCGTGCGGCCATCGACATCGCTATAGGCATAGGTATCATCGCCGGTGTGATAAGCCCTGCTTCCATACAGATACTTCAACGCCAGCATATCGTAGGTCCCGAAAAACTCGCCTTGCTGGTTTTGCGCGATCG
The DNA here is from genome assembly GCF_049340205.1 of Undibacterium sp. Ji49W. Taxonomy (NCBI): domain Bacteria; kingdom Pseudomonadati; phylum Pseudomonadota; class Betaproteobacteria; order Burkholderiales; family Oxalobacteraceae; genus Undibacterium; species Undibacterium sp. Ji49W. The sequence goes on along the minus strand of NZ_JBMPOW010000007.1, from coordinate 258,444 downwards.
CGTTGTAGGACATGATGGAAATCCAGCTACTGTCCTCAGACGTGGCCAGATAGTTGCCCGCTTCGGTACTGGGTGGCTCACCCGCATTGTAGTTACCGGGATGATTAAGGCCTATCGCATGCCCTATTTCGTGTATCAGTATCTTGTAGGCTTCGCTACCTCTTTCATAGCTCACATTCATGTACGTCGTTGACATGAACAGATCGCCACTACCAGCAGAAAATGCCGTGCCATCCGCCGTCGGCACAGGAAGCTTGGCATAACCGGCACTTTTGTCCTGAATATTATTTGCCAGCCGTATGCCGGATTGAATATCGGTATCAGCCACTTCCTTGAAGGTCACATTCAAGACCTGGGCAATGTCTGCAAAGATCGCCCTGGCAGCGGCCATCTGTTCCGTAGTAAAGGCTTTGAAACCATTTTTGTCTGAGTCGGAAGCTGTCGAGATTGGAGACTTGATAAAACTATAGCTGATTTCTACAGGCGTCCCTAAAGCCTTGCCTGCATTCCAGCGATAATTGACGTCATCAAGCAGCACATCTATTCTGTAATCACCTGAGAACGGTTTGGCGATGATGGTTTTTTCCGGCATGATCCAACTCCTTCTTATAAGAAATACTGCTCGAAAACCACTGAAAAAAATTGAAGCGAAGCAACAACCTAAAACAGCAAAGAGAGAGAAAGAGTCGGATAGAGAGTCACATAAAATAGTGTACGCTACAGCACATTCAGACTTGTCGCTAATTCGATACAAACTAGCAATCAATCGTTAATCAATCGTTAATCAATCGTTAAAAAATGATACGGAATCAGCACTGCGTAAGTCAGCTTGCGCAGGCTATTTCACAATTCAAAACGAGAAGTTTCGCTGCTGCCCCCATTGGTGATGCCAATTGGTGATGCCAATTGGGAAGGCTTGTGATTGAGGTTTGTTGATCGCCTCTCCGTTACCAGTTGAAGGGCGCGATTTCCTGCATCACCTGGAAGTTATTTGACGGACAGAAATCGGATGGAAAAGTGAGTAATACTCTGACATCGCAAGAGAAGCCATAAAAAAACCGGTACATGTCATCTGTACCGGTTTTTTTACAAGACGTTCAATTAGAACTCATTTCATAAATAGGGATGAGTGCGAGCAAGGCGATTCGGGATGCAGTGCAAGGCGTCGTCGCGCAGCTAAGGCTGGCGCCTTAGCAAGCGGCGCAACGTAGCAATGCGCCCGAATCGTCAGCTCCCGAAGGGTTTGCCTCATAACGCGTGCTGGACTGCGTTGGACTCGTTGTCAATAGACTCGCTATTGACTGCCTCGTCCGCCTTGCCAGCCCACGTTATGAGGCAAACGCATCTCACCCCTATTTATGAAATGAGTTCTATTTATAAGCACCGCAGCCCACAAAATAGTCATCCACTTTTTCAAAGTAACTGGACTTGGTTTCCAGGGCTTTGGTGACCGGGTTTGGCCATTGATAGTCAATCCAGCCATCATTTTTGGTTTTAAGAGCGGCGATCATGTCACGGATGATGGGCTTGCCTTCGACTTTCAGATCCAGCAGATTCTTGCCTATCATTTTGGGATTGGCGCCGTGTGACAGGCTCATGCCGTTCATGTCATAGACAAACAGGTACAGATCGCGATCATGAAATTCCTTGTTGGAGGTATCGTTGAAATCAGCAAAGGCTTTTTCACGGCCATTTTTCTTGATGTAGGCTATACCCTTTTTAACCAGGGCCTGCGCCTGTGCAGTCGAACCACGCTCTTCCCGCGCCGAGGCAGGGGCAGACATGACGAAACCCATCACAGCGATAAAAATCAGCTTGCTCATCCATTTCATGGCATATCTCCTTCAGGTGTGGACCGGCTCGAATACCCAGCATGTAATTTTCAATGCAAGACCAATATTTCATGTCTGAATCAACTTAGTCCAGCATTAGTCGCTGTGCAGCGCAACAATTGTGGCGGAATGGACCATCTAGCCCTGCCTGTACCTGGCTAAGGCTATTTGACGGTCAGTTGATTCATGACGCCCTGCACGTCATCCAGGCTACGTACCAGTTTTTCGAGCTCACTGGCCTGCCCGGCAGTACGGACGCAACCCTTGAGCCAGACAAAGCGGCGCTGGCCTTCCACCCAGATACTGGTTTCAGCAAAACGACCATCGGCCTCTATGGCGCGTTTGACCCTGGGAATGATTTCCTTGTCGTACAGATAGGAATTTGGCAGGCGACACTGACCCGACTGATAACAGCTGGTACCACGCTCGATGCGACCATGCGCTTCTGCCCTCGCTTGCGCCTCGGTCAGCATGGGGCCTTCAGGGACAGGACATTCGCTGATGCCCTGGGTCACCCTGAGAAAAGGATCATTGAAATAATTGGTCCTGACTTCATCACCAAGCGCGCAAATGGGCAATGACATGGAGACGGAGGCGGCAAAGGCAAGCCGCAGTATATTTATACTCCTAGGCATAAGCAAAAACATGCAAAGATCTCCCGCAAGATCAATATCCGTTTCGCATATTAACCAATTTACACAGACTTTGTCAGATTGAAAACAAGCCTGTGCCGGTGTCGCCTAAATATGAACCCAGCCTGAGCATAAATTGATCCATGCGTTCACCTTAAAACAGTGTCCGGCGAAAAGCATCTTTGAAATCATGCGATGAATCAGGCAATGATATCCGTCACTGCAATCTGCCCTGCACCGATCAGCTTGACGATAACGTCATTGGTTTCCACGCTGTTGGCAACCTTGCTCATGTGTTCGTAGAAATAAGTGCCCGCCGCCTGGCCACTGACAACTGTGATCAGAAATGCCTGGCCCGGAGTCGCGGTCAGGGCATTGCCCGCTGCCGCAGCGCCGCTGGCGATCTTGGCTGCCAAACCGGCCACGTCTGAAGAAGCAATGCTCAACTTGTCGAGGGAAGTTGCCTGCACGCCGGTTTTAAATTTATCTGAGCCTGTGATATTGAAATTACTGATCACATTACCGCCGGTCAGAAAATAGTACATGGAAGCACCAGAAATATTCAATATATCGCTGCCACCTCCTGTCGAAGCCAGCTTCACCGTTGCGGCAGAGCCCAAAGATAATTCGAGGTTAAATGAACCCGTTTTACCTTCAGGTTCAATGATCTGTATTTGTTTTGAGTAACTTAACAACCATAGCTTGGCATCTGTCGAATTGACATTCACCCGCACGACGGCATCCTGATTGAAGGTATCGACATTAACAGTGCCAGTACCATTCAGGTTGATGATGACTGGTGCGACACCCCGAAGTCCGTGATACATTACATTATTCGTACCTGTTGTCGTCAAGGTCAGCGAGCCGGTAATACCATCGTTGACGACGGAACTTGCAGTGCTGGAAATACCCATGCCCGAGAGAGAAAATGCACCCGATCCGGATAAATACAGCAAGCCCGACATGCTGCTGGCATCTACCTTGGTCGGAACGCTGCTGTTGATATAGTGCGATCTGTCGTTATTGTCTTTGACACTCAATGAGCCAGAGTTACTAAAAAAATTGATATTGGAGGCAACGCTATCTTCAATGATCGTGTTAGACATGCCTTCCAGCGTCAGGGTGCCAGATAATTGATTTTTGAATCTGACCTCTTGCGTAGTACCCGAGTTAATGCCGAAAGTAATTTTATTGTATGCACCTTTGTCAGTGGTAATCGAAATCGGCTTTGACGGCGTGAAGTACAGTTCGTTATTTCTGTGCAGAATGAGGCCAGTGAAGTTAGCCATAAGGGTGCTGCTCAGGTCAAAAGTTCCGCTATCAAGAACCTCCAGCACATGTTCGTTATAAATCGTGTTGCTGAAACTAAACCTGGCATCAGTCAGATTGGCCAGACTGGTCTTGACGGTGGCACTGGCAAATTCAGATGTCTGTGTCACGCTCTGACCAGCCCCTCCCAGGGTCACGCTGGACGTGCCGCTAACATTGTTGAGGTTGACGTTTTGTCGCGTCAGATTACCCAAGACTATCGTATCACCACCATCTGCCTTGTTGGCATTGATGGTGGTAAAACTGTTCAAGAAATTGGCACCTGCATTGCTGGTATTGGCACCGGCCTGCAAATTCAGGGTTTGTACGCCCGTGACCGTACTCGTCGTATGCGACACGGGCGAAAAATACGTATTCACATTCAAGGCCACTGCGCCGCCATTGCCTGTGAGTTTGGTATTGGCTACCAGCAGGCTGGCATCATCAGCACTGAAAATAAAGTTACCGCTTCTGCCGGGATTGACTTGCCCCGCCGCGACAGCCAGCATATTGCCGTTCACGGATGTATCCGGTAAGCCGGCAAGCATTTTGGCGGTGATAAAACCAAGGCTGTCGAGTGCCGCTTTTTGGGTGCTACCATCTACCACCGTAGCCAGCCATGATTTGGCCAGGCCCTGGGCTACGCCAGCTTGGCTATACACGGATGCGGCAGCATGGTTGGCAGACAGATTCGAGGTAAAACTGGCGCTGGCTGCATTTTTTGCACGTACTGCGTCGAGGTCTGGCCCAGTCGCGCCACTCAAAATTGCGATGGCTGCGGCCCCTACCCCTACCTGTCCGGATTTGATCTGATTGCTCCAGTAGCTTAGTCCGGCAGCATCAGCCTTGTGATTGAACAGATTGGTATACAGCGCATTGATGGTTTGTTCTACCGTAAAACCGGCAAAGGCACTGGCATATTCTTTTTGTTCAGAAAAGCTTTGTGCGATCTGGACCAGACTCATGGTCGATGATTTCCAGTAAGCCAACCCATCTTTGTCTGCCGGACGATTGAAATAAGCGATGTAGAGATTCTGGATATCGGCTTCGTTAGCCATAAGATCAACCTTGCTGCGGTGTGGGTAAATGCGGCATGCGTATGCCAAAAGAGCCAGCATCATCCCAAAAATTGCAACAAATGTAAACTTTGTCTTAACATCGATTGCGGCTGGTGGCTGGTGGCTGGTGGCTGGTGGCTGGTGGCTGGTGGCTGGTGGCTGGTGGCTGGTAATGCCGCAGATCTGACATCATGCGGCATCGTGCAACATCATGGCTGTATCTGGTTTTGACTTTATCAAAAGACATGAGGCATACTGGTCAGCGACCTGTATGCCTCAAGGGATTGAATTCAATAACAGGCGCCGACCAGGCGTCAGATTTTCGCGCCAAAACGGTCAAATCGTGGCGAATAATACTGGTCGCCATTCAGCGAATACATCAGGCGCTTGACTTGCCCGGTAATCAGCTCACGTTTGACCAGACCGATGTAGCGGGAATCGTGGCTATTGTCGCGATTATCCCCAAGCATCATATACTCGCCCTCAGGGACTTTGACGGGAGCAAAAGTCCGCAGTGCTTCACGCTCTGGCATGACAATCATTTGATGTTGCAGACTGCCTAACTGTTCTTTGTAGACCAGTTGCTGGCCTTTGTATTCACGTTTTGGTGTCAGATGGTCGTCACTGCGTGGTTCCTGAGCTTCATAGCTGGCGGCAACACCGTTAATGAACAGTTTTTCTTCACGCATTTCCACCACATCGCCAGGCACGGCAACCAGACGCTTGATCAGGCGCACACCATCTACCGGCGAAGTGAAAGTGACAACATCACCACGCTGCGGGTCCGCCACATGCTTGAGGACGACATCGGTAAATGGCAATTTGACGTCATAGGCCAGACGGTCACAGATGACACGATCCCCTTCCAGCAGTGTCGGGTACATGGAACTGGTCGGCACCATGTAATAATCGGCCAGTGCACTACGCACAAAGACCATGCCCAGCATAAGTACGATGAAACCTTTATTGTCGGCAATTAATTTTTTAAGCTGCACGGCTATCTCCTCTATAAAAAATCAAGCATGCCAGAGATAGACAAAAAAATACCCCGAAAGTTCGGGGTATTTTTTAGCGGCATAAAAAACTTGCTTTTGAATTTGCTTTGAATTTACTTTTTAAGCAAATTATTTTGCATTCATCAGCGCAACAGTGGTGTCCAGCATACGGTTGGAGAAACCCCATTCATTGTCATACCAGCTCGATACCTTGACCAGACGACCAGATACTTTTGTCAGTGTTTCATCATAGGTACTGGACGCAGGATTGTGGTTGAAGTCAACCGATACCAGCGGTGCCGTGTTGTAATCCAGGATACCTTTCAGGGCGCCTTCGGATGCAGTTTTCAGAACCTGATTGATTTCTGCCACTGTCGTATCACGGGCAGCAACGAAAGTCAGATCAACCACGGATACATTGATGGTTGGTACGCGCATGGCGTAACCGTCGAGCTTGCCATTCAGTTCTGGCAATACCAGGCCAACGGCAGCAGCTGCGCCGGTTTTGGTCGGGATCATGCTCATGGTGGCTGAACGGGCGCGGCGCAAGTCTTCATGCATCACATCTGTCAGTACCTGGTCATTGGTATAGGCGTGGATCGTTGTCATCAAACCGTTGACGATACCGATGGCATCATTCAAAGGCTTGGCCAACGGCGCCAGACAGTTGGTTGTGCAGGATGCGTTGGAGATCACTGTGTCAGTGGATTTCAACACACTATGGTTGACGCCGTAGACGATGGTTGCGTCCACATCTTTGCCGCCAGGTGCAGAGATGATGACTTTTTTCGCACCACCAGCCAGATGGGCAGACGCTTTTTCTTTTGTTGTGAAGAAGCCTGTGCATTCCAGCACGACGTCAACATTCAATTCACCCCAAGGGATATTGGCTGGATTGCGTTCTGCAAATACCTTGATCTTGTCGCCATTGACGATCATGGTGTCGCCTTCGACCGTGACTGTGCCTGGGAACTTGCCGTGGGCTGTGTCGTAACGGGTCAGGTGGGCATTGGATTCTGCATTGCCGAGGTCATTGATCGCAACGATCTGGATCTCATTCTTGAACTTGCCACCTTCGTAATGAGCGCGAAGGATGTTGCGGCCGATACGGCCATAGCCGTTGATTGCGACGCGAATCGTCATGGTTTTATCTCCAAAGGACTAAACAACAATAAATACAAATAAAAATCTGAGCACTTACAGCTTAAGACCTCTCAACACAGAGACACAGAGGAAAAACATGAGAAAGCCAAATGGAGGATCAAACCACTCGGGCATAAATATCTCGTTCTCTCTTGCCTTTCTCTGTGTCTCCGTGTCTCTGTGGTGAGTTTTTCGGTCTTCAAAATACGTCTAATGCAAAGACAAAGGAGTACGCATGGCATTCACCGATGCCATCAGCACCGACAAATCGCGCCAGCCGTAACTCACTTCCATCAAATCCATGCCATCCCAGCTGAATGCTTGTTCGATCAACAGGACGCCACCCAATTCCTCGTAGAAATTGCGGGCGATGGAATTGCCGGATATGGCCCACACCAGCAAACTCTCTGCACCTTGTGCCTGCAAGGTACGTGCTACTTTCTGTACCATGCGACGGCCTATGCCAGAACGCTGCCAGGCTGGCCGCAGATACACTGCGGTCAGTTCAGCCTGCATGCCCAGCTTGGGTTCAGGCAGCATCATACCGGATGCGAAACCGATAATATGGCCTTCGCTTTCAGCCACATAGACGCAAATACGGTCTTGCGCTTGCGACATCGCTTGCAGTATCTGACGCCACTTCAGCATGCTGTCTTCTACGCGCATTTCATCCAGATAACTGTCCGGTATCATGCCACGATAGGTAGCCTGCCAGCTTTCCACACGCACAGCAGCAATCGCCTCTGCATCGTCTACAGTAGCACGACGCAGGCTGACCTCTTTGATGCTGCTCACAGTAATGTCTGTCAATTCTGTCTTCCAGCTTAAACTAAAGTCGCTTTTACTTTGGCAACAACGTTATCAACAGTGAAGCCAAAGTATTTGAACAGGACGCTTGCTGGTGCCGATTCACCGAAAGTATCGATACCGACAACCGCGCCTTCCAGACCGACATATTTATACCAGAAGTCGGTGACACCGGCTTCGATGGCTATACGTGGCAAGCCCTTGCCCAATACCGCTGCTTTGTATGCTGCATCCTGGCGATCAAATACGTCCGTACAAGGTATGGACACCACGCGCACTGCAATACCTTGCTGTGCCAGTTCAGCCGCAGATTTGACAGCCAGTTCAATTTCAGAACCAGTCGCAATCAATACTGCTTTTGCATCAGCCACATCTTGCAAAACATAACCACCGCGCTGTATATCAGCAATTTGCTGGGAAGTACGTTCTTGATACGGCAGGTTTTGGCGTGAAAAAATCAGCGTCGATGGGCCATCATTACGTTTTACCGCATGTGCCCATGCCGCTGCTGATTCCACCGTGTCACATGGACGCCAGTTATCCAGATTAGGGATCAGGCGCATGCTGGACACATGTTCGACGGATTGATGCGTAGGGCCATCTTCACCCAGTCCGATAGAGTCATGCGTGAACACAAACAGGGTACGGATTTTCATCAGCGCTGCCATGCGGATGGCATTGCGGCTGTAATCAGAGAACGTCAGGAAGGTCGCGCCAAACGGGATATAACCACCATGCAGGGCGATACCATTCATCATCGCGCTCATGCCGAATTCACGCACGCCATAGTTGATATGGTTACCAGCCTGGTTGCCACGCACGGCAACGCATTCTTTCCAGTTGGTCAGGTTGGAACCTGTCAGATCGGCAGAACCGCCGAGGAATTCTGGCAGCGATGGCGCAAATGCCTGGATCGCATTTTGACTGGCCTTGCGGGTCGCGATGTTTTCTTTTTTCTCTACGCAGGATGCAATCGCATTCGCCACCACTTCGTCGAAGTTGGCTGGCAAGTCACCATTCATGCGGCGTGTCAGTTCAGCCGCTTTTTGCGGGAACAGGGCAGTGTAGGCTGCAAATTGTGCATTCCATTCCGCTTCGGCTTTGGCGCCATCAGCTTTGGCATCCCAGGCTTCATAGACGTCAGCTGGTACTTCAAATGGTGGGTATTCCCAGCCGATGTTGGCACGGACTGCGGCGATTTCCTTGTCACCCAGGGCAGCACCGTGCACGTTGTGCGTGCCTTCCATATTTGGCGAGCCCTTGCCGATGACGGTTTTGCAGCAGATCAGGGTAGGCTTGTCAGATTTTTTAGCAGCAGTAATGGCATTGAATACGGCTTCAGCATTGTGACCATCAATCGCCGGGATCACATTCCAGCCATAGGCTTCAAAGCGTTTTGGGGTATTGTCTGTGAACCAGCCTTCGACATGACCGTCGATGGAGATACCATTGTCATCCCAGAAGGCGATCAGTTTATTCAGTTGCAGCGTGCCCGCCAGTGAACAGGCTTCATGCGAAATGCCTTCCATCAGGCAACCGTCGCCCATGAAAGCATAGGTGTAATGGTCAACCACTTTCAGGTCACCCTGATTGAACTCGGCAGCCAGCAGTTTTTCAGCCAGCGCCATACCAACGGCATTGGTAATGCCCTGCCCCAATGGGCCAGTGGTGGTTTCCACGCCTGGTGTCACGTGTACTTCAGGGTGACCGGCAGTTTTGGAATGCAATTGACGGAAATTTTTGATTTCATCCATAGACAGGTCATAGCCTGTCAGGTGCAGCAGCGAATAATGCAACATCGAACCGTGGCCATTTGACAACACAAAGCGATCGCGGTTAATCCATTTTGGATTGGTCGGATTGTGGCGATAATGGCCTTTCCACAAAGCAACGGCGATATCGGCCATGCCCATAGGCGCGCCCGGGTGACCGGAATTGGCTTTTTGTACCGCATCCATGGACAAGGCACGAATTGCATTGGCCATCTTGGTAAGTGTTGCTGGCTGAAGAGATGAAATCATGGTGTCAGAAGTTTGTCTTGAGAAAACTGGTCAGTGAAGCAAGCGGCTGAGGAGGAATAATTCCATCCCTGCGAAACCCGATATTTTACCAGAGCATGGGGTCCATACTACAATTGCGACGCTTCAGAAGCGCAAACAGGCTGTTTTAGACTGTAAAATCACTGGGTTTATCTATAAAGCTTACGCATGTCATCAAAAAAACGTCATTTCTCCCTCGACGATCTTGCCCGGCAATTTCCCCACGAGGTGTTCATCCGTGGTATCAGTTATGCAACAGAAAACAAGGTCAGAGGCTGGAGTTTTGATAATGATTTCGTAGAAAGCGAAGTCCAGGGCAGCGGCCGTAATATCTATACGCAAGAGATAGAACTGGTGTTTGAAAATGAAACACTGGAAGCCGTCAATGGCGCCTGCAGTTGCCCGGTTGATTACAATTGCAAGCATGTAGCAGCCGTTTTACTGAATATTCTTGATCACCAGAACAAGGCCAGCCCACCACCCGACCATGCAGCCAGCAATGGCACGGCGCTTGGTTTCACCGAACAGAAATGGCTGCGCGAACTGGAATTTGCCCGGCATGACAGCCCTGCCCTGAGCACTGAGAGCGAATCCGGCAACGAAGAAACAGACGATGGCATGCTGATTTTCAGCCTGTCCACCGTGGCGGGCAGCAAGGAAGTAAGACTGATACCCGGCAAGGCAAAGCAGAATGCCAAAGGCGAGCTTAAATACACCAAGCTGTCGCTGGCCGTGCGCGACATGATGAAATCAGCCCATTTTCTGCGAGAAGCAGATTACGAATTGCTGGCGCTATTCAATATGTGCACGATGAATTCGTTTTATTACTCGCACTATTCCCCCAAAGGCAGGATGGGTGCGGTCTTGCTCGAACGCGTCGCCAAAGCCGGCAAACTGTATTGGCTGAATACAGAAAAAAAACAAAGCCAGTTATCCAGACTGGCTTACCATCCTTTGCAACAGGCCCATCTGGCCTGGCAGGAAGACAAGGACTACCTGCGGCTGCGCTGGCAACTCGATGGCACCGGTGCAGAGACATCGGTCTCTGCCGATTCAACACCTGGCCCTTACATATTACCCACCGAACCACCGTGGCTGATCGGCCAAAACAGTTGCGGCGAGCTGCATGTGGCCGCTACCGGCAAGTTTCCCCTGCCTGCGTTGATCAATCTGGTGCAGGAAGCCCCCTTGCTGGCTGTTACCCGCACGGAAACCCGGCTGGCCATGGCAAATCGTCTGCTGGACATGGGCTTGCAACACCTGATTCCCCTGCCTGCCGAACTGGATGCACAGGTGCGTGCCGATGTCCGTATGCGCCCGGTACTTGAATTGAATGCCCTGACCACAGCCGACCTGTGTACTGATTACGCCGTCCTGCGCTTTGCCTATGACAATGTAATGGCAGAAGCCGATCAGGCAGGCGATAGCCTGCTGCGTCGCGGCCAGCACGGGCTGGAAAACATACTCAGGGATCAGCCTGCCGAACAGGCCGCAACGCAAACCCTGAAGGATATGGGGTTTCAACTGCAAGTGGTACCCGGGCATGAAACAGACCTGTTGCAATGTCTGCCAGACCAGAACGCCTGGCTGCATTTTGCGACCAAAGACCTGCCCGGCCTGATCAGCCAGGGCTGGGATATACGCCAGCAAGATGACTATCGCTACAACCTGCAGGAAGTCGAAGACTGGTATGCAGAAGTGGATGAAGATACCCAGCAATCGGTCTGGTTTGAGTTGGAACTGGGCATCGTCGTCAACCAGACCAAAATTTCATTACTACCGCTGCTGGTCAGCCTGATACGCCAGGCACCGCAAGACTTTAGCCTGCAACAAGTCAACCAGCGCGCCGATGATGAACAAGTCTTACTGGCCCTGCCTGACAATACCCGCGTCGCCCTGCCCTATGCGCGCATCAAGCCTATCCTGCTGATCCTGGGCGAGCTGTATTTCAATGAACATCAAGGCGACAAACTGCGGCTACCCATGCTGGACGCGGCACGCCTGGCAGAACTATCGGCCACCACCCATTTGCGCTGGATAGGTGGCGAACGCCAGCAAAGCTTTGGCCAACGCCTGGCGACCTTTGGTGGCATCAATACCATCACCCCGCCCGCAGGCTTGCGCGCCAGCCTGCGCGATTACCAAAAAGAAGGCGTGGCATGGATGCAGTTTTTACGCGAATACCAACTGGCTGGCATACTGGCTGACGACATGGGCCTGGGCAAGACCATACAAACCCTGACCCATATCCTGATAGAAAAAGAAGCCGGTCGTTTAAGCCAGCCAGCATTGGTGGTTGCCCCTACCAGTCTGATGGATAACTGGGCCAGCGAAGCACAACGCTTTGCCCCCGATTTGCGGGTACTGGTCTTGCAGGGCAAAGACCGCAGCAAACTGTTTGAACAAATACCGCGGGTGGACCTGGTACTGACTACCTATGCCCTGCTGCCGCGCGATGAAGAAGCATTGCGTGCACATCGCTATCATTTGCTGATACTCGACGAAGCGCAGTACATCAAAAATGCCCAGGCCAAGGCCAGCCAGACTGCCAGCCTGCTGCAAGCGAATCACCGCCTGTGCCTGACCGGTACGCCCTTGCAAAATCATCTGGGGGAACTGTGGTCGCAATTTAATTTCCTGATGCCGGGCCTGCTGGGAGATATCAAGTCATTTACCAAAGACTTCCAGCATCCCATAGAAAAACTCGGTGACAGCCAGCGCCACGCCCTGCTGACACGTCGCATCAAACCGTTTTTACTGCGTCGTACCAAGGACAAGGTGGCGACGGAACTGCCAGCCAAGACCGAAGTCTTGCGCCACATAGAACTCAGCGGTGCGCAACGTGATCTGTATGAAACCGTGCGCCTGGCGATGGATGAAAAAGTCCGTGAAGAAATCGCCAAGAAAGGTGTGGCACGCAGCCAGATTGTCATCCTTGATGCGCTGCTGAAACTGCGCCAGGTATGCTGTGATCCACGACTGGTCAAGATTACTGGTGCCAAGGCTACCAATGCTACCAACGCAACTAAATCTGCAAAAAATAGCAAAGACAAAATGCCGCCTTCAGCCAAGCTGGAAGAATTGCTGATCATGATCGATGAGCTGTTGGCCGAAGGTCGCAAGATTCTGGTATTTTCACAGTTCACCAGCATGCTGGCCCTGATCGCCGAAGCACTGACTGAAAAGCAGTTGCGCTTTGCCATCCTGACCGGTGATACAGAACACCGTGGCGAAGTGGTACGCCGCTTCCAGGAAGGTGATATCCCCCTGTTTTTGATCAGCCTGAAAGCTGGTGGCGTGGGCCTGAACCTGACAGCAGCCGACACCGTCATCCACTATGACCCATGGTGGAACCCGGCAGCAGAAAACCAGGCTACCGACCGCGCCTGGCGCATAGGGCAAGACAAGCCCGTATTTGTCTATCGCCTGATCGCCAAGGGCACGCTGGAAGAAAAAATCCAGGAAATGCAGATTAAAAAATCCGACCTGGCCCGTGCCATACTGGACCAGGGCGAAATCGCCAGCGTGCAACTGACGGCAGAAGACTTGCAGGGCATTTTTGAACCACTGAATTAAAGAAAGACTTATGGAAGGCTTACACCTGACCGCCGACTGTTTCAATTGTGAAGCAGCGCCAGAATATTTCGTCAGCCCGGAAAGCCTGCGTCTGTGCCTGAGTGACATCACCATCGCTGCCGGTCTCACCATAGTCGGTGAAAAATTTCACCCCTTCACGCATGAAGATGGCAGCCCGGCCGGCGTCACCGGTGCCCTGCTGCTGGCAGAATCGCATGTCGCCATCCATACCTGGCCAGAACGTCATGCAGTGACGCTGGATGTATATGTCTGCAACTTCAACCATGACAATGACAGCAAGGCCAGGCAAATAGTTGATGCGCTGATTGCCGTGTTCAAGCCACGCACGGTATCGCGGCAGGAACTGCAACGCGGCGAGCTTGCCTCTGACCCGACCACTGGCCTGGCCACTGGCCTTACATTTGAAGCCCTGAGCGACCACAGCTTTGCTGCTACCCGCATCAACCAGGTATTAGCACGACACACCAGTGCCATGCAAGATATAGAGATCGCCGACACCAGCGATTTTGGCAAAGTCATGCGACTAGATGGTGCCATGATGACCTCGGAAAAAGACGAATTCTTTTATCATGAATGCCTGGTCCACCCCGCCGCAATTGCTCACCCGGAACCACGCACCGCCCTGATCATAGGCGGTGGTGATGGCGGTTCCTGCGAAGAATTACTCAAGCACCCCAGCATCACCAGCATCACCCTGTGTGAAATTGATGCCGATGTGGTGACCATGGCGCGCCAGCACCTCGGCAATATCCATCGTGGTGCCCTGGATGATTCAAAAATACAACACCGCCATGAAGACGGCTTTGCCTATGTAGGTTCATGCAGCGATGTCTACGACCTGATTTTGCTGGATCTGACCGACCCCGTCAGCCCCACCGGCAATTCACTTGCGGCCACCTGCATGACGGAAGAATTTTTCCAGATTTGCGCCCGACGCCTGACGACAGAAGGCATGCTGGTGCTGCACCTGGGCAGCCCGTTTTATCATCCCGAGCGCTTCAGCACTACACTGGCCAAACTGCAAACAGCGTTTGCCCAGATCCATCCTTACACGGTATTCATCCCCTTGTATGGTGCCCTGTGGGGTATGGCAATTGCCAGCAAACAGCTCAATCCCCAGACGATTCCCGCGTCAACGGTAAATCAGCGCATCAAACACCGTGGCTTGCCGTTGCTAAAGTATTACAATGCAGATGTGCATCAGGCATTATTTGCTTTACCCAATTATGTGAAAGACCTGATGCCGGCCACCTGAACCAGGAGAAACCGTGAGTGCCGGAAAAAACAAACAACATGGCAAACGCAGGGCAAGCCGTACCCTGCCGCTAATGCTAGTGACCAGTGCTGCACTGACTGCGTGTAGCAGCAGTGACAGTGACAGCAACCAGGAACTGACCGCCATACGCGATCAATACAAGAGCCTGGAAGACTGCCGTAAGGACTGGGGCGATGGCCCCGCATGTGAATCAGTCGCTACCAGCAATCTGAATACGGATGCAAATCTGAACAACACAGGTACAGGTACGGGCAATGGCTACACCGGCTCTTCCTACACGGGCACCGGCGGACATTACAGTGGTTACAACATGCATTACTTTGGTCCGCACTACAGTCCGGGCAACCGTGAAACTGCGCAAAGAAGTTTTGGCTTTCAGGGTGGCAGCAGCGACCATGCTGTCAGCCGCAGCACCAGTGTCAGCCGTGGCAGCGTCAGCCGCGGTGGTTTTGGCAGTACGTCACACGGTTCTTCCGGGGGCGGTTAATGATACGTACCTCACTCACGCCACGCGCGGGCTGGCAGCAGCAATTTGAATCCCTGGGCTTTAGCTACCATTCCATCGATGGTCTGTATTGGGACGAGCGTTATGCCTACTGCTTTAGCGCAGAACAGATCGACGTACTGGAGCAAGCCAGCCTCGATCTGCACCAGATGTCGCTACAAGCGGTGGACCACGTCATCAAAAATGGCATGCAGGAAAAATTTGCCATCCCCAGCGCATTCTGGTCGCAAGTGGAAGACAGTTGGCGCAGCAAAGAATTTTCGCTGTATGGCCGCTTTGATCTCAGTTGGAATGGCAGCGGCGCACCCAAGATGCTCGAATACAATGCCGACACCCCGACCGGCCTGGTGGAATCCAGTGTCGCACAATGGTACTGGCTGCAAGACGTGCATCCGGATGCAGATCAGTTCAATTCTCTGCATGAAAAACTGATAGAACAGTGGAAAAAATTCCCCAACAAGGGCATGCTGCATTTCGCCTGTGCAGGTAGTAACGAAGAAGATGAAGGCAATCTTTCTTACTTGCGCGACACCGCCATACAGGCAGGTTTTGCCACCAAACAATGCGCCATAGAAAGCCTGGGCTGGGATGAAGAAGAAGGCGTATTCGTCGATGATGCCGACAGCCGGATAGACAATCTGTTCAAACTTTACCCCTGGGAATGGCTGTGTCGCGAAGATTTCGCCAACCATTTGCTGAAGCGCCCGATGCGCATCATAGAACCTGCATGGAAAATGGTATTGTCCAACAAGGCCATACTGCCGATACTGTGGGAACTGTTTCCGAATCACCCCAACCTGCTGCCCGCGTCGTTTGATGCCTGGCGCATCAGTGGCAATCATGTGAAAAAACCGCTGTATTCACGCGAGGGTGAAAACATTTCCATCTATGCCGATGGTCAGGTACTGCATACTGACGGTGACTATGGCGCCGAAGGGTATATCTATCAGGCGTATGCACCCCAGCCCAGGTTTGATGACGGCATCACACCGGCATATACCTCCATCGGTGCCTGGATAGTCGGCGACGAACCGGCTGGCATAGGCATACGCGAAGATGAAACCCTGATCACCAAGAACACCAGCCGTTTCATTCCCCATTATTTTGTAGAATAGGATGCCCTATGAGTGAACAATTAGTAGCACACGGACTGATCGCCTTCTTCAGCCATATCGCCGCCGCCTTTGTCTTGCTGGCGATCTTTGTGGTGATCTATATCCGCATTACCCCGTATCGCGAGATCGCCCTGATACGTGCTGGCAATGTGGCGGCGGCTGCCAGTCTGTCGGGTGCTGTGCTTGGTTACTGTACGGCGCTGGCATCAGCCATTGCCAACAGTGTCAGCCTGGTGGACATGTGTTTCTGGGGTGTGGTGGCACTGGTCATACAGTTACTGGCATTTGGCGTTGCCCGCCTGCTGATACCCGGCATTGTGTCTGACATACCTGACAATAAAATTGCCTCAGGCGTTTTCCTGGGGGCGTTGAGTCTGGGGTTGGGGATGCTAAACGCAGCCTGCATGACATATTAGAATAAGTTTTAAATTAATCGAGAAAGCAATGCCACGTTTTTATTGTCCGCTGCCCTTGAGTATAGGTGCCAGCATTGCCCTGCCGGATGAAGTTGCACATCATGTGTTTGTGCTGCGCCAAAGTGTCGGTGACAACATCCATATTTTCAATGGCGAAGGTGGCTGCCATGTCGCTACCCTGACCGAAGTCGGCAAGAAAAATGTGACCGCAGATGTCAAAGTATTTTTGCCGGAAGAATGTGAGCTGCCCTATTCATTGAACCTGGTGCAGGCGCTGCCAGAAGCATCAAAAATGGACTGGATCATAGAAAAGGCCATGGAGCTGGGCGTCAGCGCCATACAGCCATTGGCGGCGCAACGTTGCGTCGTCAAGCTGTCGGCAGAACGTGCCGAGAAAAAACAGGCACACTGGCAAGGTATTATCGTTGCCGCTGCCGAACAGTGTGGCCGCAACCGCCTCGCCCATCTGGCACCGGTGATGAACTACACCCAGTGGCTGGGCCAGCAAGACATGCATCAGAGGATATTACTGACGCCACGCGCTGACCAGTCACTGGCCGACTGGTCACGCCACCACCCGGCACAAGCCGTGAGCCTGATGGTGGGACCAGAAGGCGGTTACACGGATGAAGAAGAAAATCTTGCCATCAAACATGGTGTGCTGGCCCTGTCCATGGGCCCACGCATCTTGCGCACCGAGACAGCAGGCCTGGCCGCCATTGCCATATTGAATGCCGCCTGGGGCGGAATGTAATTCAGACATTGCAATCGCAGTAAAACAATGTCAAATTTCATATAAAGTTCACAATTACTGTACGCTAGGCGACATACACTCTGCCATATGTATAGTTGTACACATCAACTTCATCTGAAAGGATAATCATGGGACTTCTTGATAGCGCATTAGGCATGCTGGGTGGCATGAACCAAGGTAACAACGGCAGTACTGACTCTAAATCCATGCTGATCCAGGCGGCAATGGGCATGCTGAGCAGCAATCAGTCCGGCGGCGGTTTGCAGTCGCTGATCAACACCCTCCAACAGGCTGGTCTTGGAGACATCGTGCAATCCTGGATAGGTACAGGGCAAAACCTGCCGATTTCTGCCGCGCAAATTCAGCAAGCCCTGGGTGGCGGACAATTGCAGCAACTGGCTGATTCCGCCGGCATTTCCCACGAAGGCGCAGCCAGTCATCTGGCCGAATTTTTGCCCGGCATCATCGATCACCTGACCCCACATGGCCAGGTACCGGAAGCCGGAAGCATCAATCCGGCAGATGTACTGCAACAGTTTTCATCACTGTTTGGGAAATAAACACCAGCCCTTGTCTGCATTCAAAAAAACAGCGATCTGCATTTTTGCAATCGCTGTTTTTTTATGGCGTCAGATAAATCTCCACCCTCTCCTTGCCACGCCCTATATTGTTGCGTTTCAGCCTGATCTGCCCCAGTTCACCCGTCTTTTTGACATGGGTACCGCCGCAAGGCACACGCGAAAATCCGCTGATTTCCCAATAACGTCGCTGTGTCGTCTCATCATCAAAGGCACATATGATATCGAGATTGGCATCAATGATGGCTTGCGCTTCTTGCGTATATGCGGGTAGCAAAGGCGCAATGCTTTCAGGCCAGACAAAGTCGATGCGGGCCTTGTCCCCGGCAATATGGGCACCTGCTTTACCGACACCAGATAGCGACTTGTAAAACAATTCCAGCACCAGCTCCGCCGCAAAATGCAGGCGCATCAGACGATAACGCCGTTCCCAGTCTATACGGACTTCCACATCCCGCCCCGGCAACAAGCCATGGCCATCCGCCAGCGTATACACCAGTTCCAACCCTTCCTTGCGCGCAGCGACTACCGCATGCCCGGCTATCGTACCCTGATCACTTTCCTGCCCGCCAGAGAAAGCAAAGAAGATCGTCGATACCAGACGAATATCATTGCCATCCACTGCACTGACCTGTGTCAGCAGGCTGGTTTGATAGGGGTCGCTCCAAAATAATTTTTTAGTCATCAAATTACATGTTCACGATTAATGTATGTCAATTCACCGGACAGCTGGCACGTATCGCTTCATGCGACATCAAAAACTGCCAGTGTTTTTCATACTGCGGCAGATCAGTGATGGGCACACCCAAATCTACGGCCTTGCGATAAATGATGCTGACAAAAATATCGGCCTGGGTGAAATCTGTACCTACAGCAAACTGGCTGCTGCGCCACAGGCGGCTTTGCAGTTTTTGCAGGTTGATATTGAGCCAGTTGGCACGTGCCGGCTTCATTTGTTCCCGGCTCCATTCGGGATGAAAATACCGGACGGTGCTGCCGTTTTGCTGTGGATGGATGGACGAATTGACTGCTTCGCAAATCTCGCGGACCTGGGCCCGGGCAAAGGTTTCGGTGTATTGCAAGGGCGGATTGGGCACCAGCTCTTCGATGAATTCGGCCATGGCCATGGATTCACTCAAGGGTGTGCCATCAATTTCCATCAGTGGCACGCGGGCAAAAGGACTGTGTTGGGTGACATGTTCACCCACCTGTGTCAGCCCCACGTCTATACGTTCGTAGGGCACGCGCTTGTAATCGAGTATCCATAACAATCGCTCGCAGCAATTGGCATCCGGGGCATGATAAAACCTGATGTGCATACAATTCTTTCCTGATTGGCGGTATTGGTGGCATTGGCACCATGATCAAATTAACAACAAAATAGAATATTAGTCGGCGAACCTGCATTGTGTAATATCGATATGTTAATGTAAAATAAACAATCCCGCTTCCGCCTTCATGTCTGCAAGGCAAATCACCCTACAGGAGAGTGTAATGTCCATGAACTTGACGAACAAAACCAATTACCAGGCCTATTTTACGGTGTTGAAAGGGGATATGCTGATTGCAGAGCATTTGCCAGTGCCGCCGGAATCCATGGCAGAACTGGCGACTGACTTACCTCCCGCCAGCGTCTTTGCGACGACCGTCATACAAGGTAATACCTACACCAGCGCCAGCCAGAGCTTTGTCGGGGCTGCGGGTTTTCTAGCGCAGGTGAAACAAGTTATGCAGCAAGGTACATTTGAATTTGACATGATCCATGTGCCGTATAGCAATCCGAATCAATTGCAGCTTCAAAAGACTTGCGTGGGACCCGTCATTTTTTCCATACGCCAAAATGACCAGGTAACACAGAATGTCGTCGTTACCGATGACTTTATCCCAAGCACGCTGAATATCAGTGATACCTACACCGTCTACGCCGTCATTAACGGTGTCACCACGGATGCCATACAAACCAGCAATCCTCAAGCGGCGATTAACGCCGTGGTCGATACAGGCGTTCTGGAAAGCGGGTACTTTTTGCTGGTCGCTTCCTGATTTTCATAATGTTAGCCAGTTGTAGTGAATAGCATCCCGAGATAAAGAAAAAGCCTGCCAGTTCATCAACCGGCAGGCTTTTTCAATATTGCGACGAATCAGTTTACTGGGCGATCAGCGACACATCATCAATCAGGAAAGACGTAGCCGTCACGCTACCTTCCACACCCACAAAATACACGCGTATTGTCTGCCCTTTATAGCTGGTCAGATCAAAGGTTTTGTTGACATAGGCAGTCCCCTTGTTCAGGTTCGAATACGTCGCCAGTGTTGCCAATACGGTGCCACTGCTGTTTTGAATTTGCAGTTTGAGGGTATCGTAAGCCTGGGTGGTCGTGGTTTCGTCTGATGTTACCTTCAGCCAGAAACTCAGGCTGGCTGATGTGGCAGCAGCGGGGATGGTGACCTGCTGATACAGGGTATCAGTGTGGGCACTGCCATAACCGTTGAGCCATGCTTTATAGCTGCCAGTGCGCGATGCTTCAGAACCACCTGTGCTGATGACGCCAGAACTGGCCGTCCAGGAACCAGTACCACTTTCGAAACCACCATTGGTAATCAACTGCGTCGAGGTCGTGTTGTTGACCGTAAAACTCAAGGCCGACGATGTACCGATATTATTGGCAGCGTCATAGGCTTTGGCAGTCAGGCTATGGCTACCGTTCGACAAGGTCGTGGAATTCAGCGTGGTTGAATACGGCGATGCGGTGCTGGTTGCCTTCAGCGTGCCATCAACATAAAACTCTACCTTGCTGACACCCACATTGTCCGTCGCCGTGGCAGACAGGGTAATGGTGCCGCTGCTACCGCTTTCACTGACAGAGACCGTAGGTGGGGTCGTGTCGCTGGTCGGGTTATTGATGGTGAAGCCGACTGCCGATGACGTACCCACATTGTTAGCGGCATCATAGGCCTTGGCGACCAGACTGTGGCTAGCATTGCTCAGGCTGGTGGAGTTCAGTGTCATGCTGTACGGGGAACTGGTGACTGTGCCTTTGAGTGCACTGTCCACATAGAACTCGACCTTGCTGACACCCACGTTATCAGTCGCACTGGCGGACAGCGTAATCGTACCGCTGCTGCCGGATTCACCTGCGCTGACCGTTGGTGGCGTGGTATCTGCACTATTCGACTGGGTTACCCAGATCGGTGCCGACCACAGGATATTGCCATCGTCCTGAGTGATTTTTGCATAGTAAAAATGCTCGCCCACTGTCGGGGTGATGGTGGTCGTGGCGGTGCTGGACAATTGCGTTACCGTGCCATTGCGGCCTGGCACACCTTCGTAAATAACGACCGTGGAAGCAGTACGACCACTGGTGCTGGCAAAATTGCTGACCAGAGTCAGTGTGCCACTATTGGTGAAGCGTTCACCCATGACATGGCCATTGGCGGTCAGCACGATTTGCGAGGTCTTGTCCATACTGGCAAAAATACGGCGCGCTTTCAATGCATCGATAAAATTGGCGGTATTGAAGGCAGCACCCGTTGGCAACAATACGCCGGTACGGTTGGTGTAAGACGCACCCCAGTTGGCACAGTGATTATCCTGGTCTGTGGTAAAGGCAACGTGGAAACCGGCTTCCAGCGCCTTGTTACAGGCACCTTCATAGGTACTGCGGCTGGTTTCGGTTTCTGTGGTGTTGGTCGAAAATGCTGAAGTGTTCAGGACTTCGCAAGCTACCATAGCCTGATCACCGTCTGCGGTAAAACCGAATGGTGTGCTGTTGACGAGGAACTGTCCGCTGGTGGAAGGATGATTGAACTGCCCTATCCAGCCACGCTGACGCATCAGTGTGTACAGACCGGCATAATCGTTCTTGGTGGTAAGTGTGTCAGCGATTAGCTGGTTGCTACTATTGTATTCCCAACCCAGCAATTCATTCGAGTTGAAAATATTCATGTGCCCGCCATTGCTGATGACACCCCATTCCATACCGTAAATACCCAGGAAACCGGCATGACTGGAATTGAAGCTGGTAGCAGCGGCAAGGCCGGATTGATACAGGTTTTTAGCCGTGGCCGGATTGGCAGATGCGTTGGTACTGTCAGAACCGTCGTACATATGGTTGTGTTCAGACGTCATCAAAAAATCCAGGCCCTTGTTCAATGCGTATTGATAGGCATCCGTCGGGCCATAGGCGGCAGATTGCGGGTTTTGCGCGCCAACACAGGATGTCAGCTCGCCACCACCATCGCTGTGATTGGTCTGGCTATGCAGGTTGCCGTAATACACGGTGTAAGGCAAAGAACCGGTGGCTGCAACAGGTGGCGGTGCAGCGCCAGCAACTGCCTGACGGCTTGTGCTGGTGGTACTGGAAGTTGACAGGGTTTTGCTGGCTTTGGTCGGCAAGGCCGCAAAGCCTGGCATTTTGGGGGCAGCCACGCTACCGACTTGCAGTGGCCAGCTTTGCGTGATGATTTCGGTATCATGTTTGGCCAGGGCGCGTTCAACCAGGGTGGCAACATCCGCCGCCGGAGCCGCCTGCAACGCCACAGTGTCCGTAGCTTTGGCAGTCAGTCTGACCTGATAGATACCGTCTTTCAGGGCTTCGCCCCTGGGGCCGCGACCGCTCCAGAAAAACTGCGTTGTCACGGTTTTCTTGAAGAGTTTTTCTACGCCATACCAATGGTCAATAACGCGCCCATCAGCACCCAGCAATTCCAGCCGCCAGGTGATGGACTGTTCCTTGGTGACATACGGGTATTCGAATTCCATCGTGAAATAACGGGATTCGGCACCGGCTTTGGCGTCAGAACGATATGGCACATGCAGACTGGCATCAAATTCATGATGATCTGGAATAGATGCGTAGGCCGCATCCATCCCCGTAAAACTAACTGCAAAAATCAGACTTAGTTGTAGCGTCAGCAATTTTAGCCTGCCGTTTTTTTGTTGGCCTTGCATAAAAAATTCCCCCAGAATGATTGATATTTGACATTCGATGATGTGGCGGTCAAACACATATCTTCATTCAGATGAAATCGTCAAAACAGAGGGCCAAACTACCATCTCACGCACGTGTTCCGGTTAGAAACACGTTGCTCTCTCGCTTCTTTTATTCCAGCCTTGTTCAGATATCTGTAAGCAGCCATTCTTGTAAAGCTCTACCTATTCTTCTTACCACGATGCTGTTTGCAGCTTTCCAGAAACGAGATTTAACGACAGTTCAACTAAGCAATCGTTTGCGCAAACGATTACTAGATTAACATCGACACATGTCAATTTTGTGACCCGTGTTTACTTTTTTTAACAGATTTGTAAAAAAACTACTCTTGCCACATTTTTTGAACTGCTTTGGGGCATTTTTGACAAATTTTCTCAGGCTGCACCAAAATAGACTGAAGATAATTTTCCACTTGGAAATATTTACTTGCAAGAATGGTGTGGCATGCCTGGGTTTTGCGAAAAAACGGCAAATCAGGCACCTGAGGAAGGTCAGGCACATCAGACACATCAAATACGCAAGGCAGCCTGATGCTGTTTAAGCCAATTTATTTGCTCTTCGGTGTCAGGAACAGGAACCCTGCGCGCTTTACTTACCATTGAAAGAGCCTCAGCCACATCTTCGCCATGCCTTATCAGGATTGCTGCAGCCAGCAATCCTGTTCTGCCAATGCCGGCATGACAATGTATTACCGTATTGTCGCCATTAACAATGGACGAATGCAGATGCGTCACGAGTTTTTTCGTAGCAGATAAGGAAGATGGCACACCTCTGTCCTTGATAGGAAAGTGCAGGAAATCAACTTGATTTGCGGCACATAAAGCAGGTGCGGCTTGCAAGCCCAATTCACGAATTTCATGATTTTCAAGAAGAGACACGAGACGGCATATTCCGAATTGCGCGATCCCACGAAACTCATCTTCTATCCATTCACCGCCAACAGGTTTGGCCATGACAGCCAGAAACCCTTTACCGAGCTGACTTACTTTATAAATGTCGGAATACATAAATAAGATTCATTTCATCAATATGAAAACAAGTGAATAAGGCAATCGGATTTCAAAACTAGAATACGCTCCCGGATTGTCGCTTTTCAGCACGAAGAAATTACACGTTTCAATCTATGGGCATAAGCGGATACATCAGCTTCTCATGAAGGAACAGGCTTTCAGTTGCTCCTTCATGAGAAAGTAAAAATTGAAAACGGTGAGATTCGAACTCACGGCCCCCGACAGCAAAGCTGTATGTAGACAGGTGCATTCAACCACTCTGCCACGCTTCCAAAATTCTGTATGTGTCGTTTTATAGATGCACGGTCCAATTTACTGGATGCGCTGCACGCACAGTTCGATGTTTTATACAATTCGATGGCACGAAAAACCTGGTGCACATGGTGCACCCTACTTCAACCTGGTGCGCGCGGAGGGGATCGAACCCTCATGCCTTCAGGCGCTCGTGTTTAAGACCAGCGTGTATACCAATTCCACCACGCGCGCGTTTAAACTCTGTCAATTTCACTCTTGGTGTAGGGTGCACCATGTGCACCGTTCGCTGTTTTACGCAAATAGCGATATGCACAAAACATCCGGTGCACATGGTGCACCCTACTTCAACCTGGTGCGCGCAGAGGGACTTGAACCCTCAATCCTTTCGGCACTGGTTCAGAACTCATTTCACCTACAGGAGCGAGTGCGAACGAGGCGATTCGGGATGCAGTGCAAGGCGTCGTCGTGCGGCTAAGGCTGCTGCCTTAGCAAGCGGCGCAACGTAGCAATGCACCCGAATCGTCCGTTCCCGCTAGCTCCTGTAGGTGAAATGAGTTCATCGACCAGCGTGTATGCCAATTCCACCACACGCGCATTTAAACTCTGTCAATTTCACTCTTGGTGTAGGGTGCACCATGTGCACCGTTCGCTGTTTTACGCAAATAGCGATATGCACAAAACATCCGGTGCACATGGTGCACCCTACTTCAACCTGGTGCGCGCAGATGGACTTGAACCCTCAATCCTTTCGGCACTGGTTTCTAAGACCAGCGTGTATCCCAATTCCACCACACGCGCATAAACCTTATTCACTTCAACCTGCTTTGGGGTGACCACTCGGAATCGAACCGAGATAAGCGGATTCACAGTCCACGACTTTCACCGTTAAGTTATGGCCACCCCAAAGCAGGCTGAAGCTTTTATTTCTGTTTCACTGTCTACCTGTAAAGCGTGCATGCGACACATGCGACGACATGACAGGTACGTCAAACTGGCAGGGGATCAAGGAATCGAACCTTGGAATGTCTGGTTCAAAACCAGATGCCGTCACCACTTGGCTAATCCCCTGTTGTATTAATTAAACTGGTCGGAGTGCGAGGATTCGAACCTCGGACCTTCTGCTCCCAAAGCAGTTGCGCTACCAGGCTGCGCCACACTCCGTATCAAAACTTACGCAAAACCGCCTCAGCTGCGTTGCTGCGACTGGTCCTACTATTTCAATTATTAAAAATCACTCTGTATACAAACCAAAAAGCCCGGTGCGTTGATCGCATCCGGGCTTGTCGCTACAGTTATCAGGCACACTAACTGGTGCCGGATACCTGTGAGGTTTCCCCCCGGATGTTGAATTGCATACCTGCGCCCAGATGATGCAAGGGCAATGCTGGATGCGAGCTGGGCTGCGCTAACTGCAAAGGCAGATTGGCGAGCGAGGCATGGGACGATAGCGGGAACAGATTGAGAACCGCATCGCCAGCCTGTGCCAGCCCCTGCGCATGAGTGCGCAAGTTCTGATTCAGTTGTTGGAGTCGCGTAGTTTTCACAATCTGTCCTTTTGTAGGTTGGTTTATTTAGTGGGTACTGCTGTATTCGATGGAGCTATCTTGCCACAGGCATTTAAATAAAACAAGCATTAAATGACGAATTTATTCATGTAGCAGGTTATTTCTTCAAAATATTTATATTTTCACTGATGAAGGAGATACGGCAAGCACGCCTACATCAAGCTAAAACGCATTTTATTGAAATGTATGTCAGGCGAATCAATATCTTGATTTGCCATGCAAGGTAAGGCACTCTGTACGAATGCCCACTTGTGATGGCGCAGTAAATAGACAGGACTGGTGTCAGGCTTGTTGGAGATACGGCAGTGGAATCAAGGCCGACCTATTCTGCCCTTACCTTGAACACGTCGATTGAATGAAATTGAACATCAGTTCGCCGCTGGTCCGCCAAAATTATGTGGCATGAGCAGTATCTTTACTACTCATGCCTACGGCTACATAACGCTAATTTTATTGATGCCAATTACACGCAGGAATTACAGTATTAATAAAAGATTGAATATTCCCACTCGCGTATCCATCCAATGTTGATGCTCCAACATTAAATAGCGGGCATGATGGTGACGCTGGAACTTGTAGAAAAGAAAGAACATTATTCTGAACGTACACTTCTTTCATTCCACTAATGGCGATCCCCATGTTACCCCGCACTGTAGAGATGCCCGTAGTGTTCCCATCAAATGATGGGCCATACCCGATATCACTGGTGCTGCCAAACCACGGACGCGTACCTACCGCCAAAACTATATCTATGTGAGCCACTGGGCTCGACCAGATCGTATTATTTTGAAATACAGTTCCCAAGAAATTATGGCTAACACCCCTGTTCCGCAATCCATCTACTGCATAAGCTGCATAGGCTGAGTTCCCCGCATTTAACGCGAAATTATTCCTGACTATACTTCTCTGCGTGACTGCAGCGCCCTGTCTGGGAGTTGCAGGGAAAACAATAATGCTGACATCCGTTGCATCTATTATTTCATTGTTTTCGACAGTCGTATTTTCACACGCAACACTTAATCCATCTGTGTGTGAATCAGGAATTGTGTGTGTCGCACCATACGCTGTAATCAAATTTGCGCCGATGTACCCGTAAGAGCATGTGGCATCATCATATGATCCGTAATATTGTGAGTTTGTCCACCCAGCTGAATCAGTGATCAGGTTATCAATAATTTGTATATTTGAGCCGACGGAATTAAGATTTATCGCATCTCTGGAATATCCAAACCGATTCTTTTGGCCATCAATCCATACACTTTTTAATGTGCTTCCAGCTTCCAGTTGTACCAACGGGGCATTGAATCCACTGTCACGCACAAGTCGGCCCAGTAAGCCAGAATGTCTTCTACCAGGTAAGCCTATAGTGCTTAGCGTCCTTCCCTGTCTTAAGATCAAGGATTGATTTAATTTTACAATTGCACCTTGTTCTAAATAAACGGTTCCTCCTGGTGGCGTTTGATCGATTAAGCTCTGCAAATTACTTCCAGATGTATCTGAAAAACTGCCGGTTGACGTCGATTGAACATTAAATGGCTGAGTCGGCTGCCAGCCAGATGGCGCTGAACCACAGTATATGGATACGCGCTGATTAAATTCCGTCGAGGTAAATATGCTCTGCACAATTGAATTCCACGATGTGCCGCTGTTCAATTGTGCAGATATTGTAGAAAATTCGGAAGAGTTAGGATCGCGATGAAAAGCAGCCCGGATCAGTTTAAATATCTTTTCATTGTTATTTGGCGTTAAGTTGCTAAACTCAGATGAGGTAAGAACTGATACCCCTTGTGCTAAAAGCGTCTGCGAATTGCAAGCGCTATTAGCATAATAATTCATTGCCGAATTCCAACCGGTTTGATCTGGTATGCGACCCAATGCTTCGGAATACAGCTTGGCATGAAATTGGGCTGAACCAACAGTAACAGCGGCTTGCGCTACGATGCTAATGGATGCACTTAAACCAAATACAAGAAATTTCCATCGATTACTTTTCATATGACCACCCTTAAGTAAAGTTTAAGAAAAATAAATTCGGTGTAATTTATGAAATATAAATTAGCAATATAAATGTACCACAAGTAATATTTTCGTTTTGCTATTTTTTGATTTGCTTCTAAAAATTTGCACATAACAAAAATTAAGGTCTTCAATCAAGCCCAGTAACATTGAAATCAATCTGGCAGGCGAATCGAGGATTCAAACCACGAACCGTCTGCTCCCACAGCAGTTGTGCGGCCAGGCTGCGCTACACTTCGCATCAGAATTTACGCAAGATCGCCCCATCGTCCTTAATGCGACTAGCCACACTATTTCAAGTACTAAAAATCATGCCAAGTAAAAATCAAAAAGCCCGGAGCGTTGATCGCATCCGGGCTAATCGCTAAAGATATGGCACACGCTAACTACTGCGGTATAGCTAAGGGGTTTCCTTCCGGGATATGAATGTGCAAAAATGCGCCCATTTCTGGCCATAAGGATATAAGACCAACATCCGATAGGTACAGTCAAAACCGTGCATTAGCAATACGTGTCAGCGCCGTACCCATGTGGCAATGCTGACTGGAAAGCAGCGAATGAATGACTGCCTTGGCGTCAAAACACCTTGCTGGTTATTTCATCCCAAAAACCACACACCACAGAAACACAGAGACACGGAGACACAGAGGTGTCACAGAGAAAAACACGTTAAATTTCTCTATGACCGAGATTGATTTCAGCTAGGCAGCTCCCTGAGTTAATAATCCGCTTGATTTATTTTTCAACGAATTCGCAACTCAGGACACACACACACAACACTCACCTATCAATTGCCAATTTGATTTAATCCTTCAACATCAACTTCTTGATCATCCCCACAGGCGCGCTGCCATAGCTGAGGAACTGTTCATGGAATTGCTTGAGTCTGAATTTGTCGCCCTGCTGTTTTTTGAGCTGTTCACGGAACTCCAGTATCTCGCTGTAACCGCTGAAATAACTGGTCAGTTGCACTGAGGTGTACTGCACGCGCAGCCATTTTCCGTCGGCTTCTGCCTTGGTCTGGAAAGCCTGGTTCATCAGAAAATCTTTGGCTTCTGCCTCTGTCATGCCCAGCACATGTACCTGATAATCGAGAATGGTATTGCAGACGGCGCGCAGATTCCATTTGTAATACATGAGCCACATTTCAGGCGTATTGCCGCCATAGCCCGATTCCAGCATCATGCGTTCGCTGTAGACAGCCCAGCCTTCGACCATGGCACCGTTGCCAAACAGGGTCTTGATCACCGATGGCGACTGATTCGCATGTTGCAACTGGGTGTAATGGCCAGGAATGGCTTCATGGATATTCAGTATCTGCAAGACCCAGTGATTGTATTCACGCAGGGTGCCTTCTATCTGTTCCGGGCTTTGACCATCAAAAGGCGTGACATTGTAATAGGTCTTGTCATTGGGCCTGAAGATGCCGGGGGCTTCTATTGATGCCAGACTGACACCGCGCTGGTAGACCGGCGTTTCACGCACGATCAAAGGCTTTTTGGCGTTCAGGCTGACCAGATCATGCTCACGTATCCATTTTTCCAATTGCGGCAACTGGCTGCGGATTTCTGTGAACAGGTCTTGGGCGGCCACATGTTTTTCAGACAGTTTATCGATAACCATGGCAATCTTGCGGACGCGGTCAGTTGGTTTAGCTTGCGTGCCCATGGTTTTATCCCAGAGCTGATCCGCCAGTTTTTCCATGTTCAGATGCGCTTCATCTCTAAACTTCAGTGCGCGCTGGTAAGTCTGCTCTGCCGTCAGTGAAGACTGGATGTCGGCAACAAATTTGCCTTCGTATAAATCCTTGCCTATACGGAAAGAGCGTGCGGTGGCCGGGTCCAGTGTTTTTTCCAATGCTTCCAGAAACTGTACATAATCATTGACGGCAGCACGGGCATTTTTTAAACCGTCATCCAGGGCTGCTTTGTCTTTGACTGTCAGTTTCTCTTGTGCGGCTGTTTTTTCCAGTTCTGCCAGCACAGCGATGGCACCGGCGCTTTGCTTGATTGCCAGGCGTGTATGTTCCGGCGTGGGATTCTTGATGCTGACTTTGGCAGCCGCGTAATACGCAGGCACGGCTTGCAGGCGCTGTATTGCTACCAGCACGCGTTTGGCTTTAGGTGCAAAGTCGGTATTGAGGATGGCATCAAAACTGCCAGCGATATTATGCTGGGTCGGGTTCCATTCAAATTCGCGGAATTGCGTCAGGTACCAGCGCGTGCCGTTCAGGTAATTGCGTATCAGTGCCAGATCAGTCTGTTCTCTGGCAGACAGGCTTTCTGCATCGACCTTGCCGATTTGCGCCAGCCAGTGATCCGCAAAAACCACATAGGCGTCGCGGGTAGATTGATTGGGCAATACCAGTTTATTCGCATCCTGATAGCGACCTGCCGCCATTGCCATATCCGGATCCTGTTGCCACAAGGCGCTCAGGAAAGCAGCCTTGATCCGGGCAAACCCCTGATCCGCTTTTTTGGTAACAGCTACCGGCGCAACCGTAGCAGACATACTGGCAGGCGCAGCCATTACCAGTGAAGACAGCAAAGTGACAATCAGAACAGGACGAAATGGCATGGACATAGTAAGTATCTCGCAGGCTTAATATATTAAGAAATACGAGGTTAACACAAGATAGCAGCCATCAGCTGTATTTTTTATTGCCCATAGATAAAGAAAACATGCCTGCAACACTCCCGCAACATCCAAGCTGCCATAGTGGACACTCATTCAAGGGCCTTTCTTTGTTACACTCCAGCCTTGGCCACGCTTAGTCATGGCAAACCCGCAGCATCACAAAAAGAAAAACATGAACACCCCCAACCCGGTTACACAATTGCACTGGACAGAAAACGACGAAGCACGCTCATGCCGCTGGCATTCAGAAAGCGGCGCGCCGGCCCCCAGGCGCGTGCAGATTGCCGATGACCGCATCAATGTAGAAACCGCCTACAAGCTGGCATGCGAAGGCACGGCCCTGCTGTGGCGTGGCGACTATCACAATGCCAAACAGTTATTGCAGGCACTAGCACGCCGCATCGATAAAAAACCGGCCAAGGCCAGCAAAAAAACCAAAGCACCAGAATCAGCAAAAGAAGCATTCAACCTGCATCGCCAGGCACAATCGCAGCGTGCCCGCGTACTGGCGATGGTATTGATTCCTTTTGAAGCCGACTACCGCATCACCCTGCGCCGCGCGCCGGATGTAACGCAAGCCTGTCAGGAAGTATATGGTGAACCGACGACCGCCTTTGTCGCTTCCCTGCGAGAATTGCTGGGCCTGATAGGCGCACATGAATGGCGCAAGAATGGTGTGGAGATTGCTGCACTGGGCGCAAAAATCCACCCATACTACGGTGTCTTTTCACCGGTACGTGGTGAATACATAGACTTGCTGGCCAAGGCTCCGTTGCCATCGACCGACCTGGCTTTTGATATCGGTGTGGGCACGGGTGTACTGTCAGCCTTGCTGGCAAAACGCGGCATCAAAAAAATAGTGGCGACCGACCAGGACCAGCGTGCCCTCGCCTGCGCCCGTGAAAACGTGGACAGGCTGGGCTTGTCCGGCCAGGTAGAATTGATGCAGGCAGACCTGTTCCCACCTGGCCGCGCACCATTGGTGGTCTGTAACCCACCATGGCTACCAGCACGCCCCAATTCGCCCATAGAATATGCCGTGTATGACCCTGACAGCCGCATGTTGCGCGGCTTTCTTGCAGGCGTGGCAGAACATCTGGAACCGCAGGGCGAAGCCTGGCTGATCATGTCAGACTTTGCCGAACACCTGGGCCTGCGCAACACGACAGATTTGCCGGGCTGGATAGAAGCTGGTGGTCTGACCGTTGTCGGCAAGATGGATATCAAGCCGCGTCATCCAAAATCTACGGATGAAAACGATCCCTTGCATGCTGCTCGCGTCAAAGAAGTTACTTCATTGTGGCGTTTAAAATTAAAATAGCAGTTGTATTGTGAGCAGTGATAGTCCTTGGCCTGCTCACTGAATTTATTAATTGTTTAGAAAATTAGCATCATGATCAACAAACCCGCCCGCATCCTGACCTTCAAGTGCAAAAACTGCAGCAAATCCGTCCAGGTCTTCCTGCAAAAAGTCTCTGCCTGCTCGCACATTCAACCCTACCAGGGCATTTGCAACTGCGGTGAAATCATGAAACACGCGACTGGCAACAAGGAAGCTGTTCAGTCCTATCTCAGCTCCAATGATGTCTTGTGGTCGCATCATCATTAATTCCTTGGCAAGCAAGTGACAAGCAAAACAGGAATTTCTCGCATTATTCCCTTGCAAAATTTGCATTTGCACCTCAGATCAGGTCTATAGCCAGACGAAAGCATTTATAATCTAAGGCTTTGCAGCAGTTTTCTGGAAACAATGAAGGTATTTCGCGGACTTCCAAATGCAGCCTCCCGTGCACCCTGTGCGCTGGCGATAGGCAATTTTGATGGCGTGCATCTGGGCCACCAGACTTTGCTTGCCCGTTTGCGGGATGCCGCCACACGTCTGGACATAGAAGCCGCCGTGATGACATTTGAACCACATCCGCGTGCATTTTTTGCCCAGATGATGGGTGACATCTCAAAAGCACCTACCCGTATCGCCAATTTGCGCGACAACATGGCGTCGTTGCAGGCAGCAGGTGTGGACAGGGTGATCGTTGAACATTTCAATGCCCACTTCGCCGCATTGTCGCCGCAGGATTTCATAGAAAAAGTATTGGTCGATGGCCTGCATGTCAAATGGGTCATGGTCGGTGAAGATTTTCGCTTTGGCGCCAAACGCGCCGGCGATATCGCCACGCTGACTGAAGCCGGGCAGCGCTTTGGCTTTACGGTTGAAACCCTGCCTTCGGTACAAAACAAGGGCGTGCGCATTTCTTCATCGGCGGTACGCCTGGCATTGGCCAATGGTGATTTTGATGAAGCTGAAGCCTTGCTGGGTCATCCTTACCGTATTTCTGGTCATGTTGTGCATGGCCAAAAGCTGGGGCGCACCATTGGTTTCCCTACGCTGAACCTGCGCATTGCCCATCATCGCCCTGCCCTGCATGGCATCTTTATCGTGCAGGTTCACGGTTTGGCCGAGCAGCCATTGCCTGCCGTTGCCAGCCTGGGTGTGCGCCCTACTGTTGATGACAGTGGCCGCGTGCTACTGGAAACCCATGTATTTGATTACAGTGGTCATGCGTATGGCAAAGTCGTGCAGATAGAATTTTTGAAAAAGCTGCGGGACGAAGAAAAATACATAGACCTGCCAACCCTGACTGCGGCCATCAACAAGGATGCAGATCAGGCACGCGCCTATTTTGCCGACAGCCACCGTCCTGCACGCTCTGCCACTGACCGAATTTGAAGCTCACCTTGTTGTACTTTTACTGTACTTGCTTGTGACTTCATCCCGATTTTAAAAATAGAAAACTCATTATGTCTGAAAACAAAGCGGCAAAAACTGCCAGTAAATACCCGGTCAACATGACCGAAACAGCTTTCCCCATGCGCGGCGATCTGGCCAAGCGCGAACCCAAGTGGGTCAAGGAATGGCAAGACAAGAAAATCTATGAACGTGTGCGCAAGGCATCTGCCGGTCGCCCGAAATTCATCCTGCATGATGGCCCACCGTATGCCAATGGCGATATCCACCTGGGCCACGCGGTCAACAAGATATTGAAGGACATGATCGTCAAAGCCCGTACCATGGCTGGCTTTGATGCGCCATATGTACCAGGCTGGGATTGCCATGGCATGCCTATCGAAATTCAGGTAGAAAAACTGTTTGGCAAAAACCTGCCCGTGGCCGAGGTGCATGCCAAGGCACGCGTGTATGCGAATGAACAGATAGAAAAACAAAAAGCAGGCTTTATCCGTCTGGGTGTTTTGGGTGAATGGGATAATCCCTACAAAACCATGGCCTTTGGCAATGAAGCAGATGAATTGCGTGCACTCGGTAAATTGCTGGAAAAAGGTTATGTCTATCGCGGCCTGAAACCGGTCAACTGGTGTTTTGATTGCGGTTCTGCCCTGGCCGAAGCTGAAGTTGAATACGAAAACAAACGTGACCCATCCATCGATGTCGGCTTCCCGTTTGCTGAACATGACAAACTGGCTACCGCCTTCAAGCTGGACAAGCTGCCGCTGGACAAAGGGTATTGCGTCATCTGGACCACAACGCCATGGACCATCCCGTCCAACCAGGCGCTGAACATGCACCCGGAAATCACTTACGCACTGGTCAAGACCCAGCGTGAAGGTGAAGACATTCTGCTGATATTGGCAAAAGACCTGGTCGAAGCCAGCCTGACCAACTACGGTCTGACGGGTGACGTCATCGCTACCTGCCTGGGTGCGGATTTGTCTGAAATCAAATTCAAACATCCGCTGTCAGCACTGGATGCGGGCTATGACCGTTTTTCTCCAGTCTACCTGGGTGAATACGTCAGTACAGAAACTGGTACCGGCGTGGTGCACTCTGCCCCTGCTTACGGTATCGAAGATTTTCAGTCATGCAAGGCGCATGGCATGAAGGATGACGACATCATCGCCCCTGTCATGGGTGATGGTAAGTTTGCGTCCAGCCTGCCTTTCTTTGCCGGCATGACGATCTGGGAAGCGTCCAAGCCTATCTGCGACAAGCTGCGCGAGGCTGGTACCCTGTTTGCGTTCAAGATGTTTGAGCATAGCTATATGCATTGCTGGCGTCATAAGACACCGATCATCTACCGCGCTACGTCACAGTGGTTTGCCAGCATGGACAATACGCCCAAAGCGGGCGGTGACAGCCTGCGTCAGACAGCATTGAAGGCCATCGATGACACCGCCTTCTTCCCGGCATGGGGCAAAGCACGTTTGCATGGCATGATAGCCAACCGTCCTGACTGGACCTTGTCGCGTCAGCGTCAATGGGGTGTGCCTATGGCCTTCTTCCTGCACAAAGAAACGGGCCAATTGCATCCACGCACGCCTGAGCTGCTGGAACAAATCGCCCTGCGCATAGAAAAAGAAGGCATCGAAGCCTGGCAAAAAATCGAAGTCGCTGATTTGCTCGGTGATGAAGCTGCCATGTATGTGAAAAACCGCGACACCCTGGACGTCTGGTTTGATTCTGGTGTGACACACCAGACCGTCTTACGCGGTTCACATAAAGCGCAATCAGCCTTCCCGGCAGATCTTTATCTGGAAGGTTCTGACCAGCATCGCGGCTGGTTCCATTCTTCATTGTTGACAGCATCGATGCTGGATGGCCGTGCGCCTTACAAAGCCTTGCTGACACATGGCTTCACTGTTGATGGCGATGGCAAGAAGATGTCCAAGTCTTTGGGCAATACACTGGCACCGCAAAAAATATCCGACACACTGGGTGCTGATATCTTGCGTCTGTGGGTGGCGTCGTCTGATTATTCAGGCGAACTGTCCATCTCTGACGAAATCCTGAAACGCGTGACAGAAGCCTATCGTCGCATCCGCAATACCTTGCGCTTTTTGCTGGCAAATACGTCTGATTTTGATGCAGCCAAAGATGCCGTTGCGATCAATGAATTGTTAGAGATAGATCGTTATGCCATCGCCAATATGGCGGCATTGCAAAAAGATATCCTGACACATTTTGATGCGTTTGAATTCCACCCTGTGGTCAGCAAATTGCAGTCATTCTGTTCGGAAGACCTGGGTGGTTTCTATCTCGACATCCTCAAAGACCGCCTGTACACCAGCGGCACGACTTCGCATGCACGCCGCTCTGCGCAAACTGCAATCTGGCATATCACACAATCGCTGTTGCGCCTGATGGCACCGATGCTGTCTTTCACCGCTGAAGAAGCATGGCAGTTCTTTGCCGCTGCCGATGCTTACAAAGACAGTGATGAAACCATCTTCACGCAAACTTATTACAGCCTGCCAGAAATCGCCGATGCAGAAGCCTTGCTGGCCAAGTATGCCGCCCTGCGCGCAGTCCGTACGGATGTGACCAAGCAACTGGAAGAAGTACGCGTGGCCGGTGGCATAGGTTCATCCTTGCAAGCAGAAGTGACGATCAAGGCCAGCGGCAGCAAGTTTGATGTATTGAACAGTTTTGCCGACGACTTGAAATTCACCCTGATCACCTCTGCAGCAGGTGTGGAACAGGTTGCCAGCGAAGCGGAAGAAGCGGTAGTCGTTACTCCATCCAAATATGAAAAATGCGAGCGTTGCTGGCATTATCGTGCGGATGTAGGCAGCCATGCAGAACACCCTGGCCTGTGTGGCCGTTGCGTCAGCAATCTGTTTGGAACTGGCGAAACACGTCGTTATGCATAAAAACCTGCTTACGATCTTACTGCGCGTGCGTGATCAGGGCTCATGTGCTGCTCAAAATGCTCATGTACTGTAAGTACATTCCGCTTTTTGCGCTGCTCTTCACCCTGCTGACGCACGCTCGCTACAGATCGTAAACAGGTTTTCTAAGTAAGTAAGCAAATAAGTAAGTAATGTAGGCTGGGTCAGCAATCAATCATTAATGTGCTGCCCCAGCCCGTATTCACCAAGACTTCACAAGAGTTCAATGCCCATGGCGACCAAAAAACGTCCTGCTACCAGCAATAATTATTCAGGTTCAAGCTCTTCCGGTGCTGGCCTTGTGCCATGGCTGGGCCTGGCTGCCATCATCATCTTGCTGGATCAGGTCAGCAAGATCACCATCAGCAAGGCCTTTGCCTATGCCGAGACACTGAGCGTCACCTCATTCTTCAACCTGACACTGGTGTACAACAAGGGGGCAGCGTTCAGCTTCCTGGCCACCGAAACTGGCTGGCAGCGCTATTTTTTCACCGCCATCGGTTTGATAGCCGCCGCCTATATCACCTATCTGATGAAACGCCATGCCGGGCAAAAGCTGTTTTGCACGGCGCTGGCACTGATCATGGGCGGTGCACTTGGCAATGTCATCGACAGGCTGCTGTATGGTCATGTGATCGATTTTCTGGATTTCCATTATCTGGAAATTTATCATTTTCCGGCCTTCAACATCGCCGATAGCGCAATTTGCATAGGTGCGGCATTATTCATACTGGATGAATTGCGCCGCGTGAAAAAATAAGGAGTAGCACCATGAGTCTGCGACTGGCTGGTAAAAAGATCGTTCTGGGCCTGACCGGTGGCGTAGCCTGCTACAAGATCGCAGAACTGACACGTGCGCTGGGCAAAGCTGGTGCCGACGTGCAGGTGGTGATGACAGAATCTGCCACCCATTTCATCACCCCGGTGACCATGCAGGCCCTGTCTGGCAATACCGTTTATACCGATCAGTGGGATGCGCGCATCAGTAACAATATGCCGCATATAGACCTGACGCGTGATGCTGATGCCATTGTGATTGCGCCGTGCAGCACAGACTTTATCTTCAAGCTGGCACACGGTGCCTGCAATGATTTACTGTCCACCCTGTGCGTTGCCCGCCCCGCTCACCTGCCCTTGCTGATTGCCCCCGCCATGAATGTGGAAATGTGGCAAAACCCCGCCACCCAGCGCAATGTACAACAGATCAAGGCCGATGGCATACAGCTCATGGGCCCTGCTGCCGGCGACCAGGCCTGCGGTGAAACCGGCATGGGCCGCATGCTGGAACCTGCACAATTGCTGGCTGAAATCATCGCTGCCTTCCAGCCCAAGACCCTGGCTGGCAAACATGTGCTGATCACCGCCGGCCCCACGTTCGAACCTATCGACCCGGTGCGCGGCATCACCAATTTATCGTCCGGCAAGATGGGCTATGCGATTGCCCAGGCGGCCTGGGAGGCCGGTGCCATCGTTACCCTGGTCTCTGGCCCTACGGCACTGGATACACCCTATGGTGTGCGCCGCATACAGGTACAGACTGCACAGCAAATGCATGATGCAGTGATGGCACAACTCAACCAGTCAGTGCAACACAGACAGGATATCTTCATCGCCGTTGCCGCCGTCGCCGACTGGCGCATCGCCAATGCCAGCGAACAGAAGCTGAAAAAAACCAGCGACAGTGATGTGCCGCAACTGCAGTTTGCCCAAAACCCCGACATTCTGGCAGCCGTGGCGGCCCTGCCCGATGCACCTTACTGCGTAGGCTTTGCCGCCGAATCAGAAAACCTGTTGCAATACGGCGCGGCCAAACGACTCAAGAAAAACATTCCTCTGCTGGTTGGCAATATCGGCCATCACACCTTTGGCAAGGACGACAATGAGCTGGTGCTGTTTGATGAGCAGGGCCATACTGCCCTGCCACGCGCCGACAAGCAAACCCTGGCCCAGAACCTGATAGCTGAAATAGCACTACGTACCAGCCTGATTTAATTCTTCCATTCATGCCCGAAGGGCCTATGCCCTTTGGGCATTATTTTTGCTCAATACCATGAAAAACATAGACCTGAAAATCCTCGACAGCCGCATGAAAGACCTGCTGCCCACCTACGGCACCCCCGGCAGCGCCGGTCTTGACCTGCGCGCCTGCATCGACGCCGCCATCACCATACAGCCAGGCCAGACGGTGTTGATCCCGACAGGCCTGGCCATCCACATCGCAGACCCTGGCTACGCCGCCATGATCTTGCCACGCAGCGGCATGGGCCACAAAAACGGCATCGTACTGGGCAACCTGGTCGGCCTGATCGATTCCGACTACCAGGGCCAGTTGATGGTATCCACCTGGAACCGCGGCCAGTCAGAATTCACACTGCAACCCATGGAAAGACTGGCCCAACTGATCATCGTACCGGTGTTGCAGGTGGGTTTTAATATCGTTGATGAATTTGGTCAGAGTGAGCGTGGTGAGGGTGGGTTTGGGAGTACGGGTAAGCATTGAGGATGGCTATTGAGTCCGGCCTGTGCCGGACTTTTGTAATGCATGCTTTTTGCTACGGTTTGCAAGCGCCACGGTAAGCAAGCCAGGCTGTTTTTACCCCTTCTCCTTCAAGGAGAAGGCAGGGATGAGGATGGGGTTCTCCCGATGTACGGCAATCATAATATCGTCGCTCCAGCGTAGGCTGGAGCCTAGTGGCGTTTGTTGCATACTTATGTTGTGTGTAAAGCGATTGCCCCTCGTGGACACAAGCCGGGTCTCGGCCCGGCGGCCGAATTCCTTTCTTTGCTTCGCCAAAGAACGGAATCAAAGAAAGGCGACCGCAGACTCGCCCTACGGGTGCTTACGCTACGCTTCAGCATAATTTGTGCATCACAAAAAATGGGAAGATCCGCAACTCGCTACGCTCAAACAT
This sequence comes from Undibacterium sp. Ji49W, assembly GCF_049340205.1. NCBI lineage: Bacteria > Pseudomonadati > Pseudomonadota > Betaproteobacteria > Burkholderiales > Oxalobacteraceae > Undibacterium > Undibacterium sp. Ji49W. Next base: position 219,321 of record NZ_JBMPOW010000007.1, on the reverse strand, counting down.
CAGATCTTCTTTTTCCATTTTCTGTGAAGCACAAATTACATCGTCCCAAGCGGATTAAAGTCAAAAGCAACTACAACGGCAAAATCAAGAACAACAACAAAGCCAAAACCAACGTCAACACAACCTCATTCATATTTATTTGAATGCTGTCAATTAACGATGGTGTGGGGGTTGCTGTTGCTGTTGCTGTTGCTGTTGCTGTTGCTGTTGCTGTTGCTGTTGCTGTTGTTTTTGACCTTGCCGTTGACCTTCATCCGCTTGGGACGAAGCCATTTGTGTAGTGCAGAAAATGGAAAAAGAAGGTCCGATGTCTGAGCGAAGCGAGTTGCGGACCTTCCCATTTTTTGCGCTACATAAATGGGCACTCCCGCAGGGAGCGAGTCTGCGGTCGCCTTTCTTTGAATACGTTCTTTGGCGAAGCAAAGAAAGTATTTCGGCCGCCGGGCCGAGACCCGGCTTGTATCCACGAAGAGCAATCTTTTAATCAAAGTACGGCACACAAGCAACGTCACTAGGCTCCAGCCTTCGCTGGAGCGACGATATTTCGATTGCCGCTTATCGAAAGATACCCATCCCCACTCTAACCCTCCCCTTGAGGGGGAGGGAATTTCAATTGGGCCGGTAGACAACAAACGCCACTTTAGACCTCGTCCGGTGGCCTCCAGCTTTCGCTGGAGCGACGATACGACGATTACCGCTTATCGATAAGCCGCCTCCTCTCAAGCCAGCGTCGCCAACGCCGCCAGCAATTTCCCCTTCAACTCTTCATTCTTCAATTCCTGCTTCTCCACATCAAAATTCTCGTAAAACGTCGGCACAGAAAGGCTGGCCTTCAACTGTCCACCAAAGAACGGTGCGGAGGTCGTGGCTGATGCCAGTACGCTGGCACCGCCGCGGGCGCCGGGGGATGTGGAAAGCATGACCATGGGCTTGCCCTGGAAGACCTTGCCATTGGCACGGGAACACCAGTCGAACAGGTTTTTATAGGCAGCGCTGTACGAACCGTTATGCTCGGCGAAGGAAATCAGAATGGCGTCACTGCTGGCGATCTTGTCCAGAAAAGCCAGGGCCAGTGCAGGTTTGCCGAGATCGGCTTCCTTGTCGACGCTGAAGAGTGGTAATTCATAATCATTCAAGTCCAGCACTTCTACATCGGCACCGGCAACCAGGTGGGCGGCATAGGTGACCAGTTGCTTGTTGACGGATTTTTTACTGCTGCTGGCAGCGAAGGCGAGTAGTTTCATGGTGTTTTTGGGTAATGTGAAAAATATTGGGAGTGGCACTCTACTAATTAGAACTTACGCAAAACGGTCCCAGCAAGGCGTAGCGACGAAGACAGTACTTTTAGTACGCAGCTCCCAGGAGAGGAGCTGCAACGCAGCTAGGGCCGTTTTGCGTAAGTCCTACTAATGATAGAAGTATAGTTCGTGCCTCAACGTCCGACGGGATATCATAATTATCCTACAAAGGATCGCCCCGGTTGAAGAACATGTGTGGATGCCTGCGCAGATGCATAGGAAAATATCTCAAAAAATCATCCTATTCCCGCTGTGTTTTGCGAAGCAATGCAGGATGTACGCTTTGGAATTACAATCCATGTCAATTACAACACCATTTTAATGTCTGTGCCAGTCAGGAATAGATCCGAGCAACGACATCAGACCACCCCGGAAAGGACCATGCATATGAGTGTCATCAGCTTGATCATCAGCCCACGCGTCAAGGATCTTGGCGGCTTTACAGTTGGCCGCATCCTGCCATTTGCCAAACGGCATATGGTGGGCCCATTTATCTTTCTCGACCATATGGGACCAGCAGAGTTTGAAGCCGGGCGTGGCATGGACGTGCGCCCGCATCCGCATATAGGCCTGGCGACGGTCACCTATCTGTTTGAAGGCAATATGTACCACCGTGACAGCCTGGGATCGGAACAGGAGATACTGGCCGGTGCCGTCAACTGGATGACGGCCGGGCGCGGTATCGTGCATTCCGAGCGCAGCAGTCCGGAACAGCGCCTGCAAACGCGTACCCTGCACGGTTTGCAGAGCTGGGTCGCCCTGCCTAAAGAATTTGAAGAAGTAGAGCCAGAATTTCATCACCATGCAGCAGACAGCTTGCCCGCATTTAACATTGGCCAGGTGGCACTGAAACTGATCGCCGGTTCTGCCTATGGCCATACGGCACCAGTCAAAATATTCAGTCCGCTGTTTTATGTCGAAGCAAAAATGCCCGCCGGTAGCCAGTTGCAGGTGCCTGCCGAGTATGCCGAACGCGCCCTCTACCTGGTTTCCGGAGAATTGCGTATCGGTGATGAAACCATACAAGAACTGAGCATGCCAGTGTTTGAAGAAGGTGCCGAAGTGACCATCACCGCCACCAGCGATGCCCATCTGGTCTTGCTGGGTGGCGCTACGCTGCCTGAGCAACGTTATATCTTCTGGAATTTTGTCTCCACCTCTGAAGCGCGCATAGAGCAAGCCAAGAACGACTGGAAAGCCGGCCTCCTTGGCAAAGTGCCGGGTGATGATGAATTCATCCCTCTCCCTGAATAACCGCCATCAATCAACACAGGAACAAGACCATGAGCGACAAAACCATCTCTGCCCACGTCATCGAAACGGGCGAAAGCAATTTTGCTGTCGATATCGCCGTATCAGGCCATCACATCAAAGGTGACGAACCGCTGGACGTGGAGGGTGGCAACCTGGGCCCTGCCCCGTATGATCTGCTGACGGCGGCACTGGGTGAATGCACCGCCATGACCGTACGCTGGTATGCCCGTCAACATGCATGGCCGCTGGACAAGGTGGAAGTCAATCTGACCCACCACAAGGAGGGCGTGCAGGATATATTCACGAAAGAAGTCATCCTGCATGGCGCAGAATTGACAGAAGAACAGCGCACCCGCCTGATTGCCATCGCAGGCAAATGCCCGGTACACAAGACCATTACCAGCTCACCGACGATCATCACTAGCGCGGGTTAGTAACTGCAAGCGCAGGCAAATTCAGGCAAAGTCAGCCACCAAGCAAAAAGCCCGGACAGTATCCGGGCTTTTTGCTTTGCTTATTTCTTCACTTACTTTTTCACTTATTTCTTCACTTATTTTTTCATCTTGCGGCTGCGTCCTGCTGATTCCCGCAGGATGGTGTAATTCCAGTCATCGCTATGCGAGCCAGCCGGCGTTGTCACCGACACACGAAACATATCGTTGTCATCTTTCAAACGCTTGCCGGAAGCTGTATGTTTTTTGTTGACGTCGCTGCGCTCATACACATCGATCTCAACTTCATTACCTTCAAGTGCCGCCTGTGACAAGACGGCATCGATAGTCTTGGTTGTATATTCCAGTACGTAGGTGGGAAGTGTGAAACCAGCCATACTTGTCTCCTCTGCATAGGCATGCAACCGTTGCTCATTGTTGTTGGAACCTGCTTACGATCTTACTGCGCGAGCGCAATCGGGGGAAACGCGGGGTTCATGCGCTGCTCAAAATGCTCATGTACCAGAGTACATTCCGCTTTTTGCGCTGCGCTTTATATTACCCTGACTCCCGCTAACGCTCGCTACAGATCGTAAACAGCTTCCTGAAAAGGCCCCGTACAGCTGAGCAAGTACGGGGCACACAGGCAGTTTATTCGACTTCAACCACCTCTTGTGATGTTTCTGGTGGCGTTGCATCACCTTCAGAAAATTCCAGTTTGACCTGGTCTTTGTCATCCAGGTCGACAATCACACGACCACCAGTCACTAGCTTACCGAACAAAAGCTCATCCGCCAAGGCTTTGCGTATCATATCCTGTATCAAACGTGCCATAGGGCGGGCACCCATGAGCGGATCAAAACCTTTTTTGCCCAAGAATTTACGCAAATTCTCGGTAAATGTGGCTTCGACTTTTTTCTCATGCAATTGCTCTTCGAGCTGCATGAGGAACTTGTCGACCACACGCAGGATGATTTCTTCATCCAGCGAACGGAAGCTGATAATGGCATCCAGACGGTTGCGGAACTCAGGCGTGAACATACGCTTGATATCCGCCATTTCATCACCGGCTTCTTTGCTGTCATTGAAACCGATAGAACGTTTCTGCAAACTTTCAGCACCGGCATTGGTGGTCATGATGATGATCACATTACGGAAATCAGCCTTGCGACCGTTGTTATCCGTTAACGTGCCATGGTCCATGACCTGCAACAGGATGTTGAACACATCCGGATGGGCCTTTTCAATTTCATCCAGCAACAGCACGGCATGTGGTTTTTTGGTGATGGCTTCAGTCAGCAAACCGCCCTGATCAAAACCGACATAGCCCGGTGGCGCACCGATCAGGCGGCTGACGGCATGGCGCTCCATGTATTCCGACATGTCGAAGCGTATCAGTTCTATACCCAGGGTGAACGCCAGTTGCTTGGCCACCTCGGTCTTGCCGACACCGGTAGGACCGGAGAACAAGAAAGAACCGATAGGCTTGTCTGTCTTGCCCAGGCCAGCACGTGCCATCTTGATGGCAGATGACAGCGCTTCAATCGCAGGTTCCTGACCAAAGACCACGTTTTTCAGGTCGCGTTCTATGGTACGCAGCTTGCTGCGGTCGTCCTGATTGACGGTCTGTGGCGGAATACGGGCGATTTTCGAGATGATGTCTTCGATATCAGCCTTGCCTATGGTTTTCTTTTGCTTGGACTTGGGCAAAATGCGTTGCGCTGCACCAGCTTCATCGATTACGTCAATAGCCTTGTCAGGCAAATGACGGTCGTTGATGAAACGGGCAGACAGTTCAGCCGCTGTCGCCAGCGCCGATGCAGAATACTTGACGTTGTGGTGTTCTTCAAACTTGGATTTCAAGCCACGCAAAATCTGCACGGTTTGTTCCACAGTTGGTTCATTGACATCAATTTTCTGGAAACGACGTGCCAGGGCATGGTCTTTTTCAAACACACCACGGTATTCTGTATAAGTTGTGGCACCAATGCATTTCAACTGGCCGCTGGACAGCGCCGGTTTCAACAGATTGGATGCATCCAGCGTACCACCCGATGCCGAACCGGCACCGATGATGGTATGGATTTCATCAATGAACAGGATGCCGTTGGGCGTGTCTTTTAACTGTTTCAGCACACCTTTAAGGCGCAGCTCGAAATCGCCACGGTATTTGGTACCGGCCAGCAAAGCACCCATGTCCAGCGAATAGACGACTGCATTGCTCAAAATATCAGGGACATCACTTTGGGTGATGCGCCATGCCAGGCCCTCGGCGATGGCAGTTTTGCCAACACCGGCCTCACCCACCAGCAGCGGGTTGTTTTTGCGGCGACGGCACAGGATCTGGATCACACGCTCGACTTCACTGTCACGGCCAATCAAAGGATCGATCTTGCCTTCGGCAGCAGCCTTGTTCAGGTTCTGCGTGAACTGGTCGAGAGGATTTTCCTTGACCTGGGCCTCGGCAGCGTTTTCTTCATTGCCCTCTGGTGCCTTGGCCGGTTCGTTGTGACTGTCCTTGCGCACGCCGTGCGAGATAAAGTTCACGACGTCCAGACGTGTCACGCCCTGCTGATGTAAATAATACACAGCATGGGAATCTTTTTCGCCAAAGATGGCAACCAGCACATTGGCACCGGTGACCTCTTTCTTGCCATTCGATGCCGACTGCACATGCATAATGGCCCGCTGAATCACGCGCTGGAAACCCAGCGTTGGCTGGGTATCGACTTCACTGGTACCTGGTACGGTAGGTGTATTGTCGGTAATAAAATTACCCAGGGTTTTGCGCAAATCGTCAATATTGACAGCGCAAGCCCTCAAGACTTCCGCCGCGGAAGGGTTGTCCAGCAAGGCCAGCAATAAATGCTCAACCGTGATGAATTCATAACGAGCCTGCCGGGCCTCGACAAAGGCCATATGCAGACTAACTTCCAGTTCTTGCGCAATCATACTTCCTCCATCACACATTGCAGGGGGTGTCCTGCCTTACGAGCGTGCGTTAAAACGAGTTCCACTTTGGTCAGCGCAATATCCTTGGAATAAACGCCACATATCCCTTTGCCATCCCTGTGCACCTTGAGCATGATCTGCATAGCAGTCTCACGATCCTTGTTAAAATATTCCTGCACGATGGCCACCACAAATTCCATAGGAGTGTAGTCATCGTTGAGTAAAATCACCTGGTACATGGAAGGCGGCTTTAGCTTCTGAGCCTGACGTTCCAGTATCGTACCGTTTTCTTGCTTGTTTCCCATACGTATATTCTAGTACGTTGATTCATTCCAGAGACAAATAATAAGCGAATAAAAACGGCTTAGTTCTCGCCCTGATCAAATGTTACGCGCTTTCCGCTTTTCTCGCAGATGGTGATTAATTCCCATAGATCAAGTTTCTTTTAAAAATCTATTTATTTCCGTTTAATTTACGGGAAATTCTTGTCATTAAGTAAAAATACAACAGTACTGCATCCCCAAGGCATTTGTAACCAAAAGTTTCTTGACTTTAGCTTTTTTTCCGCCAAGAATGATATTTATTGACAAGATAAGTATTAAATCGTCAATATGAAGTGAGCAGGTCAAGGGGGAGGTAGCATAGTGCTAGGTTTCTTGCTTTTACGGCTCGTGTGATTAGTTTCTATTTGAAAGATGCATTATGGCAACAGGTACCGTCAAGTGGTTCAATGATTCCAAAGGTTTCGGCTTTATCACTCCGGATGACGGCGGTGAGGATTTGTTCGCCCACTTTTCCGCAATCCAGATGAACGGCTTTAAGACCCTGAAAGAAGGTCAAAAAGTAACGTTCGAAGTCACGCAAGGCCCTAAAGGCAAGCAAGCTTCCAACATCCAAAATCCTTAATACGATTCTGGTTTTATGAAAAACCCCGCTTTGGCGGGGTTTTTTTTATCTGTACCCCAATTATTTCCATTTTGCCTTAAATCCGGTTCAAGGCTACAGTAGAGCTCTTTTTGATCATCGCTGTGAGCAGAACCCGAATTGCTTCATGAAACTCAGGTATAAAATCATCCTGCTGGCGGTTGCGCCTTTCCTGCTGTCCTTTGCAGGGATTGCGTTAGCCGTGTTTTATCAGGCTACTTTTCTCGCCAAGCAGCAAAGAAACACCGTCGAACAAGCTTACCTGGCCAGCAAGGAAGCCGAGCTCAAACATTATGTCACCCTTGGCACCGCCGCCATTTCCCATCTCTACAACAGCAAACAACAAAGCCCTGCTACCCGCGAAGAAGCCAAGAAAATTCTGGCCGCGCTGGATTTTGGTGACGATGGCTATTTTTACATCTACGACATGCAGGGGAATAATCTCATGCATCCGCGCCAGTCCGACCTGGTTGGCAAGAATTTATGGGGCATGACCGACCCGCAAGGCAATTTCACCATCCGGGATCTGATCAACAAGGCCAAAGCCGGCGGTGGGGCCATCCGCTACATGTGGGAAAAACCGTCCATTCACAAGGTCATGCCCAAGCTCGGCTATGTGGTCATGCTGGATCAATGGGGCTGGATGCTGGGTACCGGCATTTATCTGGATGACGTGGACAATGCCCTCAATAAAATTGATATACAAGTGGCGAAAAACATACAAAGCACCATGTCATGGATCGCCGGCATCGCCCTCATCAGCGCCCTGCTGATTGCTTTGTCTGGTCTGGCACTGAATATCAGTGAATCGCGGCTGGCCGAAGCCAAGCTCAAGGTGCTGGCGCAAAGCGTGGTCAGCTCGCAGGAAGATGAACGCGCCCGTCTGTCGCGTGACCTGCATGACGGCCTCAGCCAGTTGCTGGTATCCATCAAGCTGCAGATAGAATCCGGCCTGGTCAAGCTGGGCCAGAACAATGGCAACCCGGATGCCGCCAAGATATCATTCGCCCGCGCCACTGACCAGCTCAACAAGGCCCTCAGCGAGGTGCGACGCATTTCCCATAACCTGCGCCCTGCCCTGCTCGACGATTTGGGCGTGGTGGCCGCTTTTGGCCATCTGGCAGAGGAATTTGAAAGCGCCACCTCCCTGCCGGTCAGCTTTCATGCCGAAGGCGATTTCCACACCTTGAGTGAAATCAGCAACACCGTGCTGTTCCGGGTGGCGCAGGAAGCGCTGACAAATATCCACAAACATGCCGAAAAAGTCAGCCATGTGCACATGCAGCTCAATTGCGAAGGCAGCAGCATCTGCCTCATCATTACTGATGACGGCAGCGGCTTTGACATCAAGGGGGTGGCCAATCACCCCCATCGCGGCATAGGCCTGAGCAATATGCGCGAACGCCTGGCTGCCATCAACGGCAGTCTGGAATTACAATCCAATATTGACGGCACCACCGTCGTTGCCCGCATTCCGAACGGAGAAGACACATGACCGACCAACAAACGGTCCTGCCATTGCTGACAGAGGCCGAACCAGACAGCGCACATGAACAGCCACCCCAGGTCCATCTGTTGCTGGTAGATGACCATCCACTGGTCCGGGATGGCCTGCGCGCCCGGCTGGAAACCATCGCCAGCATCCACGTCGCCGGCGAAGCTGGCAGCGCCGAAGAAGCGCTGGCCATTGCTGCCTCCACCAGGATCAACCTGGTGCTGATGGATATCAACCTGGGTGCCGGCAATGGTATCAGCCTGACAGCCCGCTTCACGGCAGACTACCCGGACATTGCTGTCATCATGCTGTCCATGCATGAAAAAGCAGAATATGTGAACCAGTCCATGCAGGCCGGTGCCCGCGCCTATGTGCTGAAAGATGCCCCGGCAGTCGAAATCATCGAAGCCATCGACACCGTCATCGCTGGCGGCATGTATTTCAGCTCTGGTCTGAAAAAACAAAACGGCACACCTGACAACAGCCAGGTACTGACCCAGCGCGAACAGGGCATCCTGAAAAGCATCGCCACCGGCAAATCCAACAAACACATCGCCAACGAACTGGGCCTGAGTGTCAGAACCGTGGAAACCCACAGGCTCAATATCAAACGCAAACTCAATATCGAGGGGCAGGCGGATTTGATACGGTATGCGTTGAATAATGTGATTGCTTAAGTCACACGCCGCCCCAGGTATCCCCGGTCAATCAAACACGTTACCACTGGAATATTTTTAGCGCGAAACTAGAAATTTGAATATCGATCATTTTCAAAAAGGTATATCGTCCTTGCCAGTCAAGTTTCTTATAGCGAATCCTAATGCTTGAATAAAAGTAGATTCAGGTGACTCGAGGAAGCCCTTGAAGTATTGCTCCAATTCCTCAAAATCATCAATCTTGCCTTCGTAATTAAAAGCATCAGATTTATAGTTGTAAACCCCCGGATATATTGGATAACCAATTGAAGGTATCATGATGTGGACAATCGTAATTACGTCCGCTTCAGGGTCATCAACGTTGGTATCGAAATAAATTCGAAAAATAGTTCCTTTTACATCACTGCGTGCAGTAGACATTGCTAAAGCAAAATCACCGCCAGCATTTTCTTTTATAGCTGTCGAGAGCTTATCAACGACTGTTTCTAAATCGTTAAATGCTCTTTCATACCCTTCACTCACTATTGAAAGTGTTTTCTTTAGCAACGCGTTAAAATCTACCATGATGTTCAAACTCCTCTAATCAAATTGATATTTTTGCAAATAGTGGAAGGTGATCGGACAGTCCACGATATTCAGATCCCCTATGTGAAAATTTCAATGGCAATCCATCCGTTAAGAGAGATGGTAGTGAAATAATGGAAATTTCATTTTCATCTATAAATGGACTTTCTTCCGTTAATAGGCCACCACTTACGATTAGTTGATCAAAGTGATGCCAAGATTGTTTATCCTCCCAATAATAAGTTCCGGCACAATCCTGCATGTTTGCCAAAGAACCCACTTCAGATGGGTAGGGATGCTTTTCACCAAGCTGGCGCCACGAGGTGTTATATAGGTGCACTCTCTTTACGTCATGGTCAGCCCAATGACTTTTTTTCAGCGAACGATTTCTATGGCGATGCGCATTTAGAATCTGGAGATTTTTCTCAAATGGCTCTTCATTTAAATCACCTAAAATTACTATGTGATTTAAGGACGGATCCTCTTGAATAAAGTCGTAACTATGCATCCCTAGAAAATCAGCACTCCTTGATCGAAAAACTTCGGACTTTTCTTCATCTATCCTAGCCTGCCAGTGACAAGCGATTAATCTAATTTTATGTTTAAGAACTTGTATTTCAATTACAGCCATCGGTCTCGTTCCTCTTGGCATCGATGGCACGATTATCGGTGGGCGCTCAACATATTTCGAAACATCGCTATCGGGCGCAAATAATATAGCTACCTGCAAAGTCGGATCGTCCTCTTTAACATCCAAAGATACAACTCTAAAATTTGGTAATATTCTATCGCGAAGTTGCTCTGCAGCTTTTTTGCTTATCTCGCACAAACAAAGCATATCAATTGGTCCAACAAGATCAAACATCTCACCAAATGCTTTATCCACCAAATGACACTTTCTGTCATATTCATCTCTAGATTTAGGCCATCTCGACGAACCAATTTTCTCTGCCTTATCTGCATCAAAATGATAGAAATTATTAACATTCCACCAAACTATCTTAAGCGATTTTTTTTCCATCAAATTCATGGGATTTTGATATTTTCGTGCGTTAACCATCTATCAAACGAGTCTGAGCAATTAAGGGCCCGACTTTGATCCGCCATTAGCTCTCAGATCAATTATATATTAATCAACAAAAACACAAATAATTTAAAATGCTGAAAAAACCCTTAGCGACAGCAGAATTAGAAAAAGTGCGGAAATTGCCGTAACTAATTTGCCTTTTTGAACATGGATGTCTCAATCAACTTCAACATGGGATGGCCACAGATAGCGCAACCTCACCACGGGTCGAGTTATTTTTAGGCCGCATAAGTATCCAACCACAAAAAAGCCCCCTGTCATAAAGACAGAGGGCTTTTTTATGCTTTCCTTGCCAGTGATACGACTTGCTGCAAGCCGTATCACAGTATGGGAATTTACATGTTTTCGATCATGACATCTCCGAAACCGGAGCAAGACACTTGGGTAGCGCCTTCCATCAGACGGGCGAAATCGTAAGTGACTTTCTTGGCAGTGATGGCTTTTTCTGTCGAGCTGATCAACAGGTCAGCCGCTTCCAGCCAGCCCATGTGACGCAACATCATTTCTGCGGACAAGATCAGGGAACCTGGGTTCACATAATCTTTACCGGCATACTTAGGTGCTGTACCGTGGGTTGCTTCAAACATGGCGATAGAGTCAGACAGGTTGGCACCTGGAGCAATACCAATACCACCAACCTGAGCTGCCAGCGCGTCAGAGATATAGTCGCCGTTCAGGTTCAGTGTAGCGATCACGCTGTATTCTGCCGGACGCAACAGGATTTGCTGCAAGAATGCATCAGCGATGGAATCCTTGACAGTGATTTCTTTACCTGTTTTTGGATTCTTGAATTTGCACCATGGGCCGCCGTCGATCAGTTCTGCGCCGAATTCTTTTTGTGCCAAAGCATACGCCCAGTCACGGAAGCCACCTTCGGTGTACTTCATGATGTTGCCTTTGTGGACGATAGTCACAGATGGCTTGTCATTGTCGATTGCGTACTGAATCGCTTTGCGTACCAGACGTTCTGTACCTTCGCGGGATACTGGCTTGACGCCGATACCGGAAGTTTCAGGGAAACGGATTTTCTTGACGCCCATTTCTTCGGTCAGGAACTTGATCAGTTTTTTAACCTGATCAGAACCTTCGGCGAATTCAATACCGGCATAGATATCTTCAGAATTTTCACGGAAGATGACCATGTCTGTTTTTTCTGGCTCACGCACTGGGGATGGCACGCCTTTGAAATAACGCACTGGGCGCAGGCAGACGTACAGGTCCAGCTCTTGGCGCAGGGCCACGTTCAGGGAACGGATGCCGCCGCCAACTGGCGTAGTCAGTGGGCCTTTGATGGAAACAACGTAGTCTTTCAAGACTTTCAGTGTTTCTTCTGGCAACCAGACATCAGGACCATAGACTTTAGTGGATTTTTCACCAGCATAAATTTCCATCCAGCTGATTTTGCGCTTGCCGCCATAGGCTTTCGCTACGGCCGCGTCAACGACCTTGATCATGACCGGGCTGATATCAACACCAGTGCCATCGCCTTCGATGAATGGGATGATAGGATTGTCAGGAACATTCAGCGAAAAATCAGCATTGACGGTAATTTGTTTACCTTCAGCAGGTACTTGAATATGTTGATACATCGTTTTCTCCGTAGTTGGGCGATCAAGCGGGTCGCGCTTTTCTCTTCATTTGTCTTGTATGCCGATATATTGCCAGCCGTCAATTTGTCTGATCAGGTAGATCAGGGCAGCATGACTTTTGCATTAACTCTTCTATAAGACACAAGACCATCATTTCGTATTATGCACTACTATTTTACTGTATGCCATCAGTTTGTCAGCTTTGCTGGCATCAGGGCATGCCGGATTGATGCTGCAAGCCTGCCTCCGGCAACCTTCATGATAGTCGTTGCACGGCCTGAAGGTTTGCTTGACTTCAATAAATCGCTTCGATAAAGCATAAATTTATCGGTAGCTGCGCTGTGCCTCTCTTATCATAAAGTTCAGTAGCAGTCAGGGCAAGGTAATCACGGATATTTTTAGCGGTATCAACCTTTCAATTAAATGTTATTTTTAAAGCAAAAATCTGGAATTTTGGCCTGACCTTTCATGCAGATCAGTAAATATCTGAACTTTATCGCTTACCAATGCTCAGAAGCGAGAGTCAAGTTGCAAAAATAGAAATACGACATGCCACCTGCCCCAACAAACCTTAACCAAGGAGTATATCCATGCGCTTCACGCTAGCCAAAGCCAGGCTTGTCACCTATGTATGGCAGCTATCCGCCATCGCTTTGCTGGCTACGCCATCTGTCGCATCTGCCACCTTTTCTATCGTTGCCTGTGACCGGAATGGCAATTGTGGGGCCGCGGTAGCCACCAATAATCTTGCCGTTGGGGCCAGCGTTCCGTATGCGCAGGCAAATGTAGGTGCACTGGTTTCCCAATTCGAGACCAATCCCACCTATGGCCCCAAGGGACTGGCGTTGCTGGCATCCGGACAGTCACCGGATGCCGCAATCAGGGTTCTGCTTGATGGAGATAATAATTTCGACAATTCTGGAATCACGGCGCGACAAATCGGCATGGTCGATGCCAGAGGTCACTCGGCAACTTATACCGGGGCTGAAGCCTTAAGTTCTGTATGGGCAGGTGCAGAGCACGGCGATGGTTTTTCGATTCAGGGCAATGGTCTCGCTAGCGAACTGGTGGTGTCCAGCATGAAGCGCGTCTTCCTGTCTTCCACTGGTACGCTGGCTGAGCGCTTAATGGCCAGCCTGGAAGCCGGGGAGATGGCAGGCGGTCAAACCACCGGCAAGCTGTCGGCAGCATTACTACTGAAAACACCCGAGGGAGCCTGGCAAGACATTGACCTGCGCATTGATAGTGCCGCAGAACCGGTCAGGGATCTGCGGCGTTTGTTAGAGCAACATTACGCCCTGCAAGCCATCCTGCGTGCAGAACGCCAAGTCAAAAATGGCGCCATCAATGATGCCCATACCTCGATTTCGGAAGCATTGCACCGAAGTCACGGCTGGGATCGTATCTGGCGAAGGGCAGCACGCCTGGCAATGGCGATGGGAGACAAGGACCGTGCGCTGGATTACCTCAGCGTCTTTCTTGCGATTAATCCTGTCTGGGGACGCATGGAAATACGGGACATTATCTACCAGCCCCTGCACACCAATACGCTGTTCAAATCATGGAATAACTGATTCCGCCCTAATGGGCAGAACCAGGTTTACAGTTTTGCTGCGGGCATTTTACGGTTACCATAATGCCCCATGAAACTGATTTTGCTCAATAAACCCTTTAATGTGATGTGCCAGTTCTCTGCACATCCCACCCGCCCTACTCTGGCTGATTACGTCAGGATTCCGCATATCTATCCGGCTGGCAGGCTGGATGCCGATAGTGAAGGACTGCTGCTACTGACTGATGATGGTCAACTGCAAAACCGCATCAGCCACCCTGATCACAAACAAGCCAAGACCTATCTGGTACAGGTGGAAGGCACACCAGACAAAACAGCGCTGGAAAAACTGCGTCAGCCGCTGGACCTGGGTGATTTTGTAACCCAACCCTGCATCGTCAAGCACATCCATCCGCCTGAATGGTTATGGCCGCGCACGCCGCCGGTACGTGACCGGGCCAGCATCCCGACCAGTTGGTTAAGCATGACTTTATCAGAGGGGAAAAATCGCCAGGTAAGGCGTATGACGGCGGCAGTCGGCCTGCCTACCCTGCGCCTGGTCAGAAGCAGCATCGGTGGTTATTCACTGGAAACCCACCCTTTATTACCAGGCGAATGGCAAGAAGTTAGTCTTGGCAAATGAGTTTAACAAAGAAGTTTTAGCAAATAAGTTTTAAAAATAAACTCAAAAAGTTAATCTTTCAATAAAACTTGCACGGAATTTCAGAAAAAGTTCCCGAAAACGTATAAATTAATTAGAATTCCTGTCAACGCCCGGGCAACTGGTCGCGTTATTTACCTTGATTCAATTGAATCACTGATCATTTACTACTGTAACCAACTCTTGATGAAGGACATAAAATGAAAAAATTGATCGCCGCTCTGGTCGCAGGTCTGTTTGCTTCTGCCGCTTTCGCCCAAGCTTCTGCTCCTTCAGCCAAAGCATCTGCTCCTGCAGCATCTGCCGCAGCGGCTGCATCTACTGATGCATCCAAGCCAGCTAAAAAAGCGAAAAAACATAAAAAAGCAAAACCAGCATCTGCATCCGCTTCTGCATCTATGTAATTTTTACACTTTTTGGTGTAAGAGCAAGGCAGGCTTATCCCCTGCCTTTTTTTCGCCCAGATTTAAGCAAAATGGCTATTGCGCAGACACATGCGGCTTAAGAGCCAATGCCTGGAACAACGACGACGAAAAGGGCAAAGTAAAAAAGCAAAAAACCGCAATATATTGCGGTTTTTTTTCACTTCAGGCTACGCTTGGCAGTATGCACTACCAAAGCGAAAACTTTGCAAGCAGGCTTAACAATTAAGCAGCCAGTGCTTTCAAAGCAGATGCCAGACGGCTCTTATGGCGAGCTGCCTTGTTTTTGTGAATGATTTTCTTGTCAGCGATACGGTCGATAACCGATACGGAGCTTTGGAAAATTGTAGTTGCAGCAGCTTTGTCACCAGCTTCGATTGCTTTACGAACAGCTTTGATCGCTGTGCGCAGCGTGGAGCGCTGGCTGGAGTTGTGTGCATTCAGTTTAACTGCTTGACGAGCACGTTTGCGTGCTTGTGCGGTATTTGCCATGAGATTTCCTAAACGTGGTCAAAGCGACGAGGTCAAAACATTTGATTAAATGCCACGTCGCAAAAATTCTATACAGCTTTGCAGTATAACTGGATTTATTTTTGTTAGCAAGCATTCCTGTCGAATCTTGCAACAGACGTGCCGATTTGTCGCGATAAAGCAAGATTTACGCAACTGTCATGCTCAATAAATGCCTGACTGTATCTATGCGCAAGAGGTGAAACGATGCAAAACTAGCAGTCAAGTCCCTATTTTACCGCCGACTTGCCTGTTCCACCCTTTTTATATGCGAAAGCCGCTCATGAATTGCACACCCCTGACCTTACGCGGAAAACACGTCACGCTGGAGCCGCTGGAACAGCATCATATCTCCGACATCCAGGCCGCCGCTGCCGACGGCGAATTATGGAAGCTGTTTTTTACCTCTGTCCCGTCGCCCGAGAATACCCAGAACTGGCTCAATATCGCACTGGAGATGCAACAACAGCAAAAAGCCGTGCCCTTTGTCGTGCGCGAAAACATCAGCGGCCAGATTATCGGTGCCACCAGATACTGTAATATGGACATCAATAACAAACGCTTGGAAATTGGCTACACTTGGTATGCGCAGCGCGTGCAGCGCAGCCCGGTGAATACCGAATGCAAGCTGCTGTTACTGGGCCACGCCTTTGAAGAATTTGGCTGTATTGCCGTCGAATTCCGCACTGACTGGTTCAACCGCCGCTCGCAGGCCGCGATAGAACGCCTTGGGGCCAAGCGTGATGCTGTCTTGCGCAATCACATGATTTTGCCCGATGGCCGCATCCGTGATACGGTGGTATACAGCATCCTGAATTCTGAATGGGCGGGTGTGAAAAAGAATTTGCAATACATGCATACCAAATATGAAGCGTAGTACGTACGAAGCGAAGTACAAGCGCTGTACCTATGGAGACTGACAAGTGCTGATCGATTTTTTCTTTACCCTGAAAGACGCCAAGATCCCGGTATCCATCAAGGAATTTCTGATGCTGCTGGAGGCTATGGAAAAAGGCCTGGTCAGCATGTCGCTCGACGACTTTTACTTTTTGTCGCGCACCATCATGGTCAAGGATGAAGCGCATTATGACAAGTTCGATAAAGCCTTTGGCCTGTATTTCAAAGGCATAGACACCATCTTTGAAAAGCGCCCCGACATCCCGCTGGACTGGCTGACGAAGCGCATGGAACGCGAATTGACCGATGAGCAAAAAGCCGCCATCGAGAAATTTGGCTATGACAAGCTGATGGACAGATTGCAGGAACTGTTAAAAGAACAAAAAGAACGTCACGAAGGTGGCAGCAAGTGGATAGGCACAGGCGGCACCTCGGCCTTTGGCAATGGTGGCACCAACCCCGAAGGCATACGCATAGGCGGCAAAGGCGGCAGCCGTACCGCCGTCAAGGTATGGGAAGAGCGCTCTTTCCGCGATTATGACGATGAACGTGAACTCGGCACCCGCAACATCAAGGTCGCCCTGCGCCGCCTGCGCAAATTCGCGCGTCAGGGTGCAGAAGAAGAGTTGGCACTGGACGCCACCATCAAGGCTACCGCGAATAACGCCGGCTACCTTGATATCAAGATGCAGCCAGAACGCAAGAACAATATCAAAGTGCTTATGCTGCTGGACGTAGGTGGCACCATGGACGACCACATCGCCCAGACTGAAGAATTATTCTCCGCTGCCAAGACCGAATTCAAGAACATGGAGTTCTTTTATTTCCACAACTGCGTCTACGATTACCTGTGGAAAAACAACCGCCGCCGTCACGCAGAAAAATTCCCGACCTGGGATATCTTGCGCAAATACACCCCTGACACCAAGGTCATCTTCGTCGGCGATGCCACCATGAGCCCGTACGAAATCTTGCAGGCTGGCGGCTCCGTCGAATACAACAACGAAGAAGCCGGCGCCACGTGGCTACAACGCTTCACATCCGCCTTCCCCAAATATATATGGCTCAATCCTGAACCTGAAGGCCTGTGGCAATACCGGCAATCGATCTCTGTCATCAAGCAGATCATGAGCAACCGCATGTTTCCCGTGACGATAGAGGGGCTGGAGCGGGGAATGAGGTTGTTGAGTAAGTGAGGTTGCGGTGCTGGGGTACAACAAAGCAATATAAATTCCGGTCGTAATGACGTTGCTTTTGACGT
>NZ_JBMPOW010000007.1:0-201678 GCF_049340205.1 Undibacterium sp. Ji49W | reverse complement strand
CTGTTGGCGTTGGGGTTGTTTTTGACGTTGGGGTTGTTTTTGACGTTGGGGTTGTTTTTGACGTTGGGGTTGTTTTTGACGTTGGGGTTGTTTTTGACGTTGGGGTTGTTTTTGACGTTGGGGTTGTTTTTGACGTTGGGGTTGTTTTTGACGTCGGGGTTGTTTTTGACGTCGGGGTTGTTTTTGACGTCGGGGTTGTTTTTGACGTCGGGGTTGTTTTTGAACTTAATCCGCTTGGGACGTAGCAATTTGTGCGCCACAGAAAATGGATCAGAAAGCTTCGTGTTTGAGCCGAAGGCGAGTTTCGAAGCTTTCCCATTTTTTGTGATGCACAAATTGTGCTGAAGCGTAGCGTAAGCACCCGAAGGGCAAGTCTGCGGTCGCCTTTTCTTTGGATACTTGCTTTTGGCGAAGCAAAAGAAAGTATCTCGGCCGCCGGGCCGAGACCCGGCTTGCATCCACGAAGGGCTATCGGTTTAATTAACGACACAGCATACAACGAACGCCGCTGGGCTCCAGCCTTCGCTGGAGCGACGATATGATGATTACTGTTAATTGACCGAAATCCGGCTTGTCTTTGCGAAGTGCAATCGCTTTACACACAACACAAGCTCGCAACGAACGCCGCTGGAGCGCCAGCCCGGTGATCTCCAGCCTGCGCTGGAGCGACGAAGCTATGATTGCCGCTTATCGAAAGATACCCATCCCCACCCTAACCCTCCCCTTGAAGGGGAAGGAATTTCAATTGGGCCGGTAGACAACAAACACCGCCGGACTCAAACCCGGCAGACTTCAGTCTTCGCTGGAGCGAAGGAGCTACGCTAGCAAGCCCCCTACCTCAACTCCAAAAACTTCTGTATCGTCGACAACACCTGCTTACGCGACAAAGGCTTGGTCAAAAACCCCTCACACCCCGCCTGCTGCGCATTGGCAACTTTATAAGTAAATGTCTTATCCACCAAAAAAATCACCGTCGTCCTGCGGTCCGTGTTTTGCTTTTTCAGCTCGCTACTCAGACGGTACGGATCAAGCCCCGGGGTCGAGGTATTGATCATGGTCATGGCATGACGGTTGTTTTTGTCCAGCATCAGGGCGCTGCGTTCGTCGCAGGCCAGGGTGACTGAAATATTGTATCTGTCCATGATCATGGCCACATATTCACGGAAACGCATGTCTTTGTCGACGATCATGATGCCACCCCGGGTAACCGTGGGGCGGCGCATCTTCTGGTAATCGACGGGGTCGGTCAAGTCCAGATCGAGGCGTTCACGGCGACGGCGTTCGGGTACGGCAACTGCGCTGTAGGCGCTCAGTGTGGTCAGCAGCAATTGACGGCGATCAACCAGTTCATCCAGCACATCAAACATTTTGCGCCAGCGTATAGGGCGCGGCATGAAGGGATAGGGCAAACTGATGGTAGTCTTACCAATAAGCAACACTGGCTGCGCATCACCCAGATTTAAATCCGACAGGGTCGCCAATGCTTTAATATCCTCTGCATTCACAATGTGCAGGTCAGGATCTTGTAGACTACCGGTTTTTAAGACCAGATAGCGGTAACCCTTCTCGCGGAGAACGGCAAGAACGGTTGAAAAGGTTTCTTCCTCTTTTGGGGAAAATCCAAGCAGTCGGATCGCGATCGTTGGAGTTTTTGTTGACATCGTTTTTCCACCTACTTATTGCGGCTACAATCATTGCAGCTACAATAGCTGCAAAAACGCTGCCAGAATACAGCTTTATTCTGCCAGCCAGAGAAAAAAATTGCAAAATATCATCACAAGATTAACCAAAACAACAGATTTTCATTCGCATGGCCACTAAAAAAAATACTTCTCCGTCCGACTATAGCGAATCATCCATCCGAGTACTCAAAGGCCTGGAACCGGTCAAACAAAGACCGGGGATGTATACCCGCACCGAAAACCCGCTGCATATCATTCAGGAAGTCATCGACAATGCTTCAGACGAGGCATTGGGCGGACATTGTAAACACATTCTCGTCACCATCAATGCAGACAGCAGCATCAGCGTTGAAGATGATGGCCGTGGTATCCCGGTCGGCCTGCACCCTGAAGAAGGTGTGCCCACGGTAGAAATCGTCTTTACCCGCCTGCATGCCGGCGGCAAGTTTGACAAGGGTTCTGGCGGTGCATATGCTTTCTCCGGCGGCTTGCATGGTGTTGGTGTATCGGTCACCAATGCGCTGTCAAAGCGCCTGGAAATCACGGTCTGGCGTGAAGCCGGCCTGCACCAGCTGACTTTTGCTGATGGCGATGTGATAGAGCCATTGCGCAGCCAGCCACTGGCACGTGGCGATAAGAAAAGCGGTACCCGCGTCACCATCTGGCCGGATGCCAAGTATTTTGACAGCGCCAATATCCCGCAGGGCGAATTGCAACGCCTGCTGCGTTCCAAGGCAGTACTGCTGCCCGGCGTCAAGGTCACTCTGACCCATGCCAAAACTGGCGAAAGCCAGACCTGGCAATATGATCAGGGCTTGCGTGGCTATCTGACTGAAGCGCTGGCCCAGTCGTCCCATGGCGAACCCCTGATCCCGCTGTTTGAAGGTGAGCAGTTCGCCACCTCTGAAAGTGAGGGCTTTGCCGAAGGCGAAGGTGCGTCCTGGGTAGTGGCCTGGACCGAAGAAGGCAATGTGGTACGTGAATCCTACGTCAACCTCATCCCTACCCCAGCTGGTGGTACGCATGAATCCGGTTTGCGTGAAGGCTTGTTTGGTGCCGTCAAGAGCTTTGCCGAAATGCATTCGCTGCTGCCAAAAGGTGTGAAGCTGTTGCCGGAAGACGTGTTTGCCCGTGTGTCGTTTGTCTTGTCCGCCAAGGTGCTGGACCCGCAGTTCCAGGGCCAGATCAAGGAAAGACTGAATTCACGCGATGCGGTGCGCCTGGTATCGTCGTTCACCAAACCACCGCTGGAACTATGGCTGAATTCCCACGTTGAATACGGCAAGAAGCTGGCTGAACTGGTCATCAAACAAGCGCAGTCGCGCCTGCGCTCAGCCCAGAAAGTCGAAAAGAAAAAATCTTCCGGCGTGGCGGTCTTGCCAGGCAAGCTGACGGATTGTGAATCCAGCGACCTCGCCCGCAATGAACTGTTTCTGGTAGAGGGTGATTCTGCCGGTGGCTCTGCCAAGATGGGCCGCGATAAAGAATTCCAGGCTATCTTGCCACTGCGCGGCAAGGTATTGAATTCATGGGAATCTGAACGCGACCGTCTGTTTGCCAACAACGAAATCCATGATATCGCTGTTGCCATCGGCGTCGATCCGCATGGTCTCAATGAAATTGCTGACATGAGCAATCTGCGTTACGGCAAGATTTGCATACTCTCAGATGCGGACGTTGATGGCTCGCACATCCAGGTCTTGTTGTTGACACTGTTCTTCAAACATTTCCCGCAACTGATCGCGCGCGGCCATATCTGCGTGGCACGCCCACCGCTGTTCCGTGTCGATGCACCTGCGCGTGGCAAAAAACCGGCGCAAAAAATCTATGCGCTGGATGCGGGTGAGTTGACTGCAATAGAAGATAAATTGCGCAAGGATGGTGTCAAGGATGGCGCATGGGCTATTTCCCGCTTCAAAGGTCTGGGCGAGATGAATGCCGGTCAATTATGGGAAACCACCATGAACCCCGATACACGCCGCCTGCTGCCGGTCTCGCTGGGCGAATTTGATCAGGCATTCTCTGAAGATCGTTTCAATATGTTGATGGGTAAAGGCGAAGCCGCCGCCCGCCGTGCCTGGATGGAAGAGCATGGGAATACAGTTGAAGCCGATATCTAATCAGCACCCTGCCGCGAACAGAATCGAACACTAGCATCAAAAATACGAAAAAGAATTATGAGCGAACAAGCAAATTTATTTGATCAAGCCCCTCCACCACCCGGCGATGGGGAAGCACTGACCCTGGCGACTTTTGCCGAACGTGCCTATCTGGATTACGCCATCTCGGTCGTCAAGGGCCGCGCCCTGCCCGATGTCTGCGATGGCCAAAAGCCGGTACAGCGCCGCATTTTGTATGCGATGAATGAACTGGGTCTGAACTCTGCTGCCAAACCGCGTAAATCCGCCGCTGTGGTGGGTGATGTACTGGGTAAGCTGCATCCGCATGGCGATCAGTCTGTGTATGACGCCCTGGTACGTATGGCGCAAGACTTTTCGCTGCGTTATCCGCTGATCGACGGCCAGGGCAATTTCGGTTCACGCGACGGTGACGGTGCAGCGGCCATGCGATACACCGAAGCCCGCCTGACACCGATCTCGCGCTTGCTGATGGATGAAATTGACCAGGGTACGGTTGATTTCCAGCCCAACTATGACGGCACCACAGAAGAACCCAAACTGCTGCCAAGCCGCCTGCCCTTTGTCTTGCTGAATGGCGCATCCGGCATTGCGGTTGGCATGGCGACAGAAATCCCTTCGCATAATCTGACTGAAGTAGCCAAGGCCGCCGTGGCCCTGATACGCAACCCGGCCATGAAACATGCCGAGCTGATGGAATATATACCCGGCCCGGATTTCCCGGGTGGCGGACAAATCATCACGCCGCAGTCCACCATCAATGACATGTACGCCACTGGCCGTGGCAGCATGAAGGTGCGGGCGCGCTGGAAGATAGAAGAAATGGCACGTGGCCAATGGCAGGCCGTGGTGACAGAACTGCCGCCAGGTACGTCTTCACAAAAAGTGCTGGAAGAAATCGAAGAACTGACCAATCCAAAAATCAAGCTGGGCAAGAAAGCCCTGTCACCAGAACAGCAGGCACTGAAACAGGTCATCCTGTCTGTGCTGGACACGGTACGCGATGAATCCGGCAAGGATGCGCCGGTACGTCTGGTACTGGAACCGAAATCCAAGAACCAGGACCAGACCGAGTTCATGCAGATGCTGCTGGCGCATACCTCGCTGGAAACCTCGGCTTCGATCAACCTGGTGATGATAGGTGGCGATGGCCGCCCGCGCCAGAAAGGTTTGCTCGACATCATCACTGAATGGATATCTTTCCGCTTTACGACGGTCACACGCCGCACCCAGTTCCGTCTGAAGAAGGTGGATGACCGCATCCATATTCTGGAAGGCCGTGAAGCGGTGCTGTTGAATATTGATGAAGTCATACGTATCATCCGTGAATCTGACGACCCTAAACCCGCGCTGATTTCAGCCTTCAAGCTGTCAGATATCCAGGCTGAAGATATTCTTGAGATACGTCTGCGCCAACTGGCACGTCTGGAATCGATCAAAATCCAGCAGCAACTGGATGAATTGCGCAAAGAAAAAGCTGGCCTGCACGATCTGCTGGACAATCCATCCTCGATGAAGCGCATGATCATCAAGGAAATCGAAACCGATGCCAAGCAATTTGGCGATGCACGCCGCACCGTGATCGAAGAAGCTGCCAAAGCATCGGTAGAGCAAAAAGTGATCGATGAACCGGTAACCGTGGTCATCTCTGAAAAAGGCTGGGTACGTGCGCGTACTGGGCATGGTCATGACAATGCCCAGTTCACCTTCAAGGCTGGCGACAGTCTGTACGGCACGTTTGAATGCCGCACGGTAGATCAGATGCTGGTATTTGGTTCCAATGGTCGTGTGTATTCCGTGCCTGTCGCCGCCCTGCCCGGTGCCCGTGGCGATGGCGTGCCGGTCACTACCCTGATCGACCTGGCACCCGGCACAAAAATCCTGCATTACTTTGCCGGCAGCGCCGACATCACCCTGCTGCTGGCATCCAGCGCCGGTTATGGTTTCACGGCAAAACTGGGCGACATGGTAGGCCGCATGAAAGCCGGTAAAGCCTTCATGACACTGGAAGAAGGTGATCTGCCACTGCCACCCGCTATGGTTGCTGGCGACGCCAGTGCGATTGCCTGCCTGTCAGAAAAAGGCCGCCTGCTGGTCTTTGGCCTGACAGAAATCAAACAACTGTCCAGCGGTGGGCGTGGCGTCATCCTGATGCAACTGGAAGACAAGGAAAGCCTCCTGGCTGCCCAGGCCATCAGCCAACGCGGTGTACGCGTCATCGGCCTGGGCCGTGGCGGCAAACCGCAAGAAGTCAGCCTCAGCGCCAGCGGCCTGGGCATACACATAGGCACACGTGCGCGCAAGGGCAAAGCGCTGGAAGCCAGGATCAAGGCCAGCGGCTTGCAGAGGATAGTTGCAAAAGAGTAAGTCCGTTAAATTTGCTCCACGGCCTGGGCCTTGACACGAATGGCTTCATTCAGCACTTAGCTGAATGAAGCCATTTTTTTTAAGCGGCTCGATTTTGACAAAATGGATGACTACAATGCGATATCTACAGATTTGTATAAATTCAATTTACTCTGCAATTGAGCTATGTTAAAAAGATAAAGAAATATCGGCGTACACGTATATATCAGAAATATAGGGGACAGCGCCAATGACTGTGCAGACCGACGCCACTGCCAACAACTCGCTACAAATAGCAGGTTGCCAGGATACCAGCGCATCAACTGGCAAAGCAGATCTGCATCATGACTTTTACCTCAACTCACAGCAAGCACATCTGGCCATCTCTGCTGATGGTTTGGTCAAGCAGGCCAATATGGCTGCTGCAACTCTGTTTGACACCTCCCTCTCTGCATTGTTGAATACTGATCTTTGCAGCTATCTCTACGACACTGATGCCATCGTGTTTACCGAGGTTTGTCGGCAAGTCATCTCAATGGGTGAGGTACCGCAACATGAGCTACGTGTAATACGGGCTAACAAAACGCCGGTGTTGTTGCAATTCAACTTTCAAAAACTGGCTACCTGCACGCAATCGACGTGGGTCAGTATTTACCTGTCAGATATCAGTCAACAGCAAGAAGCCGGAATGCCCTTACCCGATAATGAACAATTCAAACGTTTGATTGCAGACAACATCCCCGGCATGCTCGCCTACTGGACATCCGATTTGCGTTGCACATTTGCAAACAAGCAATACCTGACCTGGTTTGGTCAGAGCATCGAGCAGATGCGCAACATCCATATGCAAGACTTGTTAGGCCCTGAGTTATTTCAAAAAAATATTGCGTATATCAATGGTGCTTTAAAAGGCATGGACCAGCAATTCGAACGTACACTGGTGAAAGCGAACGGCGAAACAGGATATACCTGGGCACAATATATTACGCACAAAGTGGATGGTGTCGTACAGGGTTTTTTTGCACTGGCAACAGATGTTACGGTGCTCAAACGCACGCAAACGGCTTTGCAGAATAGTGAAAAACAATACCGTACCCTGGCCGAAAACATGCCTCTGTTTGTCGTCACATTTTTACCAGACGGTGGTCTGACCTACGTCAACAAATTATTTGCACATGCTGTTTCTTCGACAAAATCTGATTTGCTGGGTAAGAATTTCTTTGATCTTCTGCCCTCTGACGATCAGCAAATTGTAAAATCGGAACTCACCTTGCTGACGCCCGACAATGCATTTAAAACCAGCAAAGTTATTTACCACAGAGCTGATGGTGACCTGACTTATCACCGATGGACCACTCAGGCATTTTTCAATGCAAGGAACGAACTCGTTTCTTTCCAGGCGGTAGGTGAAGACATAACAGAGCGCAAGCAAACTGAAATCGCATTGCGTGAAAGTGAATCAAAAAACAGTGCCTTAATACAAGCAATACCTGATCTGATCTTTACCATCGGCCACGACGGAAAGTATCTGGATGTCCACGCCCCAAAATCCGGGCTACTGTTCAAAGCCCCAAAAGAACTGCTAAATAAAAATCTATCCGATGTATTTCCTGCTGACATTGCCAGTCACTTGATGCAAGCAGTAGAAAACACGTACAAAAACCAACATGTTCAGGAAATTCAATTCACGACTGATACCATTACTGGCGAAGAAATAGTCTTTGAAGCCAGAATAGCACCCAATAACGATGATTCTGTCATTGCCATCGTCAGAGATATCACAGCCATAGAACGCGAACGCAGACAGCGTGAGCAAAAACTGAATGAACGCTTGCATGTTACCGAGACCGATTTGCACGAGTCCCAGGAGAACCTCACTCTGGCCAGTGACGCTGCCAACCTCGGTGTCTGGGTGCGTGACCTGGAGCGAGATGAGGTTTGGGCTTCAACAAAATGGCGAGCTATCTTTGGATTTTCTCCTGACCAACGCTTGGGTATAAGCGATGTTCTAAAACGCATCCATCCATCCGACAGAGAGCAGATAGGCCAACTAACAAGTAATTACACCATCAATGAAAAACTACGTTATCAGGCGGAGTTTCGCCTCATGTTAGAAGATGGAAAAATTCGTTGGGTTTCTTCCGTATGGCAAGTGGAAGTTGACGAACTGCAGAAAGAAAAATTTACACGTGGTGTGCTACTGGATATCACCGAACGCAAACAATCAGAACTTGAACTGGCACAAAAACGTGCAGAGCTCACGCATCTGTCCCGCGTCGTAACGCTGGGTGAATTATCTGGCGCACTGGCCCATGAATTGAATCAGCCACTCACAGCGATCCTTAGCAATGCCCAGGCAGCACAACGATTTTTGAAGCATGAAAATGTAGACCTGAATGAAGTGCGTGAAATCTTGCAGGATATAGTCGATGAAGACAAACGTGCAGGTGAAATCATTCAACGTCTGCGGCGGCTTTTCAAGAAAACCGAGCAGATTGAACAAGACGTAGACATCAATACCCTGATCATGGAAGTCATGCACCTGTTGCGCAATGATCTCGTTAACCGTGGAATTACGGTGTTAACAGAACTAAGCCCGGCGAGCCCCAAGCTTATTGCCGACCCGGTGCAATTGCAACAGGTCATCATCAATTTGATCATGAACGCCTGCGATGCAGTTTCCCAACTTGCAATTGGAGACAGGAAAATCTCCATAAAGTCCAGGCAGGTTTCACTAACGCAGCTAATGGTCAGCATTACTGACCAAGGTAAAGGCATTGCGGAAGAAAACATAAGCCAATTATTCGATCCCTTTTACACCACAAAAGAAAGCGGAATGGGTTTAGGCCTGTCAATTTGCAAAAACATTGTTGAAGCACAAGGCGGCCAGCTATGGTGCGAAAATAATCTGACCGGCGGTGCCAGCTTCCATTTCAACCTGCCAAGTCAAAGCAAAGACTAATATGAGCTTGAGTACGCGTGTTTTTATAGTTGACGATCAAGAGAGTATCTTGAAAGCCTTGTCGCGATTGATCACATCCATGGGTCTTGAAGTTGAAACATTTAATTCGGCGCAAGATTTTCTAACAAGTGGCAATGCCGCTACGCCAGGTTGTCTGATACTGGACCTCAGTATGCCAGGTATGACTGGCATGATGCTTCAGGAACTCCTGGTCAAAGAAGCTAGCGATATGCCCATCATATTTTTGACAGGGAATGGCAGCATAGATAGCGGTGTACAGGCCATGAAAAATGGCGCCCACGATTTTCTCACCAAGCCTGTTGATGGAGATAAATTATTGGCAGCCATACAAACCGCCCTCGCCCGCAACCAGCAAGCCCGGCAGGTGCGCGCAGAACGCGACGCAATTTCGACGCGCCTGGCCGGACTTACACCACGCGAACATGAAGTGCTGCTGCATATGGCTGAAGGCAAGCTCAATAAGCAAATTGCAGGGAACATGGGTATAGCAGAAAAAACGATCAAGATTCACCGGGCAAGGGTGATGACGAAGATGGAAGCAAAATCGATCCCTGCGCTCATCTACCAATTAGAACGTCTGAAAATCTGAAGTCAAGTTGCTGTAATTGGCAAGTCAGCCTTTCCAAGACTTTTTCCATCCAGTAATAATGTTTTTAATAATTTTTCGGAAAAAGTCTGATTCCCGCATCTAATCATCACCAACTCTAGTCATCCCCACCATGATATAGGACCAAGGTCCTATATCATGGATACGCACCGTCGCTTAATATAATTCCCATGAGAAATAATAATGCTTGGGTTGCGATCGTTGACGATGAAGAAGGTATTCGTCGTGCCCTGCTACGGTTATTCCGGTCGGTTGGATTAGAAGCACACGCTTTTCACTCGGGTGAAAATTTTCTGTCCAGCCTGGAGAAAAGTGCACCATCCTGCATTGTCATGGATTTAAATATGCCCGAAATGTCGGGCTTTGCCTTACTGGAACAACTAAGAATTTTTGCACCCGGGCTACCTGTTGTCATTCTTACGGCCCATGAAATCAGAGGCACACGCCAGGAACTAAGTCTGCCTGGCATCATCGATGTTTTACAAAAACCTGCAACCGACAGTGCACTACTTGGTGCCATCGCGAAGTCAGCAAAACAATTAAACAAAATTATAACCACACACATGAAAGAAAACTGACACACAAGCTCAGTAAGCAATACCACACTTTACATTTAATACACTCGAAAGACTCTATGAAACTGTCAAATCTACCTATCGGCACACGGCTTGGAGCGGGTTTTGCGCTCGTACTGCTTATGTTGATTGGCGTGGCATATCTCGGGATTCATGGCATGCAGCAGTCGAATCAAGCTCTGCATCATGTCGTGACTGTCAATGTCAAAAAAATGAATGCGCTGGAGGAGATGTCAAAGTCCGTTCATGTGGTATCAAGGGTAATACGAACGATAGCCTTGATGTCAGATGAAGCTGCGGCCCGGCAAGAACATAAAAAAATTGATGATGCCAGAGCACGCTATAACACCGCATTTTCTTTACTGGAAAAAATGCCGCTCGACGAAGCGGGAAAAAACTTTGTCGCCAAAATCAAAGAAGACCAAATTGCTGCTAGAGCCCTGAATGACAAGTTTTCTGAAATGGTACACACCAACAAAGAAGAAGCGATTCAATTTCTATTGAAGGATGTGGCTCCAGCCAATACAAAATGGCAAGATGCGATTCAAGAATTCATCAGTCTACAGGAAAAGAAAAGCGAGAGTGACGAGGAAATGGCGGCACACGCTTACCAATCCGCATTGATACTGATGATTTCCATCAGCGCACTTGCTGTTGTATTTGGTGCTGCCGTCGCATGGTTCACTTCCCGATCGATTACCACCCCAATAGATATTGCAGTCAATCTGGCAAAAACAGTCGCCAAGGGTGATTTAACCAGTGAAATTCAGGTCAATTCGACTGATGAAACCGGTCAGCTGATGCAAGCCTTAAAAGAGATGAATGCAAATCTTGTCGACATTGTCGGCAAGGTACGTAGCAGCACCGACACCATCAACACAGCCACGGCTGAAATTGCAACCGGCAATCTGGATCTGTCTTCAAGGACGGAACAGCAGGCAGGCTCCCTGGAAGAAACAGCTTCGTCTATGGAAGAACTGACTTCCACTGTCAAACACAATGCGGACAACGCCCGACAAGCGAACCAGCTAGCTATTTCAGCCTCGGAAATTGCCGTCAAAGGTGGTGCTGTAGTGACAGAAGTGGTCACCACCATGGGTTCAATCAACACTTCATCGAAAAAAATTGTTGATATTATTGGCGTGATCGATGGCATCGCCTTCCAGACGAACATTCTGGCCTTGAATGCTGCCGTTGAAGCAGCTCGTGCTGGTGAGCAAGGGCGCGGCTTTGCAGTGGTCGCCAGCGAAGTGCGCAATCTGGCACAACGATCAGCGGCAGCTGCAAAAGAGATTAAAATCCTGATCAATGACTCCGTAGAACAGGTGGAAATTGGGTCCCGCCTGGTTGATCAAGCCGGCTCTACGATGGAATCTGTCGTATCGAGCATCAAGAACGTCACCGACATCATGGGCGAGATGACCCTGGCGAGCCAGGAACAGACCTCTGGCATCGAGCAAATTAATGATGCAGTAACACAGATGGACGAAGTCACCCAGCAAAATGCGGCCCTGGTTGAAGAAGCAGCTGCAGCTGCAGCTTCTCTGGAAGAGCAGGCGCAAATGCTTGTACAGGTGGTCAGCGTCTTTAAAGTGCCAGATAATATGTCTGAATCCATGGCGTCTCAAAACACAAATCGTCGTATTGAACCGGCACCGGCAAGAAAGCGTGCTACCCAAAGTAGTCAGGTAAAGCGCCTGCAAGGGAACAACCATTCGTTCAAACAAGAAAAAACAGGCAATGTTGCCGCAGCTTCTAAAACTGAAGATTGGGATGAATTTTAAATTAATTGTATTTTTAATAATGCAATATCATTAATTTTTGTTATTATTCTGAGCAACTGCTGGACCCTTGTTCAACTTCTGAAAAGAGAGAAAAGAGAGAAAAAATGAATAAAATAATCAATACAGCAATGGCTGGCCTTTTGGTCTTTTCCGTCAACGCCGCTCAGGCCGACGACAAGCCGCATACGCCTCACTGGAGTTACGACGGTAAAACAGCACCGGCACACTGGTCCGAACTGGATGAAGCCAACAGCGCCTGCAAAATCAGTAAAGAACAATCCCCTATCAATATCATTGATAGCACAACCAAAAAAGCGGCTTTGCAGCCTCTGGATTTTAAATACACCAGCAGTAGCGCAGAGGTGATCAACAATGGTCACACCATCCAGGTCAGCCTGCCTGTTGGCAGCAGTCTTAAAACCGGCGATGACGTAGCCAATCTGCTGCAATTTCACTTCCATACGCCTAGCGAAGAAAAAATCAACGGCGTCAACTACCCGATGGTGGCGCATTTCGTCCACAAACTGCCAGACGGCAAATTGTCTGTTGTTGCCGTGCTGTTTAAAAAGGGCAAGGAAAATGCCACCCTGGCACCTATCTTTGCTGCCTTGCCAGCGGAAGGCAAACCAACGCCTTTAAGCAGCTTCGACCCTTCAGCCGTACTGCCAGAAAAACGCGCGTATTACAAATTCACTGGTTCCCTGACAACACCGCCATGCAGCGACGGCGTGCGCTGGCAAGTGCTGAAGCAACCGGTCGAACTGTCCAGCAGCCAGATCGCGGCCTTCCACAAACTGTACAAAATGAATGCACGTCCGGTGCAGCCATTGAATGGGCGGGTGGTTGAGGTGAGTGAGTAAGGTGGGCTTGTTCCATCCTGACGGTTTGCAAGCTGCTATGAACAGCTTGGGATGGAAATGCGCTTCTTTTGATCACTGGCAATCATAGTATCGTCGCCCCAACGAAGACTGGAGTCTATCGGGCTTGATCCCGGCTGTGTTTGTTGTCTACTGGCCCAATTGAAATTCCCTCCCCCTTCAAGGGGAGGGTTAGGGTGGGGATGGGTATCTTTCGATAAGCGGTAATCGTAGTACCGTCGCTCCAGCGTAGGCTGGAGCCTAGTGGCGTTTGTTGCATGCCGTACTTTGGTTAAATCTATTGCCCTTCGTGGATGCAAGCCGGGTCTCGGCCCGGCAGCCGAGATACTTTCTTTTGCGTCGCCAAAAGCAAGTATCCAAAGAAAAGGCGACCGCAGACTCGCTCCCTGCGGGAGTGCCCATTTATGTAGTGCAAAAAATGGGAAATGCCCGCAACTCGCTTCGCTCAGACATCGGTCATTTCTGATCCATTTTCTGCACTACACAAATGGCTTCGTCCCAAGCGGATTAAGGTCAAAGACAGCGTCAAAAGCAACGTCAATACAACCGTAACGCATATTTATCTGAATGCCGTTAATCAACGATGGTGTTGGGGTTGCTGTTGCCTTTGACGTTTTGGTTGTTTTTGATGTTGACTCTAATCCGCTTGGGACGATGTAATTTGTGCTTCACAGAAAATGGATCAGAAAGCTTCGTGTTTGAGCCGAAGGCGAGTTTCGAAGCTTTCCCATTTTTTGTGACGCACAAATTATGCTGAAGCATAGCGTAAGCACCCGTAGGGCGAGTCTGCGGTCGCCTTTCTTTGATTCCGTTCTTTGGCGAAGCAAAGAAAGGAATTCGGCCGCCGGGCCGAGACCCGGCTTGTATCCACGAAGGGCAATCATTTAATCAAAGTACGGCATGCAACGAACGCCACTGGAGCGCCAGCCCGGTGGTCTCCAGCCTTCGCTGGAGCGACGAAGCTATGATTGCCATTAATCATCCCAAACCCGGCTTGCATCCACGAAGGGCAATTAACGACGCAGCATAAAACGAACGCCACTGGAGCGCCAGCCCGGTAGCCTCCAGCCTTCGCTGGAGCGACGATATGATGATTGCTGCTTATCGAAAGATACCCATCCCCACCCTAACCCTCCCCTTGAAGGGGATGGAATTTTAATTGGGCCAATAGACAACAATCGCCCCAGTGATCAAACCCGGCAGACTCCAGCTTTCGCTAGAGCGACAAAGCTATGATTGCCGCTTATCGTGAAAAACCGCCCCCATCCGAGCAAGCTGCAATCTGTCTATATATTTGCAATGCCCCTACTTCCTCACCCTCAACACCCACCTCGGCAATAAATTCAACACCCCAACCAGCCACTTCATTTGCCATGGAAACACCAGCCTGTCCTTGCGCCCTGCAATCGCATCCACAATCACGCCAACTGCCTTTTGTTCAGACATAATAAACGGCTTATGACTGGCATCCCCCTCATTCAATGCCCGCAATTTGGCAGTATCCACATACCCGGGCACTATCGCAGTCACAGCAATGGAAAATGGTTTCAGCGCCATGCGATAGGTGTCACACAGGCTCAGCACGCTGCGCTTGGTGGCGCTGTAGACCGAAGCACCGGGATAATCGTGCAGCAAACCGGCGATGGATGAAATGGCCGCCAGTTGACCAGATTTTTGCTTTAACATTTTGGCAGCGGCCAGTTCAAACGCATGGTTAAGGCCACTGACATTCGTTTGCAACATGCGCAGGCTTGTGGCTTCATCCAGCAAGTGGCTGCGGGTATTGAAATAGATGCCGGCGGTGACGATCACCAGGTCAAGGCCCTGCACGGCAAAGTCCTCCAAGGCCAGTGCCATCGCGGCGCGGTCTGCAATGTCGAACTGAAAAGTCAGCAAACCGGCTGCGCCGTACAAATCAGCGGGCAGCCGTTGCAGGTCACGGCCACATACTGCCACCCTGTCGCCACGTTGCAGGTAGTAACGTGCAAGGGCCAGACCGATGCCGCTGGTCCCACCCACGATCATGATGTTCATGCACAGCCCCGGCTGTACTTGTCACTATTGCGGATACTGGCTTCGTCATAGGCAGTCTGCCGGGTAAAGGCTTCCATGCCGCGTGTATAGCCGTACTGCCACTGGGCATCCATATAGGCGACATAGGTGGCGTAATCTTTGGGTATTTGCAGGCTGATGCGGTTTTGTAGCCAATCCAGTTTCTTTTGTACGGCTTCTTTGTCCAGCACGGTTGCCACATCTGAGGTATCGATGCGCACATCGACTGGCTGGCCATTGACGTAGCGCAGGCGGGCATTGCCATCCAGGCCCAGCACGGTACGCCAGGCAGGGATGGAAAAGGCCTGGTCGAAGCTTTGCTTGAATTCCATCATCACTTCGTCGGCCAGGGTTCTGGCCACTTCGATGGGGAATAAATCCAGCACGCCGCCAAAATAATTGCCATCTGTGTGTGCATGGCAGCGGAAGTAAAACATGTCGGTAATCGAAATACGTGCTGCCAGACTGGTGGGGGTATTCACGTCGCACAGCAATTCGTCGGAGATGGCATGCTCGCCCCAGCGCGGGTCAGCCAGAGGGGACGGCATGCCCGCCAGCAGGGACGCAGCCCTGGGGTCACAAAACACGGTTTCGGCAAACAGTTTACGCTGGCCGCGCAGCTGCCCTGCTTCGCTTTCATCAAACAACAGCTTACCGCCAATGATGGCAGTAGCGACAGACTGTTCACCGACAGCGACCTGTGGCAGTGGCAGCTCTTGTGGAACTTCAAACAGGTATTCGTTGAACAGATCGGGGATGACGGTGGCTGAATCGCGGATGAAACCGCGCTTGGCGGCCAGGGCCAGGGTACGGACTATGCCTGCCCTGGGTGATGATGTCAGACCGCCCCAGTAATGGTACATGTCCCTGGAACTGAGCCAGGCCTTGCGCTGTGCATCGTCCGGCAAACCCGCAATAATGCTGGCCGCGAGTGCCCCGCCGCAACTTGCCAGCAAGATATCGGGTGCCCGGCCTGCTTCAACGGCAGCCGCATACATTCCCAGATAAATGCCAAAACGAAACCCACCGCCTGCCAATACCATGCAGCGTTTATATTTTTTAACTTGATTCATACTGCTAAAATAGCACACTGTTAAGACTATTCGCACCTTAAATGCCGTCCCTACCTGCAACTGTGCAACACCGCTTGCGTCATTTGCTGCTGAATGCCTTGACGTTTGCACTGTGCTACCTGACTGCCAATTTGCTGGCTCAACAGCAAGGCATAGTGCGCCATGCCGCCTTGCCATTTGAGGCGAGCATTCCATTTTTGCAATGGATGATCCTGCCCTACCTGAGTTCGGGCGTGTTTTTTTGCCTGGTGTTTTTCATGGTAAAGACGCAGGATGAATTGCGCGTCATCAGCCAGCGCCTGTTGCTGGCAACGGTGGTGGCGGCTATCCTGTTTGTGATCTACCCGCTGCAATTCAGCTGGCCCAGACCGGTCATCGAGTCGTCCTGGTGTGCCTATCTGTATGCGTCGCTGACGCTGATGGACAAGCCGTATAACCAGTTACCATCGCTGCATGTCAGCTATTGCATTCTATTCTGGCAAGCCCTACACACGCATATACGTTCCACTCCCGGGCGCGTCGCGCTAGCCAGTTGGCTGACGCTGACAGCAATTTCCACCCTATTCACTTATCAGCACCATTCGCTGGACCTGGTGGGTGGTGCCTTGCTGGCATTTTTCTGCATCACCATGATTACTCCCCGAAAAAAAGAGCCGCATGTCGCTTTTTACTATCTGGTCATGGCGTGTGCCTTACTGTCTACCGGTGTACTGGCCTGGCATTTGCCGCTGGCCTTGTATCTGATGTGCAGCCTGCTGCTGGTCAGCCTCGCGTATTTCCGGCGTGACCGCAATTTTCTGCACAAACGTGAGGGACAACATCCGTGGTGGATATGGCTGATGTATGCGCCTTACCTGCTGGGTTACAGGCTGACCTGGCAAGCGGTTGTCTGGCGTGAGCGGCACAAGCCGGTAGTCATTAAACTGACAGAACAATTATGGGTGGGCCGCCGTCTCAGCAATGTGGAAGCCAGCCAGTTACCGGCAGATTGCAGCATCATCGATCTGGCCAATGAACTAAGCGAAACCAGGGCATTGCGCGCCCACACTTACCGGTATTTTCCATTGATGGACTTGCTGACAACCGAACCTGATACCGTGCGTGAGATATTGCAGTACATGCGTGCGGAAATGGAGGGTGGCAAGACGGTTTACCTGCATTGCGCCATGGGTTACAGCCGATGTATAGTGCTGGCCAAACTGTACATGTCACAAGGGACCTTAATAAGGCAATAAGCAAGCAATGAGCAGACAATGAGCTTTTCCATCTACCAACTGAAACCCCGTTTCCAGCAACTGCTGCAACCTGTACTGAAGGGTCTGGCAAAACGGCGGATCACCCCAAACCAGATCACAGTGTTGGCGATGTTGCTATCCATCGCCTATGGCATTGCGCTGGCATGCTTTCCACAGGATGCAAGACTGTGGTTGTGCCTGCCGGTATTCATGTTTGTGCGTATGGCCCTGAATGCGATAGATGGCATGCTGGCCAATTTCACGCAGCAAAAAACGCCCTTTGGTGCCATCCTGAATGAAGTGGCTGACCAAGTGTCGGATGCAGCTCTGGTCCTGCCTTTTGCACTGGTAAGCGGCATCCACCTGCCACTGCTTATTGCTGTTGCCATGCTGGCGCTGCTGGTGGAATTTGCCGGCGTGGCAGCTTTGCTGGCAGGGTCAACCCGTCGCTTTGATGGCCCCATGGGCAAAAGCGACCGCGCTTTTGCCTTTGGTGTGCTGGCCCTGCTGGTCGCCTTTCAACCGACTGCTGTCTGGCTGAATGCAGTATTGGGCATCGTCCTGCTGCTCTTGCTATGGACTTTGTTTAATCGGATAAAACGGGCATTGCTGCATCCCGCTGTGCCACCGACACGCTGAATATCCCGGCAATACCTAACTTGGTCGCCACTTTGCGGCAACCTATGCTGGCCACCAGGGCATCCATTTCTGCCTGCGGCCTTGGTCGCATCTGCCACGACTGGCCCCGGTGATTATTCAGGGTTTTGGCGATCATCAGCAGTTGCGGATGCCAGGGCTGGCCGGTATATACCAGGTGACCACCGATTTTCAATTGCTGCTGTATGCCACGCAATGACGCCAGCACCAGCACATTGTCGCTGAATAATTCATGCAGGCCAGATACGATGACGATGTCATATGGCCCTTCTTCTGCCGGATAGCTGGTACCGGCAAAGGCGTCGCGACATTGATAGCTGATCTTGTTTTTCAATTGCAGACGTTCCGCCAGTTGGCGCGCCTGATCCATATTGGCCTGGTCAAAATCCCGCAGGCTGATTTCTATATCACGGTTCTGAAAGCGCTTGATAGTTTCCAGCACATAGCGGCCGCCACCGGCAGCAATATCAAGTATCCGCACAGGCTGGTCTGCCGGGCATTGCTGTATCAGATCAGATAATGTCTGCTGCATCTGCATTTTGCGCTGACGTATGCCGCGCCAACCGATGGCATCAAGATAGCCTCGGTCTATCATGCCGCCTATCAGCAGGCGTCCACCGGCCTGGTTGCGATAGACATAATCGAGCGATGCGCCAGAATCAAAACCATGTTGCAGGCCAATAGTCATGCCATTGCTGAGCTTGCCCAGATGGCTCAGCATGAACTTTTGCAGGCCATAAAAAGCATTTTCCAGTGCACCACCCAGCTTGCCCTGCTGTAGCGCCAGGTATTGCTGTGCACTCTGGCTTTGTGTATCAGCTTTAAAGTATTGCTGCAAAGGTGGTAAATCACGTGCATAACATGCGACGATAAAATCCCTGGCTTCCTGTGTGGCTTGCTGCACCTGAGCGTCGCTCTCGTAAAAAATCGCATGGTGGCAATTTTTTATTACTACATAGCGCTTCAGCGCCGAAGAAATACGGTCATAAAACTGCTTTTGCGGTGCTTGTTTGACGACATAGTCCTTGTCCGCAACCAGCATCAGTACCGGTGCATCGATCGCCTGTGCATCCTGTACCACGCGCTTGGCAGTATCGGCCAAATCCAGCAAGACACGGGCAGAAATATTCTTGGTGATCAGCGGGTCAGCATCATAAGCTTTTGCCTGCTCTGCCGAATGGGTGAGCATGGACGAACGTATGTAGCTGGTAACAAACAGATCCGGCTTGAAGCATGTGGCAAAACGCAGTGCAGGCTTTGCCAGCGGCACATACAGGTTGATGTCAAATGCCGCTGCCGCCATGACCACACCACGCACACGCGGGGCATAATCATGCAGCCATGTTGCAGCGATTACCGCACCCACACTGTTGGCGACGATAAGCATGTTTTCTTTGGCGATGCCATAGTTGCTGCTGATGTGATTAATGAAATTGTCAAAATCACGCACCATGGTTTGAAAATCAGGCGCATCACCGCGCTCGCCCGGCGAATTGCCATGGCCACGTGCATCCCAGGCAAAGGCCCAGTCATTCACAAAACCAAACTGTTCAACCAGCGGGCCTATGCGGCCAGAATGCTCATGGCCACGGTGTAAAAATATCAGTGCTTTCTGTGGTTTTTGTGACTGCTCTGCGGGAATCGCCAGGGGCTTCCAGATACGATAAAACAAACGCGTGCCATCGTGACCATCGTGGCCGCCGCGGCTGCTTTGGCTATCAAAGCCGGATTCACTGCATAGCCATTTGGTTTGTAGTTGTGTTGTCATGCCTTGTCCTTCATTAGCTATAATTTTTTGTAAGTGCTGGTTTTTTAAAACAGCAAGCCCAGATATAGCAATGGCGCAGTCAGTACCAGGCTATCTACCCGGTCCAGTATGCCGCCATGGCCTGGTATCAGTTCAGAGAAATCCTTGATCTTCAGATAGCGTTTGGCTGCTGAAAAAATCAGGTCACCGGCAAAACCGCCAACCGACAGCAAGATGCCCATCAACAGTAAATATAAGGGGGTCGCCAGATGCAGGTAACTGCCCAGGCCGGTCGATACCAGCATGGACACCACCACACCACCTATTAAGCCTTGCAGGGTTTTATTCGGGCTGATGGTGGGGGCGATGGTCTGCTTGCCAAATATTTTTCCACTGACGAACTGCGCGATATCATTCAGGGCAGTGACGACAAACAGATAAAAAAACCAGGCCAGCCGGACTTCATTTGAAAATGGCAAAGTCAATAAATTCAGCATGAAGCTAAGGCCATAGCACAGCAGCAGAAACAGCATCAGCAACAATTGATTGCGCTGCCGCCAGATGAAGAACTGCAAGGCTTGCAGGCATAACAAGGCGGGCAAAATCAGACGGGCATCAAATACATTAACATATTGCAGGCCCACTTGCAGCAACACCAGCACCAGGCAAGATAGCAGGAAGCGCCAGCGTGGCCCAGTATAGTGCAGCGATAATTCACGCACCGCCAGCACCACGATCAGCAGGGCCATCAGCAAAGGGCCAACGGGATATAAAAACAGACTCAGGCTGACTACCGGGAAAATAAACCACCAGGCATTCACCTGCTTACGCAACTGGCTCTGGGGCGCGCTATGTCTGCCGACGCCTACACTCGCGAAAGCCAGCAACAGGTACAGCATCAACATGGCACCTACGGTAGGATTGCCGGCAAGAAAATTGGAAAACACTGATCAACCTGGACAACGATAAAGATGCTCCAGTGTACACTGACGTGGACTGCACTTGCTTTTTTAATATGTAAGCAGAAGAAACAAATATTAAATGCTATTGCACGCACATTTCATACTAAAACGGGCTACCGCGATGGTAGCCCGTTTTATTCAGCGGCAAAGACTTAAGCCATGCTGATGCGATTACGGCCACTTTGCTTGGATACATACATGGCGGCATCGGCGGCATCAATCAATTCGTCGGCGTCAGTGCTTGATTCCAGATCAGCCACGCCACCTGAAAAACTGACTCCGAAATGACCGTTTTCACAATGCTGCTGTATCTTGGTAAATGCGACCCTTACCTGGTCCAGTACCTTGCGCGCCATGGTCGCAGTGGTGTCCGGGAAGATCACGGCAAATTCTTCGCCTCCGTAACGTCCGACGATATCGCTGCGGCGCAGGCGCTGCCGCAGCAGGCGTGCCAGCGTGCGCAAAACCTGGTCACCGGCTGGATGGCCATAGGTATCATTAATTTCCTTGAAGTGATCAAGGTCTATCATCGCCAGCGCCAATGGTGCGCCATTGCGACCGGCTTGCGATATCTCGGCGGCCAGTTGTTCCTTGATGGCAGTATGATTGTAGAGACCAGTCAAACCATCGCGCATGATCAGGGCACGCAGGGAACGATAGCGCTCTGCACGGCTGGACAGTGATGATTTCAGATATTCTGGTGCGACCGGCTTGGTGATGAAATCATCGGCACCGGCACGTACGGCATCCAGTTGCTTGGTACGATCAGCTTCGCTGGACAAAAACACGATAGGGACATCAACATAGGAATTGTCCTGGCGTATCATGCGTGACAGTTCAACCCCGTTACAGACCGGCATATAGACATCCATCAACACCAGTTCGGGACGAAAATCAGTCATCACCGTCAATAGCTGGGTAGGGTCATTCAGCAGATACACATTCATGCCGGCATCACGCAGAATCGCACCGTAAAATTTCGAGGTAACGGCATCATCATCAATGATGAGCACGCGATAACTCTTGTTTTCATTGAGCTGCAAAATGCCTTCTATGCGCTCGGTCAGAGCTACCACATCGACCGGTTTGGTAAAATAACCATCACCGCTGGCACGCACTGCGAGCAAACGCGAATCAAAACTGCTGGAACGCGAAACGAACACGGTAGGAATGCGGAAGCGTTCTATCTGTTTGATGCGGGCGATTTCTTCTGCGCCAGCAACCTTGCCTTCAGGGAAACTGAGTTCAATCACAATCACATGCGGGCGTCTGGTGGCCACTGCCGCAGCCAATGCCCGCAGATGGTTCATGCGCACGACTTCATAGCCGAAGTGTTCAAGCTGATCAGTAATTTCCTGATTTTGCGCTTCGTCTTCATCCACCAGGTAAATCAGGTGGGGGTCGCTGACATGCCGGTCTTCTTCCTGCACGCTCTCGGCCACGCCATTCACTGGGGTGGTGTCATGCTTCAGGGCATAGTCAAAATACTTATTCATGTCGGTGGAATAGGCGTTCAGCTCTTCCACAGTCCATGGCTTGCCTTCCAGATGCGGCTTCAGTACGGATTCAAAAACCCGCGCTTGCGAACCGATTTCGGCAAAACCGAACGTCCCGGCGGAACCCGCCATGGTATGCAAGTGCCGGTGCAGGACGATCATGGCTTCCTTGTCATCCGGGCGGTCTTGGACTGCCTGCAAGGTGCTCAGGATTTCCTGTATTTTTGACGGTAGTTTCTGCAAAAAAACGGCTTCAAGGGCACGCAGTTTTTCTTGCAGGCTATCATTTTTGTCTGACATCTACGGCTTCTCCTGCCATAACTTACGCACCTGCGTCGATAGTTCCATGGGGTCAAACGGTTTGGCAATCACGCCTATGGCACCCAGGGACTTATAAAATTCCATCTCGGTGGATTGTACTTTGGCGGTCATGAAAATCACAGGCGTGGTCTGGGTGCCCGGCAATTTACGCAATTCAGCCAGCGTGGTCGGGCCATCCATGTTCGGCATCATGACATCCAGCAACAGCAGGTCTGGTACGAATCCACCACTGACTTCAGTGATGGCCTGTGCACCAGAGCTACAGGTTTTCAGACTGAAACCACCAACAACCTCAAGCGCTATCTGGGCCACGGTTTGTATGTCAGCATCGTCTTCCACATACAGAATATTGGCGAGCGTTGCAGAGGTCATTGTTACTCCTTATTGCGATAGGTAAAACGGATGGTCTCAGGATAAATCAAGATTACTCGCAAAACAACAATAAATCCTGTTCATTATCAGGATAATCATCATTCAACGAGCCATCGGCAACAAGTCAGGGCTTAAATCCTTCTTTTTGTTTCCAAAATAAATGTATTTTTTGAAATAATTATTCACATGTTCGCCAAGCAATCAAAATTATGATTGCCGCAAGGTAAGCAGTAAATAAACAGCAGCATCGCTTTTTGGGCATGTTGATGATCTGTATCGCGCGCAAGCCCAAATGACTGGTACTACAAAATAGCTGTTTTCCTGTTTTTGTGGGGACTTGATGCCGTTGTTTAAAAAAACACCGCCTTTGTAATATGATCTGGCGTCAAATTAAACGATTTTATAGGAGTTCTGATGCGTCTCATGCTGACCGCCATATCCAGTATGGTTTTGAATTTTGCTATTGCCAGCCATGCGGCTCAGGCGCAGCAAGTACAAGAAGCACCCTTGCGTGCGCATCTGGCATTTTTATCTGACGACTTGTTGGAAGGACGCGGTACCGGGCAACGCGGCGGTGATATTGCAGTGCGCTATCTTGAAACACAAGCGGCAGCAATGGGTCTGGTGCAGATGCCGGGCGCAAATGGCTATCGCCAAACTGTGACGCTGGTCGGTAGCCAAACGCTTGGCAGCAGTCAACTTCGTTTTGAAACAAATAAGGGCACACTCTCGCCAGTTCTGGGGGCTGACATTGTGTACGGTTCGTCCAACGGCAAAGCCGACAATGATTTCGATGCGCCGCTGGTGTTTGTCGGCTACGGTGTGCGCGCATCGGAAGAACGCTGGGATGATTTCAAAGGCGTCAACCTGAAAGGCAAATTGCTGGTCATGATGGTCAACGACCCGCAGCCGACCACAGTAGAGCCAAACCGTTTTGGCGGAAAGGCCCTCACCTATTATGGCCGCTGGACCTACAAGTTTGAAGAAGCCGCACGGCAAGGTGCGGCAGGTGTGCTATTGATTCACACGACGCCGTCAGCCAGCTATGCCTGGAACGTGCCACAAACATCTTTCAGCCACGAACGCTTTAGTCTTGGCAAGCATGGCAACAACGACAATAGCGGCAATGCACTGGAAGGCTGGATACAGGAAGATAGTGCCAAAGCCTTGTTCGCTGCGGCAGGACAGGATTTGGATGCCTTGCGTGCACAGGCTGAAACCCGTGAATTTAAACCTGTCGCAATCGATGCAAGGATTCACGTCAGCTTGCGCAGCACCGTACGTAAAGTGGAGCAGCAAAACGTCATCGGCATGGTACCTGGCAAGGACGCAAAACTGAAAGATCAGGCAGTGCTGTATTCCGCACACTGGGATCATCTGGGCATGGTGCAAGAACCCGGCAAACCTGCCCAAATCTGGAATGGCGCAGTGGATAATGCTTCCGGTGCGGCTGCCTTGCTGGCCATGGCGCAGGCCGCGGTGACGCACCCGGCGAAACGCACACAGATTTTCTTATGGCCTGCTGCAGAAGAACCGGGCTTGCTTGGCAGCGCATTTTACGTTCAACATCCCTTATGGCCACTGGCAAAAACTGCGGCTGATCTCAATCTGGACAGCATGAATTTTGTCGGCAAAACGCAGGACATCGGCGTAGCAGGCAGTGAGCACAGCAGCCTGTTTAACAGCGCCACATCCGTTGCAAAGAAAATGGGCTTACGCATTGCACCATCTGTTCCTGATTTAGGGGGTGCCTTCTTTCGCGCCGATCATTTCAACTTTGTGCGGGCGGGTGTGCCGGCATTTAATGTGGGTTCTGCCGTATTTTCTGGTGATGGATCATTTGCCTTCGATCATGATGCAGAACAAGAAGCAGCACAAATGAAAGCGTTCAAAAAAGACTACCATACCCCGCGCGACCGTTACAACCCAGCATGGGATTTAAGCGGCATGGTACAACAGGCGCAATTTACCTTAAATCTGGGCTATGCAGTTGCTAACGATGCCGCGTTGCCAGTCTGGAATAAGGAAGGGTCGTACAAGCGTGTAGCGCGGTGACTGGCGTGCAGCGGGGGCAATGACTATCAACAGCGCTCCCGCGTTGCTGCAAGTGCAAGTTACTTCAAACTAAAATCCACCCGGTTCGGACTACCCTTGTCCTTGATGCCATCGGCGTTCAGTTTAGGGGCGATCAGGAACAGCCTTTCACGCTCGACACCTGATACATCTTCCAGATAATCACGCACGGCATCGGCCCGTTTCTGTGCCAGGCTGCGCAAGGCATCCGGGGTGACCTGGGTGTTGGCGAGTATCATTTTTTCAGCTTCTGCGGTTGGCAGGGTCTTGGCCATGCCGATGGCATTGCGTGGCTTGGTGAATTTTTCTGCCTGATAGACTTCTTCTACATACCTGGCTTTTTCTGCATCCGTGATGACGATATCGTCTTTCTTGACGGTACGGTCTTTCTGGTGCACGTCTTTCCATTTCAGTTCACGCATTTTTTGCAGTAACAAGATCTGGCGTATGCCATCCGAATCCGTTGCCGGTTCGACACGGCCTATGATGTCCAGCTTCAGGCCGCTACGGTTTTTGAGTGCCTTGGCCAGATTGTCGAGCTTGGCAGTAGCAGCAGGCGTCAAGCTGGTTTGACCGGGTAAAAATTCGGTATAGGCCAGTTCTTCGCCGCCACCAAACATCGAACCCAGCAAGGCAAACGGCGATGTCACGGCCTTGGTGATGATGTTGACAAATACCTTGAAGATAATCCCGCCGACGGAAAACTGTGGGTCAGACAAAGAGCCGGTGATCGGCAGGTTGATGGCAATGCGGCCCTGGTTATCTCGCAACAAGGCCACTGCCAACATGACTGGCAACTTGGTCGCACTTGGGCTTTCTACCCGTTCGCCAAAGGTCAGCTGGTCAAGGCGCACGTCATTTTCTGCCTGCAATTGCTGGTTTTCTATGCGGTAAGCCACCTGCATGGACAGCTTGCCTTTTTCGATGACATAGCCAGCATACTTGGCGGCATACGGTGTCAGCCGGGTCAGTTCCAGCCCGTTGGCGCTGGCTTTGACATCCATGAAGACAGGATTGGATAGCGGATTCAGGGTGCCGGAAATCACCAGCGGGGCATCATCATCCACCTTGCCAGTCAATTCTATCGTGGCGGGTTGTGGATTGTCAGAGGCAATTGCACCAATGGTACCGGCAACCCCGGTCAGGTTGGCGCTGTAGTTCGGCTTGACGAAGTTATCGGTGAAGTTGACATTGCCGCCCTTTAGCGTGGTTTGGGCTATGCGTATCACGACGGGATTGGCTTTTTCCGGCTTGGCTGGCAAAGGTACGGTGACAATCGTCGTGGTGGCAGTCTTGCTGGTAACGGGCTTGGCTGCGGCATCATCTGCTTGTGCCACGGGCGTTGTTGGCGCTGCTGA
Organism: Undibacterium sp. Ji49W; assembly: GCF_049340205.1. Lineage (NCBI taxonomy): Bacteria > Pseudomonadati > Pseudomonadota > Betaproteobacteria > Burkholderiales > Oxalobacteraceae > Undibacterium > Undibacterium sp. Ji49W. The sequence continues at coordinate 175,339 of NZ_JBMPOW010000007.1, read as the reverse complement.
CACGGCAGCCTCACCCTCTTCCGCATCGGCCTTTTTGGTGCTGAGTATGGTCTGGATATTCAGCTTGCCTTTGGCAGACAGGATGGCACGTGCATAGAAATCATTGAGTGCCAGTTTTTTCAGGGTCACCAGTTGTTTGTCGCCACCGATCTGGGCGCTGATGCCTTCCATAGCGATATTTTTCCATTCGAGGAAATCTTCATCGGCACCATTTTCCAGCAGGTGGAAATCATTCAGCGCCAGCATGCCTTCGTAATTGATCTGCCTGCTATTGTCGAGCACATTATTCAGATTCAGTTTGCCTTTGATATCTGCACGCCCACGTGTCAGCGCCGCATTCACATACGGCGATACATAAGGGAACAAGGCGGATACCGGCAAGCCCTGGGCATCCAGATTCATTGTGATATTTTTCAACTGGGCGGAGGCTGTCGCATCCAGACTGAGCCTGGATTTTTTCCCTATATTCGTCACCAGATTCAATTTGACCGGCTGCGACATGTCACTGCTGAGTTTTTCTGCATGCAGATTAAAGGCATCCAGTTTTATCTTTACTTCTGGCGACATGAATTTATCGTTGAAGCTGACAGCACTGTCCTTGAAATCCAGGCTGGCAAGATTAACTTTCCAGACGGCCGCAGCTGTCGTGCCAGCCTTGCTGGCTGTAGCACTATCTGCTGCTAGAGGTGCAGTTGGGGTGACGCTGGCACTACTATTACTAGTACCACTGGCACTGCTGCTGATACTGCTACTACCAGCGCTGGATTTCAGCCATTTCTTCAGATTCAATACGGCTTGCTCGTCCCGTCGCACATCCGTCACCAGGCCGTCGAACAGTACGCTGCCTATATTGACTTGCTTGCTTTCCATGTTCAGGGTCAGTTTATCTACCGTCAATGCTTTCAGGTTGAAACTGCCATCGTCGGCAGACTTGGGTTTGATGGCGAACTGGCTGAGTTTCATACCCAGATCATCGACTTGCACCAGGCCTTTTTGCACTTGCAATTGCGCATTCACATCAAATTTACCGCTGACGCTCGCGAGTAAATAATTGCTCAGCAAAGGCTGATAAGTAGCCAAGGACCATGCACTTAAAGCCAGTTGTGCTTTTGCCGTGCCAATCAGCGGCTGCATCTCGCCTTCCAGTTTCAGGCTTTCATCATTTTCGCCGTTGAGTGCAAACTTGAACACGGCAGCCTTGGCGTCAGTTGCAGACGACAAACCACGCGCTGTCAGGCTGATGTCTTTCAGATTGACGGTCTGTGCAGGATTGGCGTGCCTGGCATCACGGAAATGCAACATCCCTTTTGACAACTGCAGTTCTGCCAATTGCTGCACGGCAGCGACCGGCTTTGTTGCGCTCACGGCTGTGTACGATGCTGAAACAGCAGCCACCACTGGCGCTACGGCACTCTTGTTACTTGATTTGCTGTCTTTGGCTGGGGTGACCGGGGTGGCTGGGGTGTTGGCATTAGCCGGAGTCGCCAGGCTGGCCCAGTTCAACTGGCCCTGCTGATTGATATCCAGCCAGATTTCAGGTGCTGACAATTCCAGCTTGCTGATACTGGCTGCGGCCGTCATGACATTGACTTGCTTGATTTGTGCATGCAGGCTGGCCAGTTTCAGCAAAGGTGCATCTGACTTGTCATTGACATGTAGCTCATCCAGATGCACATCCCCTGCAAGTAATAATTCGGGGTGGGCATTCTTGCGGCTGAAAATCAGATCCAGTTTGGTCGACAATTTTGCGCTCTGGATTTGTACCGGCAGCGCTACCGGCACATACGGCAGATATTGGGTCAGGTCCAGTTTATCCAGGTCTATCGCCAGTGAAGTATCCAGGCTGCTGGTAAATGGCTTGGCCCTGCCCTTCAGGACAAAATTCGATCCATTCACTTTGGCTGACAGCATGGGTTCGACAAAGCTTTCCACCTGATTCGGGAAATTGGACACAAAGGGCACGCCAATCTGTAGCGCTTCAACCTTGAATTGTTCCTTGACGACCTTGTCGTCGATATCTATCTTGCCGTCTGCCACCTGCAGGTTGGCCAGTGAAAAGCGTGCCTGGGAATCGCTCTTGGGCATGGCTGCAATTTTGTCCAGGATATCGCTGAAGTTATACCGTCCATAGCCTTCCCCCGCAGTGCGGATAATATGTACATACGGTTCGGTGACCCTGACCTCATCAACAATCAGCGCCTGACGGAACAGGGATGCCAGGGACAGGTTCAGCACCAGTTCTTTGACTTTGACTGCGGGGGTGCGCTGGTCGGCTTCATACAGGCTCAGGCCCTCTATCGTCAGCGCCAGGCGGAAAGGTGAAAAGCGGATATCGGTCATCTCCAGCTTGCGACCTATCTGCTGCTGTACTTCTTCGGTAGCAATGCGTTTGACCAGGCCAGGAAGGAAGGCCCAGCTCAACACCACCAGCAATAACAGCAAACCAAGGAAACCCATTGCCCAACGGCGCAGGTGCCAGCGTTGATACGCGTCCGTGATTTTTTGCTTTACTGTTGTCATGATCAATTCTTTACTTGTGTCTACCTGAACAACATTATAGTCGCCACTGGCAACGATAGACAGGGAAGCAAGAGAAAACCCCGTCTGAACGGGGTTAAAGAATGTCAATCAACAAAGAAAATTCTAAGAACCTGTTCACGATCTGTAGCGAGCCCGCGTCAACGGGATCAGCGGGGCGAAGAGCAGCGCAAATAGCGGAATGTACTCTGGTACATGAGCATTTTGAGCAGCGCATGAGCCTTGATCACGCTCGCGCAGTAAGATCATGAACAGGTTCTAACACACCATGCCAGCAAAAACCTTGGCCTGTGAGGGATTACCTGCGATGTGGTAGGCCAGATCGGCCGGTCTGGCGATGGCCCACAAGGCAAAGTCAGCTGCCTTGCCCACTTCCAGGCTGCCAGTTTCTGTACTTGCACCTAACGCACGGGCGGCATGACAGGTCACGCCCTGCAAGGCTTCCAGCGGGGTCATGCGAAACAGGGTGCATGCCATATTCATGGTTAGCAACAATGAAGTCATGGGGGAAGTACCGGGATTGCAATCCGTTGCCAGCGCAATGGGCACAGCAGCCGCACGTAATGCAGTCAATGGCGGATATTTGGTCTCGCGCAAGAAATAAAACGCCCCTGGCAAGAGCACAGCCACCGTGCCACTCGCGGCCATGGCGGCAATACCCTCATCCGACAGGTATTCGAGATGATCGGCAGACAGGCCCTGGTACTTTGCTGTCAAGGCTGCCCCGCCCTGATCAGACAATTGCTCGGCATGCAGTTTGACTGGCAGGCCCAGTACCTGTGCCGCCTGGAACACGCGTTCAGTCTGGGCTGGTGTGAAACCTATTTTTTCGCAAAACACATCAACGGCATCGACCAGGCCCTCGGCCATCAGGGCCGGCAACATCTGTGCACATACCAGGTCGATGTAATCGTCGGCCCTGCCTGCATATTCTGGCGGCAAGGCATGTGCACCTAAAAAGGTGGTTTTGACACGTACCGGAAATTCACGCCCTATGCGTCTGGCCACACGCAGTATGCGTGCCTCGGTTTCAAGATCCAGCCCATAGCCAGATTTGATTTCCAGCGTGGTGACGCCTTCGGCCAGCATGGCATGCAGGCGTGGCAGGCTGGCCGCCAGCAATTCATCTTCGGTTGCGGCACGGGTGGCGCGCACGGTGGCATTGATGCCGCCGCCCTGCCTGGCGATGTCTTCATAGGCGACACCGTTCAGGCGTGCTTCAAATTCATTGCTGCGATTGCCTGCGTAGACCAGATGGGTATGGCAATCAATCAGACCGGGGGTCAGCCAGCAGCCTTTGCCGTCATGGGTTTTGGTCTTGGCATAACCGGCTGGCAGTTCAGCCTGCACACCCAGCCAGGCGATCCTGCCATCCTTGACGGCAATGGCTGCATTTTTGATTTCTGCATAGCCATCAGTCATGCAGGCCAGGTGCACATTGATCCACAAACTGTCCCAGGATGCTTCTATTTGCGCCATCAGCTGTCACCCATATTCAGAAATTGTATACGCATCAGATACAGCTCTGCCCCTTCACCAGCATGCAGGTTCAGGCGTATGCCGCCGTGTTCATGCTCTTCATCAAACAGGCAGCAATCATAGGTTTGCAAGACTTCACCCGTGGACAGACGGGCACTGCCCTCTGCACAAAACAGCAAGAGCTGCTGGGCATCATTGGCTTCGATGAAATGACTACCGGCTTCCAGTCTTTGCATGTGGTGGGTGCAGACATCACGCCGCGTCATCATGTTCAAATCCAGCACAGTGCCATGCAAGAGCTCGGCATTGATCGGGGTTTCGCCACGAAACTGATGCGGCAGGCTGTCTTTTTTAAGGAATATGCTGCTGCCATGGCTTTGCTCGCTATCACCATGCAAAATCAGGCCATCGCCTGACAGTATCGCCAGGGTCCGGTCAATCTGGCTGAAATGCGAAAACGGGCCATTGCTGCTGACTTCAGCCGTACTCAAGCGCCAGACAAAATGATCCAGGCTGGCACCAGACGGAAAAATCGCCAGCTCAGTCGTGCTGCCACCGCCATTTTTCCATGGCATGGTCTGATAATCCTGTCTTGTCCACTTACGCATAGTTTTCAAACATGGTGAGGCAAATTGGTGGCGCGACACATAGAATGCACAGAGTGGCCTCTTCAAACTGAAGAAGCCACTATCTTATTTCAAGCCAAATAGAGGCTCAAATACAAACTCAAAATAAGTATAGATTCTGATACAACTTCTGACATTGTGCGCTCAATTGCCCCTCTACCACCAGTGTTTTCGCAGCTTCGATATCCGGCGCAAAGAAACGGTCTTTGTCATAGAAAGCCACCTTGTCACGCAACAGCTGGTGTACCTGCTTCAGCATACCCGAGGTTTGCAAGGGTGCATGAAAATCTATACCCTGAGCCGCTGCCAGTAATTCTATGCCGACGATGGTGGCGGTATTGTGCGCCATTTCATGCAGGCGGCGGGCACCAAAGGTGGCCATGCTGACATGGTCTTCCTGGTTGGCCGATGTCGGTATGGTGTCCACACTGGAAGGATGAGCATGCGACTTATTTTCGGACGCCAGTGCCGCTGCCGTCACATGGGCAATCATGAAGCCGGAATTCAAGCCTGACGAAGGCACCAGGAAAGGTGGCAAGCCAGAAATCGAGGCATCTATCAACAAGGCAATGCGGCGCTCGGAAATAGAGCCGATTTCTGCAATCGCCAGCGCCAGAGTATCTGCCGCAAAAGCCACAGGCTCTGCATGGAAGTTACCGCCAGAAATGACTTCACCGGTTTCAACAAACACCAGCGGGTTATCAGTAACCGCATTGGCTTCGATCAGCAAGGTACGGGCTGCATTATTGATGATGTCGAGGCAGGCACCCATGACTTGTGGCTGGCAGCGCAGACAATACGGGTCTTGTACGCGTTCATCATTGACAAGGTGGGAACGGCGGATTTCACTGCCCTCCAGCAGACTGCGATAAATCTGGGCGGTGGCAATCTGGCCAGGCTGACCACGACTGGCATGGATACGCGGATCAAATGGCGCATCGCTACCCTTAGCCGCATCGACCGACAAGGCACCGGTAATGGTGGCCGCTTCCAGCAGGCGTTCTGCCAAAAACAGACCATTCAGGGCCAGTGCATTCGACACCTGTGTACCGTTGATGAGTGCCAGACCTTCCTTGGCGGCCAGCACCACGGGCTGGATGCCCGCTGCGGCCAGCGCTTCTTTGGCGGGTATCAGTTTGCCGTTAACACGGGCATCGCCTTCCCCCAGCAAAGCCAGGGTCATATGCGACAAGGGCGCCAGATCACCAGATGCACCGACCGACCCCTTGACCGGGATGGTCGGCATGATGCCTGCGTTATACATGGCGATCATGCTGTCTATGACTGATGCACGTATGCCTGAATAGCCACGTGCCAGGCTACCGATTTTCATCGCCAGTATCAGCCGCACGACTTCATCAGCAATCAGTTCACCAGAACCGACGGAATGTGAAAGGATGAGATTGCGCTGCAAGAGTTCCAGTTGTTCATCCGGAATACGGGTCTTGGCCAGTTTGCCAAAACCGGTGTTGATGCCATAGGCGGCATCGCCCTTCGCCACGATTTTATCGATGGTGGCGGAGGATGCATTGATGGCTGCGTAGGCGCTGTCCGCCAGCTTCAAAGGCTGGGCTTTGGTCCAGATGGCACGCAGGTCAGTCAGACTGAATTGGCCGGGTTGGATTTCAAAATGGGTGCTCATGGTTTTTTCCTGAATACTTTAATAATTTGTGCGGGCAGATTCGTGGGGCAATCTACTCCTTCCCCTTCAAGGGGAAGGTTGGGATGGGGATGGGTTTCTTCAGCAATTCAGACTTGTAATGATCAACCGAAACCCATCCCCTCCCTGGCTCTCCCCTTGAAGGGGAGGGAATATGAAAATAAATTACTATTATCGCGATAAATAAAATCGACTTACCTGCCAGTACCCTTAATCATAGGCAACTTCAAGCCCTCACGCTCGGCACAGGCAACGGCCTGCTCATACCCAGCATCGGCATGCCGCATGACGCCAGAGCCGCAGTCATTCACCAGTACACGCGCCAGGCGTTTTGCCGCTGCATCCGTGCCATCTGCAACGATGACCATACCAGAATGCTGAGAATAACCCATGCCTACGCCACCGCCATGATGCAGTGATACCCAGCTGGCGCCACCTGCCGTGTTCAGCAAGGCGTTCAGCAAAGGCCAGTCGGATACGGCATCGGTGCCATCGCGCATGCCTTCGGTTTCGCGATTGGGGCTGGCGACTGAACCTGTGTCCAGATGATCACGACCAATAACAATCGGTGCTTTCAGTTCGCCATTTTTGACCATTTCATTGAAGGCCAGGCCAGCGATATGACGCTCCCCCAGACCCAGCCAGCAAATACGTGCCGGCAAACCCTGGAAGGCAATGCGTTCGCTCGCCATGTCCAGCCATTTGTGCACACCCTTATTGTGCGGGAACAATTCCTTGATTTTGGCATCGGTCTTGCGGATATCTTCCGGGTCGCCAGACAAGGCGACCCAGCGGAATGGGCCTTTACCGTCGCAGAACAGTGGGCGGATATACGCTGGTACAAAGCCAGGGAAATCAAAAGCATTCTTGACGCCAGTATCAAATGCCACCTGGCGGATATTATTGCCGTAATCGACGGTCGGTATGCCCATGGCATGAAAATCCAGCATGGCTTGTACATGCACGGCGCAGGCTTGCGCAGCGTCGGCAGTCAGTTTGGCATGCAGGCTTACGTCTTGTTGTGCAGCCTTCCATTGTGCGACAGTCCAGCCTATGGGCAGGTAGCCATTGATCAGGTCATGGGCAGAAGTTTGATCTGTTACCAGATCAGGTTTCATGCCCCCGGCTTTTGCGCGTTTAACCAGTTCTGGCAAAACTTCTGCGGCATTGCCGAGCAAGGCGATGGATATCGCTTCTTTGCGGTCACAATGGTGTTTGATGAGTGCCAGTGCATCATCAAGATCTTTGGCCTGCTTGTCGACATAACGGGTACGCAGACGGAAATCAATACTCGATTGCTGGCATTCTATATTCAGCGATACGGCACCGGCAAAGCTGGCCGCCAAAGGCTGCGCGCCGCCCATACCACCCAGGCCGGCTGTCAGAATCCAGCGTCCGCCCCAGTCACCGTTGAAATGCTGACGCCCTGCTTCGGCAAAGGTTTCATAGGTACCCTGGACGATACCCTGGGTGCCGATATAGATCCAGCTGCCGGCAGTCATCTGCCCATACATGAACAGGCCCTTGCGGTCGAGTTCGTTGAAATGTTCCCAGTTGGCCCATTTGGGCACCAGGTTGGAATTGGCGATCAGTACACGCGGCGCATCTTCATGCGTCTTGAAGACGCCTACCGGCTTGCCGGACTGTATGAGCAGGGTTTCATCTTCGTTCAACTCCTTCAGCGACGCCAGTATCTGGTCATAGCATTCCCAGTTGCGCGCTGCACGGCCTATGCCGCCATACACCACCAGGTGCTTGGGGTTTTCGGCGACGGCAGGGTCCAGATTATTCTGAATCATGCGGTAGGCCGCTTCAGCCACCCAGGTCTTGCAAGTTTTTTCTGCGCCGTGCGGGGCGTGAATTTCGCGGCTGGCATCCCAGCGAGGATCGTTGTTCATGTCTCTCTCCATCAACAAATGCAATATAGAAACCCGGCTATATGGAATAAAACCCAAAATAAAACCACCCAGTAAAACCGGATCAGATTTGAATCATTGAGGGAAAGTTTAAGTTGTATATACAACTTTTGCAAGCGAATATTTATGGAGGCATAAATATTTTTCGACACCTGCAAAATTGGCGCGATCTTACCGCCCTATGCCGTTAACGCCACTATGCGCGGCCAGCCAGCAAGCCGACAATGAGCACATCGTCAACCACACCATGAAAGGCAAACCCCATGTCCGTCGTTACTGAAATTGCTGCTGCCGGCAGTGCAGAAGCCATCACCCATTTTTCTGATTCGCTGCGTTTCGAAACCGATTGCTGGGATACCCACCATGCCATGTCCGAAGGCAAGGCTGATTTCGTGCTGCTCGATGTACGTAGCCCAGAATCCTATGCAAAAGGCCATGTGCCTGGCGCCATCAACCTGCTACGGGGCAAAATCATCGCCTCCAAACTGGCCAGTTATCCGGCAGATACCCTGTTTGTGACTTACTGCGCTGGCCCACACTGCAATGGCGCGACACGGGCCGCAATCAAGCTGGCACAACTGGGCCGCCCGGTCAAAATCATGATAGGCGGCATTACCGGATGGCTGGATGAAGGCTTCAGCCTGACGACTGAAGTGACAGAGCTGGCATAGCGCATGTCGACAGACATTCCGGTGCGTTATGCAAAGGCGGCTGATGCCACGGCCTTGCTGGCAATGATGCGCGAGCTAGCAAAATTTGAAGGCTATCTGCCAGACTTTCGCGTGCAAGAGCAAGACTTGCTGGGACGTGGTCTGGACCGTAAATGGGACCATGAGCCAGCCCAATTCCACGCCCTGCTGGCAGAGCCGGCAGATGGTGCCTTGCTGGGCTATGCGGTGCTGGTAGAAATAGCCTTCACCTATGATTTGCGCCCCGACTGTCGTCTCAAGGAACTATATGTCTGCCCCAGCGCCCGGAGTCTGGGCGTGGGCAAGGCATTGATGCAGGCTGTGCTGACCCATGCCAGATCGCGTGGCTGCGGTCGTTTGAAATGGGATGTATTGCCTGGCAATGAAAATGCCAGGCAGTTTTATCGCCGCTTGGGTGGACAGCCTGATACTGGGTGGGAGGCGTGGATACTGCCTTTGTAGTCAAGCCTTTCAAAGGTAATACCCCGCCCCCCCCCAGCAAACATCAAACATCAAGCATCAAAGCCGCCATCCGCCTTCAGGTTGGCACCGGTGATAAATGCCGCATCTTCACTCGCCAGATACGCTACCAGGCTGGCGATTTGTGCGCCGGTACCGTATTTGCCGGTTGCCATGTAGGTGCGCATGGTGTCGGCAAAGGGGCCGTTGGCAGGGTTCATTTCGGTATCTACCGGACCGGGCTGCACATTATTGACAGTGATGCCGCGTGGGCCCAGGTCGCGCGCCAGGCCACGGGTGAAGGATGCTACCGCGCCCTTGGTCAGCGCATAGACAGACAGGCCGGGTACAGGTACAAAATCACTGTTGACGCTGCCTATGGTGATGATGCGACCACCCTCTTTCATATGGCGTTGTGCTTCTTGCGTAGCGACAAACACTGCGGTCACGTTGACGGCAAGCAGGCGCTGGTAGTCGGCCATGCTGAAGTCGTCAATGCTGCCAAACACGGCTGCCCCTGCGTTGTTGACAAGTATGTCCAGCCCGCCCAAGGCTGCTGCTGCGGTGTTGACTGCCTGCCTGACGGCATCAGCATCCTGGGCATCGGCGCGTATCGCCAGGGCCTTGCCACCGGCAGCACGAATGCTGGCCACAACCTGCTCTGCCTGATCACCACTGCTGGCATAGGTAATTGCCACTGCGGCGCCGTCACGTGCCAGTTTTTGTGCGATGGCGGCACCAATACCACGTGAACCGCCGGTAACCAGGGCCACTTTGCCGTTCAATGTTGTGTTTGCTTGTGTGTTCAAAATTTGTGTCATGTCGTTCTCCTGTGTAGTTTCAATTCAATTTCAATGAAAGGTATTAATGAGTTTCTGTTCAATCCGTGATTGGATGAAGCTATTTTGTGCTTTTAAAGTAATTACAGGTAGTCCATAATCCATTACATCACTTTCAACCAAAGGTTGAAGATAAACAGGACAATCATGGAAACGCTCTCAAGCATCGAATCATTCGTCCGCAGTGCCGAAGCAGGCAGCTTTTCGCAGGCAGCGCGCAATCTGGGGCTGACGCCGGCGGCGGTCAGCAAAAACGTCGCCAAGCTGGAGTCACGACTGGGGATACGGCTGTTCCAGCGCAGCACGCGCAGCCTGGTGCTGACAGAAGCGGGGGAAGTATTCCTGGCCCAGATCAGGGTTGGGCTGGACAGCATACAGGCAGCCCTGGCAAACGTTGAAAATGTCGCAGGCAAACCTGCCGGCGTATTGAAGATCAGCCTGGCACTGGCCTTTGGGCGGGATTACGTCTTGCCGGCGGTGAATGATTTCGTCACCACTTACCCGGACGTCATCCCCGACCTGCATTTTGACAACCGCAGCGTAGACCTGATCGCCGAAGGCTTTGATGTCGCCATCGGTGGCGGCATAGAACTGGTGCCGGGCGTGATTGCACGTGAAATCGCGCGCGCCCACGTGATACCGGTTGCCTCCCCAGCTTACCTGGCTGCCCACAAGGTGCCGGTAAGCCCTACCGATCTGGCGGCACTGGATGGCATCATCCGGCGTTCACCACAAAGCGGCCGGCTGCGATCATGGACCTTACGCAATGCAGCAGGCGAAGAAGCAGCGATGGAATTAAAGACACGCGTCATCATGGATGATCCTGAGGCCATGTGCCGCGCTGCCCTGCTGGATATGGGTGTGGCCATGGTACCCAAACTGCATGCGCTGCCATATCTGGAAAGTGGTACGCTGGTGCGCGTGCTGCCAGCATGGCATGCGGATATCGGCCCGATTTCACTGTACTACGCCAGCAGTAAACTGATGCCTGCCAAGACCCGGCTGTTTGTCGATTTCATCGTCAAACGCTTTCGCGAGCTGGATATCGCCGGCAAGTTTTCTGCCTTGCCGCGAAAAAAATAAACGCTGGCGGTGGATATGTTCGCCATCCCTGCCCGCCTATGAGAAAATGCAGCATTCGCCATTTTTCTATTGCCGCCCATCCTGTGAAACCCAGCAAGCCAGATATTCCAGCCTTTCAAGTGATCAAAGATACCCTGCTGAAGGAAATCCAGGCAGGTAAATGGAAAGAAGGCGATGCCATTCCGGCGGAAACCTCGCTGGCTGGCCAGTTCGGGGTGTCACGCATGACAGTCAACCGTGCCATCCGTGAATTAACCAGCGAGCAGATACTGACGCGCATACAGGGTTCCGGCACCTATGTGGCGCAACAAAAATACCAGGCCACGCTGGTGGAAATCAAAAGTATCGCCGAAGAAATCCGTTCTCGCGGCCATGCCCACCGTAGTGAATTGCATGAGCTGAAGGCGGAAGCCGCGACCGAATTGCTGGCCGCAGAATTCCAGGTCAAGGCCGGGCACCCGCTGTTTCATTCTGTCATCGTCCATTTTGAAAACGAAGTGGCAATACAGGTGGAAGACCGCTGGGTCAATTCCAGCGTGACGCCGGAATACCTGCAACAAGACTTCAGCACCATGACGCCGAATGAATACCTGGTCGCTGTCGCCCCGCTGCAAGGCGTTGATTACCGCATCGAAGCCGTGCTACCCACCAGACTGATCGCCGACATGCTGCATATCCCGGCCAAAGAAGCCTGCCTGGTCCTGCACAGAAAAACCCGCTCACAAGGCATGATCGCCACCAGCGTCACCATGTGGCATCCGGGTAAGCGTTATCAATTTGCGGGTAGTTTTTGACTGCAAGACCTTTTCAACACAGAGACACTGAGGGGGCACAGAGGGGCAAGGAGAAAATCTTTGAGTACTTGTCCTGATTTTCAAAGACGTTTTGCGCTAAAAAGTGCAACATTGAGAATCGAATTAAGAATGCGCTTTTCTCTGTGCCCCTCTGTGTCTCCGTGCCTCTGTGTTGAGCTTTCCGGTCTTAAATTTTTGCTCACCATGTCACCCAAATCACCTTCAGCCGCGTTATACATTAATAATGTGACACATACGGTAACCAACTGGTAACACCTCAAACAGGCTGGCAAGTTAAAATGCTGGCTATGCAGCGATTTGCTGGAATTGCAAGAAAGACACATCATGGCAAAAAAAAATGAACTTGATCCCGAAACCGAGGCGCTGATTGCCTGGTGTACGGAAGTGGAAGGCTTTCTGGTTGCTGGCGGTGCCACCGTGCATCAGGCGCAGGATCACATAGAAGAACAGATTGAATGGTTCACCGACTTGTTCTTTGATGGACTCAGCCCGGAAGAAGCCGCCAAAGAAGCACTGGCCTGACAGCGACAGTTCGCTCGCCTGCATTCATGCAGCATCATGCCGTCAACGAAATAAAAGAATTGAAATGAAGATGATTCACCGCTTAGTATTATTACCCGTCGTACTGTGCTTGGCTACTTTGAGCGCCTGTTCGACAACGAGCAAGCATGCCGGTACCCAGCATGAAGAATTTGGGGCTACCGGTGCATTTACCCGCAGCTTTCCTGGCAGCGAAAAAACTGCCTGCGAATCAGCCCGCCGCGCCTTGCTGAGCCAGGGCTATGTCATCAGCGACTGGAAACCTTCTGCCCTCAAAGGTCGCAGAAAATACCAGCCGGATGTCGATGTGCATGCAGAGATCGAATTCAATGTCGTCTGTGTCGCCGACAGCAAGGGCAGCAATAGCACGACCGTATTTGCGAATGCCATACGTGACCGTTATTCCTTAAAGAAAAGCAATACCTCGGCCAGTATCGGTGTCAGCGCCATCGGTTCGGTGTCGCTGCCGTTTGGCTCTACCGACGATGCGCTGGTCAAGGTCGCCAGTGAAACCATACCCACTGGCCAGTTCTATGAGCAATTCTTTGAGCTGGTAGAACGCTACCTGGACAGCGTGCCTTACATGCCGGATACCGAAGAAGACAAGAAGACCGTCGCGACACCAGCACCTGCAACGCAGGCTGCCACACCGGTGACACCACCGGAAACCGTCGTCAAGCAATCAGATGAATAAGCGATAAAGCAGATAAAACCCATGCAAGCCGATGACCTGCAACGCCTGTTGAGTTTCAAGATGCCTTACGGCAAATACAAGGACACGGTCATTGCCGACCTGCCCGGCCATTATCTGGGCTGGTTTGCCCGCGAAGGTTTTCCTAAGGGCGAGATTGGTCGCCTGCTGGAATTGATGTACGAGATCGACCACAATAACCTGGGTGAATTGCTGGTGCCACTCAGGAAGAAAGCCTGACTATTCAGGGCGACATCAGGCGGCCTGTGACAGGGCAGAACGACAAAAGGCAGACATGTTCAACATGCCTGCCTTTTTTATGTCCGGCAAAAAACCTTAGTTTGTTTTGGTAACGTCTTTGCTTTGACGCTTGCCTGCAGCAGTTGCTGGCAGGAATTTCATCGGGTCATTGACGCCTGCCGCATAGGCAGTCACCATGCTGCGCTGCCTGAGGCAGGAAGCGCTCAATACGGCTGCATCCGGTGCAGAGTTGCTGCACACTTGCAAGTCCTTGACGGTATCCAGAGGGATACCGGCAGCGGCCGCTACGGAGACGATGGATTGTGGATTGGCACCGCTGGCAACCAGGCTGTCTACCGTTGCTTGCAGGTTGGAACTGCTGGTCAGGGCTGTGAAGATACCGTCGACAGAAGTGTCCACGCCTTCAGCACAGGCAACTGACAAACCACCGGCCAAAGCCAGACCAATAAGTGTGTTCTTAAGCATTTTTTTCATAGTATCCCCCAACATGTCGACAAACCATTTTGTCTTTCGCAGCCAATTCTAAATAAGAGCAAATCAAATTGAAAGCGCTTATTTGTAACCTGGAAAGTATTTTTAAATGAAATTTGTTAAATCATTTACGAAAATTTCCACTCAGCAATAAAATACAATGCAAAACCGTAAAACTTTGTCTCTTCTACTATCAGGCTAACTGCTCGGCGAGATTTCTTTGTGCTGCCAGCGCGTTCAACTGATCAATCACGGCCTGATCTTTTTCCAGCGTTTTTGCCGGTGGTATCACCAGGGTCGTGATTTGCCGGAAAGCTGCGTTTGGCAAATCACGCAACAACAGTTTTTCCTTGCGCGTTTTTTCCAGCGGATCGGTGGCGGCTTCATACAGTATCACTTCATGATCGAGCGGGTAGCTACGGCTGAGTTTGTCCACCACGATCTGCAAGTGCGCGGGTTCAGTGTCAAAGCGTTTCAGACTCAGATCACCGGCTATGCCTATCTGCCATAAGATCAGCAGCGCCGTCGGATCCAGTTGCCGTTGATAAATCATGAACTGTGTACTTTCCATGGACTGCATGCCATAGCTGCCGGGGTCTATGCCCAGGTCTGCCACCAGGCAATCCAGTGCTGAAATGCCCGGCTCCATGTGTGCTTCAAAACCTTCGGCACGTGCATCGGCTATCGCCATATGCGAGATGCAGGCAAAAATGCCGGGATGACCATAAAAGGCGGCACACACTTTCTTCCCGGCCCTGACTTCTTTCAGGATGGTATCGGCCATGCGGCGATAGGTATCGCGACGGGTCTTGCCGTCCACTTTGGTATCGTCATAATGATCGTTGAGACAGACATATTCTTTCGCCACGCCCTGTAGCCATTTGCGGGTAAAGATGTTGGGTATTGCGGCAATCACGATATCGAAAGTTTCAATATAGCTTTGCGCCTTGGGCGTCAACTGCCCTCCCATACGCATGCCGGTACCCACACAGACCAGTGAACCTTGAGTTTGATTTGTCATAGACTTTACAATAAGGACAACTTTGTACATTGCTGCGTCTTGCAACATAAGGATTTGACTACCATGAGCAAAGCAAGCAACTCTGCTTCGCTCATTTTTTTGACTATTTTTCTTCCGGCGCATCAGCCATTGAAAGAAAACAACACAAAGCCATCAGGTCGCGATGGCATCTTCTTCAGAATGCATCCTATTGCCCTTAAAATCAAAAGGGTTTTCTATCGTATCGAGTAAATCGAAATCCTTGAACGGGATATCAAAGAAAGCAGAAATCTCTTTCCTGTTCTGCTTCAACAAGACCGCCTGCTCGTCAACAGACAAAACAAGACTGAGGGTCCTGTCTGCCAGCATGGATCAGACCAGCATTTGCATCTAAAACATTCAAAGATCCAAAAATCTGGACATACGGTTCATCTTGATGAGCAAACTATTTTGGTGGTATTCGCACCAAGGATTTTACGCCACTTTTTTAGGCAATCAGAAACGTATATTTTACATTCTTTAACTATTGGGATTACGAATAACTATCGGTACACGGTCACACAGTTACGCCCTTCGGCCTTGGAGTTGTACAAAGCCTTGTCTGCTGCTTCCAGCGTGGCGTCAAAGCTTGTCAAGCCGTTACTGTCTACTGTGGCGACACCAAAACTGGCTGACAATGGGAAACGATAACCGCTGGGCTCGGTATCGATCATGGCGATAGCCATACGACAACGTTCTGCCAGTTGCAGGGCCGACGACTGATTTGAATCCGGCATGCAAATACCGAATTCTTCACCACCGAGACGCCCAAACAAGTCTTCTTTGCGCAAATGGGTCTTGATGGTTTCGCACACATTCTTGAGCACCCAGTCACCGGTAGCGTGGCCAAAAGAATCATTAATATTCTTGAACAAGTCCATATCAAACAGGATGATGCTCATGCTGCCGGTACGCATTTTGAAGGCCTCATTCGATGAGGTCATGAAATGCATGCGGTTTGCAGCCTGGGTCAAACCATCTGTCTGTGAGAATTCGCGGAACTGGTTTTTCTGTTGCAGGGTCTTGATCAGCCACAAGACCACCAACACCATAATGATGACGACCAGAATGATGACCAGCCATAAATTCTGATTACTTTTCTTTTCCAGCTCGCGCTCAACAGCCAGGATTTTATTTTTCTGTTCCAGCAGGCTCAGTTGATTGGATTTATCCTGGGTATCAAATTTAACCCGCTGGAAAGCAAGATTTCTATGCAACTGGTCATCCAGTACACGGTTTTTTAATGCCAGTGCTGTTTCATAATATTCCAGCGAACCTGCAAATTGCCCCTGTGCACGCTTGATACTGGCCATGGTTTCGGCGGTTTTCTCCATAATCTGGACGGCGCTGCCCGACTTCGCATGCTGGTAGGCTTGCAGACCATAACGTTCGGCCTGCTCCAGATTGCCGGTATGCAGAAAAGCGCGTGCCATCGCCTCTTCCAGCATGGTCAGGTAATCCGAGCTTTGCGTGGTTTTGGAAAATTCGGTCAATAGCGCCAGACCCGCGCCTTTACCCTGCTGATAATTGCCAGAATCGATCAGGTCGATACAGGCCAGTGTCTGTAACAATAACGCGAAAAAATTCCGCCCATGTGATGCACACAAATTTATGGCTTCGGGCAAGAGTGATCTGGCCTTTTGACGTTCACCTTTGAGGAAATTGATTTCCACCAGATCACCCATGGCGATACAGGTGGAACCACTGCGCTCTACATCACCGTCCAGCGCCATCATGCGGTCAGCATAGACCAGTGCCTCGTCATAGGCACGCAGGGAATTGAGCAGAGTAATCGCTGCCTGTAGCGTATCGACCTTGGCATTCTGATTGGTTAATTTGGGCAGCAGGATGATGCTTTCATTGATGGCCATCAATGCTTTTTCATATTCACCCAGGCTGGTGTAGCCAGACGATAGCTGGTACAGATAACGGACACGGTAATCGGGGTCTTTGACAAAACTCAAACGTGATTCGACCAGTTCAACACGTTCTTTGTGGCGGCCTTTGAAGCCATAGGCGGAAGCAGCAAGCAAAAAATAACGATTTCTTTGCGCATCGCTGAAGGTAGGTTCCAGTTCGCTCAAGCGTGCGATGGTGGCAGATACCACATCGGGCGCACTTCTGATTTCCTGCGCCATTTGTGACAACATGCCATCCACGCTTTCTGTTTCGCGTGCGGCTATTTGCATACTTGCGCAAAGTCCGGTTACAAGCAATATGGCCGTGAAAAATTTTAACTTCAAGCCTGAGATCATCGCTTATACCGGAGTTTGTTATGAATGCGCAATTACTACAATCAGTAGGTTGTTTCAGTCGTATCAAGAGCAGGAAGTTCTTCAGCAGAAATTCCCAGCAATCCGGCAACTACTTCTTTGTCACCAGACAAAACAGCAGATTGCTCTTCACTTGTCAGACCAAAATCATCCATGACAGCAGCAGGATCGCTCTTGTGGGCAGCCAGTGCGGCACTATCTTTATCCAGTGTATTCAAGTACTCAAGCAGTTTAGACATGTTGATTCACCTTCCATTTAACTTCGTGGGTTAAGAAACGAGGGTCATACTGATGAAGATTCTATTATGATTCTGTAAAAGTTGTAACAAATTTCACGCGTTTACGCCATCAATCGCAACACGGGATAACGGCGCCATTCGGGTTCATGGAAGCGCTGGCAACGTTGGAAAATAAAATCCAGCACCGCTTCTTGCTTGTCCAGCAAGTCAGGGTTATCCAGTTTCCACTCTTCAAATGCCTGTTTCACCTCAGGTTCAGTGGCAAGAATCTCGCTGGCGGTGTCTTCAAATACATAGTCGGAATAGGCTTCCTTCTTTTCCAGCACGCTGTTGAAAAATCCCCAGCGAAAGAAACTGTCATGCGCCTGCGGTTCCAGGGTTTCGACGATGTAGCGGGCTTTATCCTGATCCAGCGACACCAGATAATCACCTGCATGCACCGCCATGTTCCGTGTCACCGCCTGCAATTGCACATCATCATGGAACAGATGGCCCTCGTAGGCATGCGGGCGTGATGTAACAGAAAGTATCTGATACACCTCGGCCTGTAGGCTGCTATCGTCTTCCACTCTGTGCATCTGCACGCCATTCCATTGCAGGCGTTCGATCACGGCGCGCCAGGCTTGCGGTACCAGATAGGCTTTTGGCTGCTGCACGCTGATGTCGGCAACGAAGCGGTCATAGTAGGCAATCGGTTTTTCCCATGGCTGGCTGCGGTCGTAGGCCAGACGCTGGTAATTTCCTAATATACTGGGGATATATATTGCATTGTAGCCCTTGAATAAAAACTGCGAAGGCTGGTTGTGATCAGCCGCCCAGTGCACCGCCACCTGTTGCTGCTGGCTGGCTGTCTGGCGTGCCTTTGCCCGCAAGTCCTGTATCTGCACCGCATTGGCAACAGTGAAGGACAGCACGCTCTCCACCAGTGCACGCATGGATGCATAACGGTCAGCAAAGGGTTTCAGCATATGGGTTTCTGGCATGAAACCGATGGTGTGATGCACGGCTGCATAGCCGGTAGAAAAGCGCGGCGTTTCCAGGAAATCTTCTATGCCATGATCTGGGCTGTCCTTGACCGGGTTCACATACGGGCAGGTGGGCCAGCCCCGTTGTTGCATATCGGCATAAATGGCTGGCAACATGGTGTCGCGCAAGTAGGGCCCCAGGCCATAGCCCAGCTTGTCAGCCTGGGTTTGTATCAGGGTCATGGTGTAATGGTAATCGGCACCATTCGAGGTATGGGTATCGACCATGACGTCCGGGTTCCATTCGCTGAAGAAGCGGTTGAATACCTGGGCGTTTTCGCTATCACATTTGATGAAATCACGATTCAGGTCCAGATGCAGGCTATTGCCGCGAAAGCCGAATTGTTCCGGCCCATCCTGATTCACTCGGGAAGTATTCTGACGATTTACGCTGCCATCAACGTTATACACAGGGATAAACAGAAACACTGTTTTACCTAGTGCCGTCAGTCGCTCTGGCTGGGTACAGAAATCACGCACCAGGGCCATGCAGGCATCTATGCCTTCCGGTTCGCCCGGATGGATGCCATTGTTATTGAAAAAGACCGGACGCTGTTCCTGCCGGATGCGGTTGCGGTCGAACACGCCGTCGGCAGTCACCACACCGGCATGAATGGGGCGGCCGCTATCCGATACCCCGATTTGCGAAAACTGCAGCACGGCAGGAAACTGCGCTGCCAGTCCTTGATAAAACCTGATGCAGTCTTCCCAGCTTGTGGTCTGGTTGTGGTTGCCGGCTTCATAGGGTGTAAGAAAACTGGCAGGACTGCTGACGTTCACTGACGGGGATGACATAGGATGTGTAAACTCGTAAATAGTCGATGCGCGAGATTTTATCTCACAAGCAGGCAAACTGGCATGGCATACTCGTGTCGGATTGAAACAATTTTCTTCTTGAACTCATTTCACTGACAGGGGTCGAATGCGTTCTAATCGATTGCCGGAGAACTTACCTTGACCGACGCCGAAATTTTGGCCCTGCGCCTGAGCTGCCACACGACACTACCCGGCCATCACAGCATGAGCCCGGCCCAGACTTTTGCCCGCATGGCAGCCTGGTGCGAGCAACATCAGGTGCAACACGACACCTATGGCGAGGGTGAACTGGTACAGGCATTTGAACAAAAAGTCGCCGCATTGCTGGGCATGGAAGCCGGCCTGTTTTGCATGACCGGCACCATGACCCAGGTCACAGCCTTGCGACTGGCCTGCGAAGAGCGAGGCAGCAACCTGGTCGCCCTGCATGCCAGTTCACATATTCTGGTCCACGAAAAAAGCAATTACCAGTTGCTACAGCATTTCAATGCACTGCAAATCGGCAACCCGCATCGCCCCTGGTTGCTGAAAGACTTGCAGGCCGTGCCAGACAAACTGGCAGCAGCGCAATATGAATTGCCGATGCGCGAAATCGGCGGGCAATTACCACCGTGGGAAGAGCTGGAAGCCATCAAGGCCTGGTGTCGTGAAGCCGATATCCACCTGCATATGGATGGTGCCCGCCTGTGGGAAGCCGCCGCCGGTTACGGACGCAGCCTGGCTGATGTTGCCAATGGTTTTGATACTGCCTATGTCTCGTTCTACAAAGGCATAGGCGGGCTGGGTGGTGCCATGCTATTGGGCAGCGCAGAATTCATTGCCAGGGCAAAAGTATGGATGCACAGGCAAGGCGGCAGTATCTTCCGGCGCAGCCCCTATGTGGTGTCGGCAGCCATGCAGTTTGACGACAGGCTGGCCGCCCTGCCCACCTGTTTTGCCCGTACACAATGGCTATTTGAAACCCTGCGCGACTACCCTGTATTCAAGACCAATCCGGCAGTACCACAATGCAATATGCTACACCTGTACCTGCCGGTGGATAGAGATACTGCCATCACCATCCGCAACCGTATTGCGCAAGAACACGGAATATGGCTATTCAATAATGCCGTCCACACGGCCTTGCCTGGCCAATGTATGTTTGAATGGTATGTGGGCGATAATTTACTCGTCATGGATGATGCAACGGTCAGACGTGCAATGACTCTGCTGGAAGATGCAGTGACAGCCACCACTTAAAAGCCAGCCGTTTTGTAGCTTTCAGCCAGGTCCTGTCAGAGCCTGGCTGCTATGTTAGTCATCGCACATACAAGACTTTAATTCTTCATTATTCTTCTATTCATTGTTTCATGTTTTTTTTTAAACATGAATGGGCATCAAGGCAAATTGCCTGCGTGCATTCTCATAATGGAGGAAGAAAAATGGTAAATTTAATCAATCTGAAATCAGACAAGTTCAAGTATGACCCGAATCATTTGTTTGATACCCTGATAAAGCGCCTGCATTTAAAAAACGATGCAGCCCTGTCCCGATTGCTGGACGTGGCACCGCCGGTGATCAGCAAAATCCGTCACCATCGCCTGCCCATAGGCGCGTCGCTGATGATCAGCATGCATGAAGCCAGCGGCCTCAGCATCAAGGAATTGCGTGCCCTGATGGGCGACAAGAGAGAAAACTTCCGAATTACTGATCTGCAATTGAAACCCATACTTGCAAATGAAAGTTCGGCCCGCACGGAACGTGCATCATCAAATACGGAACGTGCATCATCAAATACGGAACGTGCTTCCTCGCCGAAAACAGAGAGAACTGTCAGCCGTCAATATTGAATGGTTGAAGGCTTCGGAAAAACCAGCGTCAAGCGTGCGCCCGGGAATTCGCTGCGCGCTTCTCCATTGTCTATGTCGACATGGCCGCCGTGCAATTCGATAATGGTCTTGATAATGACCGACCCCAGGCCCAGTGAAATACCGGATTGCCTGCTCGGTAAGCCGGCAAACATCAGACGTGTATCACGCCTTTGTCCAAAACGGGAAATGCCATCGCTGGAAATGCCGGGGCCATCGTCTTCCACCACCAGCTCCAGCGTATCGGCAAGCGCCTGTAGCCGTATGCGTACCCTGCTTTGCGCATAGCTGGCGGCATTGTCAAACACATTGCGCAATAGCCTGAAAATGAGATAGGCATCGCCACTGATGTATGCATTGTGCGCGCAAGTAGCGTCAATCTGTAATTCAAAAGCGATGGGCTGCTCAGTCTGCTGCTGGTTGTGAACGGAATGTCCGGTTTCGGCTTTCAGCAAGTCACACAGATCAAAGCTGCTTGCCTGATTACGATAACGTGGTTCATCAATATTGGCGATAAAGAACAGGTCATCGATCAGCCGGGTGAAATAATCCAGCTCGCTGTTGACGACGTTGAAAAATTCCTGCCTTTCCTGCTGTTCCATATCGTCGCCGTGCACGGTCAGGGTGTCAATCGCCGTGCGCAGGCTGGTCAGCGGTGTACGTAAGTCATGGCCCAGTTCCTGCAATAATTCGCGCCGCGTTTTTTCGATTGCCTGCAATTGCGTGACCAGCCGCTGTATCTCATCACCCATGGCATTAAAATGCTGCATCAGGCCGCCTATGGCATCCAGACGGCCCGATGTGAACCGTGCCGTCAGATCACCCGCTTCCATGCTTTGTATCACGCGCCGTGCTTCGGCAGAACGACCGCGCAGATACAGAGTCAGCAATAACAGTCCCAGCAAAATGGCGGCAATCAGGGTCACCACGAACAATATCCCCATCGTCAGAAAAGCACCCCGCGCCGGGGTGCCGGGGTTGTTCACCAGCAGGTAAACCGGCTCGGATGATTGCAGGCGCACGATGGCAGACGCGGCACTGCCAGAAAAGAAACGCCCGCGCGCAACCACGTCATGAATGGCGTCAGGCTTTTTGCGCTCCAGCAGGCTGGCGGGCGGTTTTTCACCTTCGACACTACTGGCCAGCACCTGATTGTCGGCATTGACGACCCACATTTCCAGCGCAATGGCAGGTGATTCACTGCGATAAGTCTGCACCCTGTGCAAGCCTTCGGCATAGTCATGCCCTTCGACGATACGGGCAATGAACAGATACATACTGCGCTGCACTTCATCACCGGGCCGCGTCGTCACTTCCCGTATCATCCACAGATACACCAGACTCAACAGCACAGAGAAAAATACACTGATCACCACAAAACGCAACCACAGGGGACGACTCATGCAGACTCCAGTTTATAACCCACGCCATAAATGGCGACGATGCGCTCCACGGCACCTGCATCTTTCAATTTGCGCCGCAAATGACTGAGATGCGAATCGATGGTGCGATCGTAAATGACATTGCTGTCTTCAAACTGATTCAAAATCTGTTCGCGGGTAATGGCATCACCATTGGCCCGCACCAGTAGCATCAGCACTTCATATTCTTTCTTGCCCAGTTGCAGCGGCGTGTCACCAACACTGACAGTGCGACGCTGGCTATCCATCTGTATGGCGCCATAGCTGATCACAGGGCGGTTTACAGCTTCTGGCTGACGCCGGCCCAGCAGACGGCGCATGCGGGCGCTGAGTTCACGCAGGCCACAGGGCTTGCGTATGTAATCATCTGCCCCGCCTTCTATGCTGGAGACGACTGCCCCCTCATCAGTACGGGCAGATAACATCAATATGGGTGTAGCAGGATGCAACAGGCGCAATTGCCGGCAAAGGTTAATACCGTCACCGTCGGGCAAGCCGACATCCAGCAAGATCAATTCAAATACCTGCTGCTGTAGCAACTGCATGGCCGCAGCCACACTGGCAGCATGACTGAGCGCAAAACCTTCATAACGCAGGCCCATGCTCAGGGTACGGGCGATCATGGGATCGTCTTCGACAAACAGCACAGAATGGGCAGGAATCGCAGGATGCATGGATGGAGAAACAAGTAGTAACAATTTAATTGCCTTCATTTTGCCATAGCACGGGTAAGCGGGCCTGCTTCCATCAAAATTACAGAATTGATGACTACAGTCAGGACAAGATGTAAACCACGTTTTTGTCCTTACTGGAGATGATCATGCCTTACCCTTCTGTTTCTTCGCTGTTGACGGTCGCCACCATGGTAACTGCCAGCAGCCTGCTGAGTGCCTGCGGCGGATCTGGCAGCACAGATGCCGCCGCACCACCGGCGGCCACCACCACCACCACCACCACCGGCACGACAACGGGAAGCGTTACCCCCCGCATTGCCGCTGCAATTGCCGCCGCCAAAACAGCCGCCAGCACCGACCCGCTGTGCAGTGTAGACAAGCTTGGTGATTTTTACTGGGAAATTGGTAACGCTACCGACAGCACACCTGTGGTATCCGGCGCGCAAGGTACCGGCACTGTCACGGCAACGACGTATTTCAACATTGCGTCTGCATCGAAATGGATATTTGGTGCCTATGTGCTGGAAAAGAAAGGCATAGATCAGGTCCGCAGCAATACCTCACTTAGCAACGGTTTGCGTTTCATGTCCGGCTATACCGGCTTTGATGAAGAAGCCTGCGTCGGCAAACTCAGCATCAATGGCTGTTTTATCGCCGGCATGGATGGCACCAGCGGCAAGACCAGCCAGCCCGACCCGACGACAGTCAACCTGTTTGACTATGACAGCGGGCATGATCAGAAACTGGCCAGTGTAGACCTGGGCCTGGGCAACTTCACTGCCGCCCAGCTTGATACCGAATACCAAAACACCATAGGCCTGAGCAAGGGTTTCAATATGGCACCGCTAGACCCGCTGATGGCAGGCGGCATGCTGGGTACCGCTACTGATTATTCCCTGTTCCTGAAAAAAATCATGAAACAGGAACTGGAAATCGGCCGTTACCTGGGTGACCAGGCAGTGTGTGCGCTGGCAGCAGCCTGTCCGGGCAAAGTGGTGTATTCACCGATACAATTATTGAACGAACCCTGGACATATTCATATAACCACTGGGTAGAATCGGAACAGGGCAAGGGCAGTATTGACGCCTATTCCAGCCCGGGAAAATGGGGTTTCTACCCCTGGGTATCGCCTGACAGAAAATACTACGGCATCCTGTCGCGCCACGACAAGTCAACCGGTGCCTATGTCGCTTCCGTCAAATGCGGGCGTCAGATACGCAAGGCGTTCATGAATGCGCTGTAATTGCTGTTATCGCTAACCCACTGCCACAGGAACGGCGACAAAATGCCGTTCCGCATAGGCGGTCAGGGCGACGATGCGCTTTTCTGTTTCGCGCTTGAATTTCAGACACAGGATGGGTGTCAACACCCATGACAGCCAGCGCGGTCTGGCGGTGATGTTATACGAGAAGCGCACGCGGGTAATTTCATCCGACAGGGCCTTGAAGTGCCAGCCACCGGCAAACTGATCGAAGATATATGGCCCGTCGACCATCTTGACGGCAGCCACTTCATTCGGTTTGTAGGATACATATTCAATATCCATAGACAAGCCATTGACGCCTATGCAGCGCGCCTGTGCACCTACTGCCGCCTGCGTAGCGTTGATCAGATAGGCCTCACTGGTCAGCGTATCCCATGCTGACCTGAGGGTGTAATCCTGCGTCAGGTCAAAGAGATATTTGGCACCGGCACGCACTTCGAATTCATGTTTGATCAGCATAGTCTGGGCCGATAATATCGATGTCAAAATTTAACACATATTGTCCTGTATCGCTTGTACCAGATTTATTGGCGACGCAAAGTCGCCAGCACAGCTTTGTCGAGTTTCGCTACCACACCGACGCTACGGCCCGCCAGATTGGGGATGCTGAAATGAATGGCGCTACCAAGTATCTGGGCGCATTCAGACAGGCTGAGTCCATAATCCTGTTGCAGCCATTGCACCATACCGCTGGTGGCCGCCCGCAGGGCGTCATCCAGTGAACCGGCCTGGCCCAGCACCATGATCTGCGTTGGTGACTCTACCCTGGGTGATGCAACAGATTTACCTTTGATGACGTCGACGGTAAATTCTACGTCCATCGAGGTTTCCAGCGCATATTGTGAGGTCTCGCCATCACCTTGCAAGGCATGGGCGTCGCCCAGGTAAAGCAAGGCACCCGGTTGCTGCACTGTCAGGTAGACGGTATTGCCTTCGACTACTTCATTAAAATCCATATTGCCGCCAAAGCGGCCCGTGTCGCCGGTAGAAATCGGCGGTGATCCATTGCCAGGTGCCACTGCCAGCCCACCCAGCATGGGGCGGACCGGCAGGCTGAGCCCATGCAAGCCTGCCGTCGGTTTTTCCGGGCTGGCCAGGCCGCGTTCACGGTCGAGCTTCCAGCGTATGGGCTTGCCCAAATCACCTGCTTTGGCTGCCAGCCCCGGGCCCATTGCCCTGCCGACGATACTGTCCAGGCTGTCAGCATAATCGCGGTTCAGACGCAGACGTTTCAGGTGGATCACCAGGGTGTCACCCGGCTCGGCCGTGGACACATAAAATGGCCCGGTCTGCGGATTACCATACAGGGCTTTGGTCACGCCATGTTCATCCACACCGCCAGAATCGATGGTCTTGGTATGCACCGTATCACCGGGCCAGACCGTCAGCACCGGCAAACGATGCGGGCTGAATTCATTTGAATAATCTTTAGGCTGGAAATCGTAGACCCGCGCTGGCCCCGCCGGACGTTCAGGCAAGCGGCGGGCGCTGAAGGCATGGCTGGCCCTGGCCTGCGGATTATTTGTGTCGGGAAAGTCAGCCACGCCCTGCATCACATCCTGCATCGCATCCTGAGTAAACGTGCCGGTGTAGGTGTAGTGGGCCTTGTCCTTGTCGGTCACGGCAAAGCTAATGCGGCCCGCATTGCGGGTACCGGTCAGGCTGTCACCATCGATTTGGCCGCTGATGGTATTGCCTGCTGCTTTCAGGGTCATCGCCTGGTAAGAAATATTGCCCCAGCGATCAAGCTGCACCAGCCATTGTTCTTCACCCGCTGCCAGCACCCATCCGGGGACCAGTGCTATCAACAACATCGCCACTCGCAACATGGTTTTTCCTATCGCAAAAATAATATGCAGGTCATTCTAAATGTAGAAGGCAGTCATATCGCATTAAATGCGATGGAATGCACATTACCACGACCGGATCGCAAAATTGCAGACACAGATGATCAGCGACTGAATCTAAAACTGAATCTAAAGCTGAATATGGAAACGAATCACAGACTTGTAGACGCTCAGATCATTCCGCCCTGATCAATCCTCAACCACGGCCAGCGGCTTTGATATGACGCCGCCTTTTGCTCAAACATATCTCGGTAGGGTGTCAGGGGGTTCATGCTCAATATGCCTTCGTATAGCATGGCAAGGCCATTGGGTGCATAGATTGCATCCGGGCGAATGCCGACACAGGTGGCGGGAATAAGGAAACGGTCGATACCATCGGCGGCGCAAGCCAGGGCATCATAAGGATGGCCAAAATAGGATTCGTACCAGAGGTGGACGCGCGCCTGGTTGCATGCTTCTACCGTAATCCCCAGGTCACCCAGCAGCTTGTCAACCCGCGCCTGCACTTCCTGCTCTCTTGCCTCGCTCAAATCATTGGCATCGTAATAAAACAGGTCGTAGTCTTTAATGTCCGCTTCTGGCGCACGACCTGCCTGTTTGTTCCAGATGGTCTGGAACAAACACCCTGCCACCAGCCAGCCATCGGGAAGCGCCAGGGCATCCCAGCGTTCTAGTATGGCCTTGTTATTACGGTTGGTGAGTACGTCGGTCAGGAAGCGGTTTTGCATTGAATAAAGTGGAGAATTGAAGGTAGTCAAACAAGGAATCACAAGCCATCAAGTCGCAGCCTGCGCTGCCCCAGCCTTCATCATTGCCTCTACTCTGGCACGAACGAAGTTGATGTGGCTGCGCAGGCCATACAGTTCTTCGGCATAGGACAGCGGTATGGTGATGCGGTTGACCTTTTCTTCGATTTCATCAAGGTGACGTAATTGTTTGGTGGCCACGGCCTGCAATTCTGCCGGGGGGATACTTTCTATCGATTGTTCAACCAGGCGCAATTGTCCATACCAGCGATAGATACGCGAGCGTATGCGCCATACATATAAGGGTGGAATGATCTTGGATAGTGGCAGGAACAGTGCGCCCAGGGCAACCAGCACCACCCACATGCGTTCAAAGAAATTTGCTACCCAGAAGGTCAGGTAACGTTGCAGCATGGGCGGGCCGTTTTTATAGAATTTTTCGGCTTCTCTTGCCACCGGAATTTCCGTGTATTTATCCGATGGGAATTCACCCTGCTTGCTGAACCAGTCTGCGCCGCTATGTATGCGCCGCGCAGCCTGCAACAGCAAACCTATCAGTGCCGGATGCAGGCTTTCATGGGCGACCAGGGTGGCAGTGGGTGCGATCAGGTGATAATCGCGAGCCGGAATATCGCGGCCTATATCGACGATGCCACGCGGCAGCACCACATGCGACAGGAAGGGAAAGCGACGGGTATACGCTTCGGCCTGGACAAAATCGAACAGCCGTATGCCGGGCGTCTGCAACAGCATTTGCACCAGTGGCGAATCGCTGGCAGAACTGAAGATCAGCACATCCACCTTGCCGTCCAGCAAAGCGACCGTGCCTGGCGTATCTGCCAGTTTCTGTAGGCTGACATCCTCCGTCGTCATACCGTTGACGCTGAGTATCTGGTCAAACAGGCGGGCCACGCCGGTGCCATCGGGGCCAACATTGACGGTCTTGCCCCTGAACTGGCTGACGGTGCTGACTTCTTTGGGGCTGCGATAAAACACCCAGATAGGTTCATAAAACAGGCTGCCCAGTGAGATCAGGCCACGTTCCTGGGCCAGCGTTTCTTCGATGGAGCCGCTGCGTACAAAACCGACTTCGATTTCGGAATCCGGGTCGCTGATGCGTGCCAGGTTTTCTTCTGAACCTAGCGAAGATTGCTGGCGCAATACGATCTGGTTTTTGGCCAGTTCTTGCGCATAGCGTTTGGCAAAGCGTTCATACGCCCCATTGGCCTGACCAGTGGACATATCAATGATGCGCGATGGTGCCGGGTCTACCAGCCAGTAACCAACACCGCAAACGATCACCACCATCAGCGTGACCGGGCCAAAAGCGACCAGCAGATCACGCAGATTGAACAGGGTGAATTTAATCTTCTGCATGTTTTTGCGGGGTAGGAATATAGTCAGTCGTCAGTTTCTGCAAGCCTTCCAGCATGGTGTCATAAGCGATGTCCACCTCTTGCTGACCGCCCTTGACGCCCAGTTCTATATGCCGACGTTCGGTTGCACTGCCGACGCTGGGCAGGCTGAAGACCTTGATGCCAACATAGGTGGCTTCCAGTTCTTCCATGAGGGGCGTCAGTATGGACTCGGCAATTTCATACACCAGCACAGATTTTTCAAATTGTGCATTCTTGTGAAACAGATGAGAAAAATAGGTATCCAGCACCCATTCCAGCATGGGCCAGGCCATGACCGGGAAGCCTGGTACAAAGAAATGATTCCGTATCGAAAAACCGGCAATCTTGTTGAAGGGATTGGGGATGATGTCCGCACCCTGCGGGAATTCGCCCATCTTCAGACGGTGCAGGTTATCAGGGGTATTCAGGTCCGCCACTTCGCCTTTTTCTTTGGCGATATCGATGATGCGTTCCTGGATCAGGAGTTTGGCTTCGGGGTGCAGAGTGATTGGCAAACCGAGCGCAGCAGCCGCACACTGGCGCGTATGATCATCAGGCGTGGCACCGATACCGCCGGTAGAAAATACGATATCACCGCTGGCAAAACTGCGTTTCAGGGTGGCGGTAATGCGCTCACGGTTGTCGCCTATGTATTCTACCCAGTCCAGTTGCATGCCACGTGCCTTCAGCAGGGCAATGACCTTGGACATATGCTTGTCTTCGCGTTTGCCGGATAAAATTTCATCTCCGACTATGATCAAACCTATCGCCACAATCCACTCCCCTTTTCATTCATGAAGCCTCTATTGTGCGCCATTTTCGATCTGGCGGGTGAGAGCTGGGTGAGAGCTACTCAGGCTGCTGGCTGCTCCTGCGGATTTTCCAGTTGCTGTTGCTGGCGCTGCTCCTGCAAGGCATCCAGACAGTAATGCTGGAACCATAATCCGGTGAAGACAAATACCAGCACATAAATCCAGATCGCCACTGCCGCTATCACGGGCAGGAACAACACTGCCAACACCCCGCCCAGCCACAGCAAACCCGGTGCTGCGCCAAACAGACCTGCAATGATGCCTATCGCCAGCAATGAAGTGCGATGCTGTTTTATCAGTGCATCCCGCTCTTCGCTATCAGCATGCTGGGCCAGGGCGTCGTATACCATGACGCGGTAGGTCAGCCATCCCCACAGAAAGGGTTGCAAGATCAGGCTGATGGGGGGTATCAGGGTCAGCGGCAGGGTCAGCAGCCAGACCAAGGCAAAAATGCCGAAGGATGAAAACGAATGCACCAGGCTGCCCAGCAGACTGCCGCCATTTTTTTGTTCCAGCGCCGGATAATGCCGCTTACCCACATGCTGGCTGATGGCGGGCATGGCGAACAAGGCGATGCAGACCAGTGAAGTAAAGATCATCAATGGCAGCAAAACCCACATCGCCACCAGCGGCACGACCATGGTTTTAAAGGTGATCAGACCCAGCATATTAAGTACGCTGCCTGCCGCCTGAAAACCATTGTGTTCGCCAAACCAGGCCTGGATAAAATCCATCATGCTTTGCAAGCCCCACCACATGGCGGCACCCCATAGCATCAAAGCTGCCAGGAAAGGAACAAAAGTCAGCAGGAGCATGCGGTAATGCAATTGCCCTGCCACTGCCCTGCCCCAGGCACGCATGATGGAAGCCATGTTCATGGTTGCTGTTCCTTGTCAAATCCCGTCATGCGTTTTAAACCCAGCCACTGTTGCGACCAGAAACCTTCGCCATAATTACGGTTATTGCCTTCGGGTGCCGGTAACTGATCACGGATGCCGGTCATGGCAAATTCTTTACTGAACAGCGCGGTGCCAAACAGCAGATCCCAGACCGGGAACAGCACTGCAAAATTATGCCCGCCCAGCGTGCCCTTGCCATTGGTTTCATGGCCTATGCCTATGGCATGGTGGGTACGGTGGTAACGCGGTGACACCAGCAGGTATTCACCGATACGGCCAAAATGAATACGCACATTGGCATGTTGCAGGCTTTGCAGCATCTGCGATGCCATCACCAGCATCACGTACTGGCCGGGTTCAACACCAATGGCCAGGGCAATCACGCCCATGTAGATGTCACGGATAAAATCATCCAGCAGATGGTTGCGGTTATCGCTCCACAGATTCATGTCACGCTGGCTGTGGTGCAGGCTGTGCAGCGCCCACGACCAGTTGAAGTGATGTTCGGCGCGGTGATACCAGTAATCAAAGAAGTCGAGTACGAACAGATAGACAAAGAACAGCAAGACCGGATATTGCAGCATATCGGGCCAGATGTTTTCCAGATTGAAGGGATTGACACCTTGCAGATGCAGCACCGCAGAAGCACTGTCGAGCAAGGGGTCAAGCACGAAAAACACCAGGATGGAAAACGCCCCCAGCCGATGCAGGGCGGTATAGATGAAATCATTCCAGCGTGCATAGCGGTTCTTGATTTCGTGCACGGGTATCCAGGATTCCAGCGGACGCAGCACGATAAACAGTATGATCAGTTGCAACACGCCGAGGATGAACCATTCGACGCCTTCGAAAGAATCTTCAACAAACTCGCCCAGGCCCAGATAAAACATCAGGGGCTGCACTATCGTTTCAAAAATCCAGGCTTGCAGATTTGTGAACAGATCAGAAATCATCATTATTTTTTCGGTTGATTTAAATTACGGTAAGCAGGATGCTCACGTAGGGTAGCAAAACAAAAGGATTTTTGCTCAAGGCCGCTAATCAGCGGCTCCAGGTTTTCTGGTGCCCAGGCTTGCTTGCGTGACCAGATACCCATGTGGGCGACAAAAATATCGCCATCCCTGAGCTTGTCCAGCGCCCGTTTGAGCAGCATGGGGTTGCTGAATTTTTCACTGGGCAGTTCATCGCCAGAAAACCCGGCCGGTGCCCAACCCACATGCTGATATCCACAGGCCTGACCGGCTTTCAGCAAACCCGGCGTCAGCTTGCCGCCCGGCGCACGCCAGTAAGGATCAAGCTTTTTACCCGTCAAGGCAAAAAACCGCTGATCGACGCGACGCAGTTCCTGGCAATATTCTTGCGCTGTCCATTGCAGGGTCTGCCCGGCCTGGGGACCAAATTGCGGCTTTACTGCTATGCGCCCGTCGGGCAAATCACCAACTACATACACGTGGTCAAAGGTATGAGTGCCAAAGGCGTGGCCTTCGTCAGCCAGGCTTTTCCAGTAGGGAGACCAGCTCATGTCGAGTGAATAATCGCCCTGCACGGTTTTTTCATTCGCCAGAAAAAACGTGGCCTTGATGTGATGCCGGCGCAGTGTAGTCGCAATCAGTTCTGCCTGCGACTGGCTGCCGGTATCAAACGTCAGGTAGATTGTACCTTTGCAATTGCCTGTATTGGCGTTGGTAGCATTGGTGCCAGCAGCGGCAACATGCGAGGCCACTGCGGGCAAGCCCAGCATGGCCACCAGGGTCAGTTTCATGCGCAGCGGCAATTTACATATTGCCGGCACGGTTGGCAAAATACACACCATGTGGGGAACGCCCTACCGGTATCATCTTGATCACCTTGCGGGACGGGATATCAATCACGGCCACCTTCTTGATCCAGCGCAGGGTCGTCCACAGGGTTTTACCGTCATCGCTGACTTCCATGCAATCCGGCCCGCCAGGTACCTGGATGTTGCCGACCATTTCCAGGGTCTGCTGGTCAAGGATATTGATTTCGTTGGACGTGCGGTTAGAAACAAAGGTATGCCGCTTGTCACCCAGGGCGCGGAAATTGTGCGTGCCTTCGCCCGCCTTGATTTTCTTGACCGTTTTTTGCGTGCGCCAGTCGATCACTTCGACATAATTACTGCCCATGATACCGACCAGCAGGTATTTGTCGTCTGGCGTCATGGATATACCTGCCGGCAACTTGCCTACAGGGATAGTCCACTTGATTTTCTGGGTTGCCAGATCAATGGCAGATACTTGGTCACTGCCTTGCTGGGTAATGAAGACCGTGGTGCTGGCGGCATCAAATGCCATATGGCTGGGTAACTTGCCCAGGGGCACGCGCTGCACCAGTTTCATGTCCTGGCCATCGTATTTATAAAAATCGACGCGATCCAGACGCAAAGAATTCGATACAAACCATTTCTGGTCAGGTGAAAAGCCGATCTGGTAAGGGTCGGCAATGTCCTTCATGCGGCGTTGTATCTGCCCGGTTTTCGGGTCGAGAAACACCAGTTCATTACCGACTGCATTGGCCACGATCAGGGACTTATTGTCCGGTGTGGCCATCAGGTGATGCGGTTCCTTGCCTACAGGAAACGTGCTGATTTCTTTATAGCTTGTCTGGTCAAGCAAGCTCACGGTCGCGTCACGTGAATTCAATACCACGACGACATTGGCCTGGACAGAGGATGCTGCAACACTGGAAAGCAAAGAAAACGCCAAAGACGACAACAAAAAACGACTACGCATGAAAGTTACCGCAAAAAATTAAATTGAACAGGCATTTTACAGCGCATGACAATAAGGAAAGGGCTTTCCTTTCATTGTTTTTCAGATTTTTCGCTAATTTTGCGTAAAATCAAGCTGCATCATACTTGCCGAAAAGCAAAACAGGTCAAAAACTGGTAAGTAACAGTGCAAGCAGTAGTAAGCAGTAGTAAGCAATTGTGACAGCTCTCAACAATTGTATCGCCATCCACCATGCCCGAAACTTTTGCTCTACAATTGCGCCAGCTTTTTTGATGAGGGAATTGCCGGGCCTGTAGCTCACACTTCGCTGCCAGACGATTTGCATGCAGTATCACCGTGCAGCAATGGTTTTCGCCTGGTGCGTCAGTACTGAGTAACATGCCCGCCAGCCCATCCCAGACCAGAGAAACAGGGTAGCAGAAAAACTCCAAGTCGGCCTGCACCTGAAAAAACCAACAATGGCAGGCGTATTAATATTAATGCACCTGATTACTTTGCATTATCGCATTACCAAGGAAAAACCATGAGCACAATCACAACAGTCAGCGGTCTGCAATATGAAGATAAAGTCATCGGCGAAGGCGCAGAAGCGCAAGCCGGTCAACATGTCGATGTCCATTACACCGGCTGGTTGCAAAATCCTGACGGCAGCGCAGGCAAAAAATTTGATTCCAGCAAAGACCGCGGTCAGCCGTTTTCTTTCCCATTGGGCGCTGGCCATGTGATCAAGGGCTGGGATGAAGGCGTGCAAGGCATGAAAGTGGGCGGCACCCGACTGCTGACTATCCCTTCCAGCCTGGGTTACGGCCCACGCGGTGCTGGTGGTGTTATCCCTGGCAATGCGACCCTGATATTTGAAGTTGAATTGCTGGGCGTATAATCCACCCGCCTCCCCTGCCCGAAGAACCTGCTCACGATCTTACTGCGCAGGCGTGATCAGGGCTCATGCGCTGCTCAAAATGCTCATGTACCAGAGTACATTCCGCTTTTTGCGCGGCTCTTCACCCTGCTGACGCCCGCTCGCTACAGATCGTAAACAGGTTCTAACAGCGTGAGCAGTATTGGCAAACCCGGGACTGAGGTTACGGGTTTTATGCTGTATTAATCAGGCTTTCATTGCAAAATAAGTACCAAATAAGCACAAAACAATTACCAAAAAAGCAAAAGCCAGGACATGCCTGGCTTTTTTGCAACAAGTTTGATGAATACAGCTTATTCTTTAATGAAATGCTCGCGGTAGTATTTCAGCTCTTCAATCGATTCCAGGATATCGGCCAGGGCGGTATGCTTCTGGTGTTTTTTGAAGCCGGATGCCAGCTCTGGTTTCCAGCGGCGGCACAGTTCTTTCAGGGTCGATACATCCAGATTGCGGTAATGGAAGAAGGCTTCCAGCTTGGGCATGCCGCGTGCCATGAAGCGACGATCCTGGCAGATGGTATTGCCGCACATGGGTGACTTGCCTGCGGGTACAAAGGCTTTCAAAAAGGCGATCAGGGCGGCTTCTGCATCGGCTTCGGTGACGGTAGAGGCTTTCACGCGCTCAATCAGGCCCGAACGGCCGTGGGTGCCCTTGTTCCAGTTGTCCATCTTGTCCAGGGTTTCGTCGGACTGGTGGATGGCAAATACCGGGCCTTCGGCCAACACATTCAATTGCGAATCAGTTACCACTATCGCCACCTCGATGATACGATCAGTGTCCGGGTCGAGGCCGGTCATTTCCATGTCCAGCCAGATCAGGTTTAACTCGTTAGGGCGGGCCGGAATGGTGGTGTTTGTTTGAATGTCGGTCGCTTGTGACATAATTCTTCCTTAGCTATTACTTATCGAATGTCACATTTTCCCATGATTTCAGTCGTTTTTTCGGTTTTATTCGTTTCCTTCCTGCTATTGACGCTGGTTTTTCAGTTCTGGCTGGCTTCCCGCCATATCCGCCACATCCTGCGCAACCGCGCCGCCGTGCCTGCCCAGTTCGCTGAAAAGATCAGTCTGGCGTCGCATCAGAAGGCTGCTGATTACACTATTGCGAAGACCAAGCTGGGCATCGTGATGCAGATAGTAAATGCATCGGTGCTGATCGGTTTTACCCTGTTTGGCGGGCTGCAATGGCTGTCGGTGACCCTGGTCAAACTGACCGGACCGGGCATGCTGTACCAGATCAGCCTGCTGGTGGCGTTTACCCTCATCAGTGGCATCATAGAATTTCCATTCAGTTATTACTCACAATTTGTGCTGGAAGCGCGCTTTGGGTTCAATAAAATGACCCTGGGTCTGTTTTTTAAAGACATGCTGACCAATACGCTGGTGAGTGCAGCGCTGGGCTTGCCATTGATCTGGGTAATTTTGAGCCTGATGGAAAAAGCCGGCAGCATGTGGTGGCTGTATGCCTGGGTGTTCTTTATCGGCTTCCAGTTGCTGGTGATGCTGATCTTCCCTATTGTGATTGCGCCGCTGTACAACAAGTTCTGGCCGCTGGACAATGAAGAAGTACGTGAACGCATAGAAAACCTCAGCAAGCGTGTGAGTTTTGCCCTGAAAGGCATCTTTGTCATGGATGGCTCAAAACGCTCCGGCCATGGCAATGCGTATTTTTCCGGCTTTGGCGGCGCCAAGCGCATCGTGTTTTACGATACCCTGCTGGAACGTTTGACCCCGAATGAAATCGAAGCCGTGCTGGCGCATGAGCTAGGCCATTTCAAGCTCAAGCACATCGTCAAACGCATGGTTGTCATCTTTGGGCTGTCACTGGTGTTTCTGGCGATACTGGGCTTTTTGAAAGATCAGGTCTGGTTTTACACTGGTTTGGGTGTAGACCCCATGCTGCTGGCCCGCAATGATGCGATGGCATTGATACTGTTCATGCTCAGCCTGCCGGTATTTACCTTTGTATTTTCACCGCTGAGTTCCATCACCTCACGCAAGCACGAATTTGAAGCCGATGCCTTTGCCGCCCAACACACCAATGCCAATGATCTGGTCACGGCGCTGGTCAAAATGTATGACGACAATTCATCGACACTGACGCCTGATCCCTTGCATTCGGCGTTTTATGACTCACATCCTTCTGCCTCGGTGCGTATCAAGCACCTGCTGGCTGCCCAATAACGGAGACCCCATGATCAAGAATACAGACTTGCTGGCAAAAAAATCCCAGCATACCGAAACCGGACTGGACACAGCCAGCCTGCCCGCCTATCTGGCAGCTACCCCCGGCTGGGCCCAGGATGGCCCGCGCATCGTCAAGACCTTCCAGTTCAAGAACTATTATGAAACTCTGTCTTTCATCAATGCGATTGCCTATGTCATCCATGCTGAAGACCATCATCCGGAAATGGTCGTCACCTATAACCGTTGCGTCATCAGGTTTGACACGCATACCGTGAATGATGGCAAGGGTGGCATTTCAGAAAATGACTTTATCTGCGCCGCCAAGATCAACACCATTTTTGAGCAAAGCTTTTCCTGATGGCACGTGCACAAGCCCTGGTCATAGCCGCGCATGGCCGCCACTATCTGGTACAGGCCGAAATCGATGGTCAGCAACACAAACTGCATTGCGTCACCCGGGGTAAAAAGAGTGATGTCTCAGTGGGTGACGTCGTTGAATATGCGCTGACATCCAAAAACCAGGGCGTGATCGAAGCCATCACCCCGCGCAAGACCTTGCTGTACCGGTCAGACCAGTACAAATCCAAGATGCTGGCCGCCAACCTGACGCAGTTGCTGATCGTGGTGGCCACCGAACCCAGCTTTACCGATGACCTGGTATCGCGCGCGCTGGTAGCAGCAGAATCAGCCGGCATCAAACCGCATCTGATCCTGAACAAGGTTGACGTCACCGCGTCCCTGCCCAAGGCGCGTGAACGTGTTGGTCTGTATGCGGGACTGGGTTACCCCGCGCATGAAGTATCCGTCAAAACCGA
Source organism: Undibacterium sp. Ji49W (assembly GCF_049340205.1). Taxonomy (NCBI): domain Bacteria; kingdom Pseudomonadati; phylum Pseudomonadota; class Betaproteobacteria; order Burkholderiales; family Oxalobacteraceae; genus Undibacterium; species Undibacterium sp. Ji49W. The sequence continues at coordinate 138,302 of NZ_JBMPOW010000007.1, read as the reverse complement.
CCCAGAAGGCACGCGCCTGCTGATGCAAAAGCTGATGCAGGGACAAAGCACCATTCTCATCGGCCAGTCTGGCATGGGCAAGTCATCACTGATCAATTTGTTGATACCCGATGCAGAAATCGCCACACGCGAAATCTCTGCCGCACTCGATACCGGCAAGCACACCACCACCTTCACCCGCCTGTATCACATGGATGAGAATTCCTACGTGATCGATTCACCCGGTTTTCAGGAATTTGGCCTGCATCATCTCAGCGAAGGCATGCTGGAACGCGCCTTTCCCGAATTCTTGCCCCACCTGGGCAACTGCAAGTTCTACAACTGCCACCACCACACCGAACCCGGCTGCGCCATTCTGGCCGCAGTCAAAGATGGCAGCATCTCTACCATGCGGCATGACATGTTTGAACAACTGGTGCATGAATCGAAGCAGACGGTGGGGTATTAACAAGCCACAACAAGCAACAACTAGCAACTTGCTTCTTGAGTAGCATGAAATGCCATTGATGCAAACAAATACCAAAATTTGATCTATGCTGGCTACAGCCAGGGCATTGTGAGTATTCCACTTGGTTTGACCATCTATTTCGGTAAAGGTTATACTTTCTTTGAAGCGCGTCAAAAGTTCACTCCAACGAAGCTAAAACTCATTTCATCAATAGGGATGAGTGCTAACAACAAGAGAGCAAAATGGATTCTTTAAAACGACGTTTTTTATTCATTTTCCTTTCTGTGGCATTGAGTGCAACAACGTCAGCTGCAGAGCCTACGTTGACGATGCTCGTCGGCACAAGTAATGCACCCAAGATGTTTTTGAATGATGCTGAGAAGCCTGTTGGCTATTTCACCGAACTTGCACAGTTAATTGGCAGACGCGCAGGCTACAAGGTTGTGATCGTTGCGGTTCCTTGGGCACGGGCAGTGCAAATGGCGGAGCGAGGCGAAGGTGTTATTTGTAGTTTATCCAAGACGCCTGAGCGTGAATTGCTTTTTAGTTACTCAAATGCCGTTCTTGCCGATCGTGTGGTAATCGTCACCTTAAAGAAAAGAAACATCGTCGCAGCGAGTTTGGCCGATTTGAAAGGTATGACCATTGGTGTAAACCGAGGATCAAAATACGGTACAAAGTATATTGAAGAACTTCCAATGGTAAATCTGGATGAAGATAACAGTGGCGTTTCCCGTTTGCGTAAGCTTGTATTAGGTCGAATTGATGCTGCAATTATTCCAGGTGGTGTTGCAGCCGTGACGTTTAATGCAAAAATGGCAGGAATAGACTTCAATGACTTAACTGTACAGAAGACACCTTTAGCGATAGATAAAAATTATTTTGGAATTTCTAAATCACGTCCAGACGCGAGTGCTGTGTTAGGGCATCTCAATGCTGCAATTGATGCATCCATCGCAGACGGAAGCATTGAGGCAATAATGAATAATTATGGCGGTATGCCTTAACGTATGCCTTAACTGTAACGGCTCTCGTTTGAAACCGGTCGTGCTCGACACAGGCAAGCACACCACCACCTTCACCCGCCTGTACCACATCGATGACAATTCCTGCGTGATCGATTCACCCGGCTTTCAGGAATTTGGCCTGCACCATCTCAGCGATGGCATGCTACCCGCCCGGCTGCGCGATTTTGGCCACAGTCAAAGACAGCAGCATCTCTACCATGCGGCATGACATGTTTGAACCACTAGTGGACTGTAACAGTTGAAACAGAAGTGAAAGACATTTACCCGGCGATCAGGGCAAGGCAAGGTTAACACTTGTGCACAGCGATAGTGAACTATCGCGAGCATTTGCACCGCAGCCATGGTCGTCGCGCAAGCGGAAGGCACTCTGTTTTCAGCTGTGACAGTCCACTATTGCCTGGATCGAAGCAGACGGTGGGGTATTAATTCATGAATCTGACGCATCGCACTGCTCTGACAGCACTGGAAGACCGGTACAAGACTCAGCTCTATCATTAGGGCGTGTTGACCTGTCTTTCAGGCATTTTGTCGCTTTATTTTGTTTTCAATAAATCATTTCATTTACAATAGGATTCCTGTCAACATTCCTTGAAAGCAATGTGATGCACGTGTTTGCGAAAAAAATCCTCGGCTGCCTCATTGTCGCCAGTTTGAACTTGATGCCTTCATCCGCCAGCCTGGCGCAGACAAAAGCCACTGATCCAGCCCTCAAGCAGGCACGGGAATACTACAAGGCAGGTGACGTCGCCCGGCTCGATAAACGTTATGCAGATGCCTTGCAATTGCTGCTCAAGGCGTATGAACTTATCCCTGACTCGTCTGATCTGCCTTACGACATCGCCTGCCTGCACGCGCTGCGCGGAGCGAAAGACGATGCCTTCAAATGACTGGATGTGGCCATCGGTGCTGGTTACCTGAATGTTGATCACATGCTCAAGGACAGCGATTTTGACAGCCTGCATGACGATCCACGCTGGCAAAAAACAGTCGAAAAAACCAGGAAAGAAGCCACCCGACAGGCCCGCCTTTGGTCATCACCAGTATGGGATAGCGCTTATGTTGAACAATTGAGTGAAGACGAGAGAATAGCTGGTCTGTCCAAATTCTGGTCTGAAGTAAAATACAATTTCGTCTACACCGACAAACTGCTGGATCTGGACTGGGATGCCGTCTATCTGCGTTACCTGCCCAAAGTACGCGCAGCAAAAAACACGGCAGACTATTACAAGATACTGATGGAAATGTGCGCCTTGCTGCAAGATGGACATACCAATGTCACGCCACCAGCCACCCTATACAACGATGTGTGGGGCACCGTACCGCTACGCGCTGCATTGATGGAAGGCAAGGTCATCATCACGGATGTGCTTGATCCCGCATTGCGCGAACGTGGCATCTTGCCCGGCCATCAGATATTGACTGCCGATGGGCAGGATATCAAAACCTATTTACAAAAAACAGTAGCCCCCTATACCAGTGCATCAACTCCGCAAGACATGGATACGCGGCTTTACAATTATTTTTTGCTGCTTGGTGACCTTGATACGCCAGTAAAAATGCTTGTCGCAGACCCGCAGGGCAAGACCCTTTCCATCGACCTAAAGCGCGTCAACACCGCAACGCGGCGCAAGTTTGCCACACCCAGGCCAGCATTCAACTGGCGCATGTTAGCCAATAATGTTGCCTACGTTGAACTCAACTCTTTTGGTGACGATACCGCTGCCAAAGAATACATCAAAGCCTATGCAGAAATTGCCAAGGCAAAGGCCATCATCTTCGACGTGAGGAAAAACGGTGGCGGCGATACCAATGTAGGCTATCAAGTATTACTAACCCTGGGGACGTCAAACTTTGATGGCAGCCATGCCGCCACCCGCGACTACAAACCCACCTTGCGGGCCTGGGGCAACAGGCAAGGCATGCATGACTTTGCCGACGAAAAAAACCCGGTTGATCCAGAGCGCGCCTATCACGGCACAGTCATGGTCCTGACCAGCGCTGCAACCTATTCCGCCGCTGAAGACTTTGTCGTCGCCTTTGACACCATGAAACGTGGCCTGATCATTGGCGAACCTACCGGTGGCAGCACAGGACAACCATTAATGATCAGCATGCCCGGCGGCGGCAGCGCCCGCATCTGTACCAAAAAAGACACCTATATCGACGGCAAGCCTTTTGTCGGCGTGGGCGTACAACCTGGCAAGCTGATCCACACAAAAATAGATGGCTTCAGGACGGGCAAGGATACACAACTCAATGCGGCGCTGGCAGAGATTGAAAAAATCAGGTGATGCGCCAGGGATACTCTCGTCATCAGATGCATGCTGGCGAGTGCAATACAAGACATATTTTTCAGTTCTGTTTTAACTGTTGCTGTCCTCCAGGGCCGTTCCGCCAATTTATTACAAATAGACTCGCGCGTATCATTTTTAAGCAAACACCTGCCTTTTGAGCCGCAATATACAAATGTCTGATATCAATACACACTCAAGTCGCAAGCAAGGCATTTACGGAGAAATTCTTGAATTGATACTCCCTTATGCGCGTAGCGTCCAAACCTGGAATGCATGGCAAAGACTGTTCACCAATTTATATACGGAACTGGAACTGGTCCACAATCTGGGGCCCTTGATCGTGCACCGAGAATTTCGGGATTCTGATATTCACTGGATCAACACGCAAGCCAGGAACTATATCGCACAGTGCAGGCAAGATCCTGACACTCACCCGTCATACCAGAGAATTTGCGAGCTTGTCAGGGAACTGATATCGCTTGTACCAGCAGAATTTGAATCCAAATTACATAGAACTCATTTCATAAATAGGGATGAAATGAGTTCTGGTATTGGTGTGGACTTTTGACACTGAAATATGAAGCCAAAGGCAGATCTAGATGAACGGCATTACCCGTCATGACATGTACGTGTTTTTGATACTTTGCCTGACTAGCCCACTTTGGATTCCATGCGGGCTGATCAGCTTGGCACTGCTCGGCATCTGTTGGTTGCTAGGTCAGGTCTCATTCCTGTCAATCGCAACAATAGTTATTATGGCAATCAGCTATCCTTTTCTTATAGTCGCCCAGATAAGCAGTTATGCCTTCCTGCACTTATTGCGTGAACGCCCGCAATCAGATGCCACAGGTTTTAGCTTCCATCGACGTTTTCAAAAGAAGACCGTTCTATGGAATAGTATCAGTGTGATCCGCGAAGTATGGGTGCCGTCCGGTGGGTCTGCATTTCAATTTCATTTCCACGAAGGACAGCAATTACAAATAATCGCCACTGAGGAAACAAGACAACTGATCGTCCAGGCAAAAGAGATGGGCATACCGATTGAGGAAGATGCTATTTGCAAAAATATGAATAACAAAGAGCGTACGGTCTACAACTGAGAGGATGCTGTCTCAGACACTAACTAGAACTCATTTCATAAATATGCCATTCCTCATCAGCTATACTTAAGTTCAATTTTTCGGGGAACATTCCTTTGTCGCATGGATCAACTGCCAATTATCTTTTTTCCCGGTATCAATGGCGATGCCCGTATATTTTCTGAGCAGGCAAGAGTCTTTCCAACGTTGCGTATAGCACATTGGTTACCACCCGTTAAATCAGAAAGCATGGCAACGTATGCAAAGCGCATGGCACGCAACATCGACCCGGGCTGCCCTTGCCTGATCGGTGGCGCATCTTTTGGGGGTATCGTTGCGCTGGAAGCAGCACATTATTTGCAGGCGAAAACGTGCCTGCTCTTTGCCTCTAGCCGTGACGTGCAAGGGTTGCCAACCGGCTTGCGTATGGCGAGACGCCTGAGCAAACTGCTCAGTGCTGAAACCGTCTGGAGATTAATGATGTTGGGACAAGAAGCGGCCGTCGCGACCACCCCATCTGTACGCAGCAGGCGCAAACGCCTGTCCAGCGATCAACGGCAGTTTCGAGATTGGGCCTTGTCGGCGCTTTTGTCCTGGAAATCATCTGATGCAGCATGCCCAATAATGCAGATGCACGGCAGCGAGGATAATGTCTTTGACGTGCGCCGTACCAGGGCAGAAACCATCATCGCGGGTGCAGGTCATGTATTGACACGTACTCACCATGAAGAAGTCAATCAATTCATCGTCAGTGCACTTGAGCGCAGCTATTCGTCAGACCTGGGTGTCATCACAGGTTTGCAGACAAGCAGGTATCACCATGAATGACCGCATTACATTTCTGGACACCATGCTTTTTCTGCTGTTACTACTGACCTCCCCTATATGGCTAGCCTGCATCGTTCTTGCATTGACGTTATCAGCATTTTGCAAGCTACTGGCAGCACTAAAACTTCCGCAACCAGACGTTGGCTATGATATTTATTTAATGGGAGGAATTGGTTTACCATTTTTTCTGGTCTGGCGGGCGGCTGCAACCGGCTTTTTGCATTTGACACGCGCACGCCCTCAAATTGATGAAACCGGATTTAGCTATCTTCGATGGTACAAAGAGAGGAAAATTGCGTGGACCGATATCGAATTCATCAAATCAATCGGCGGCTCGTCCCTTGGTTCTGAATACCAATTTGCGCTGAATGACGGCACTGTAATTACCATGAATGCGTTTGTGAAGATTCAATATCTTCTTGATGTTGCAAAAAGTGCCGGAGTCAGTTTTTATCCTTACGACCGGAAAAATAATTCTACTAAAAGAGACAAAGCGTGGGACGCGATACTATGATTCGGTTTGCTCGCAGCATGAGCGAAGGTGTGCCTCTATCAAGTCCAACATCAATGATCTGTTCATCAAAATACAGAATTGCTCGCGCGACTAAAACCCGACTAAACCCATGACCCAATCCCGCCCAGCTGACTTTGAAGGCGTACTAAACCTGATTCCGGCCGGTCCAGGCGGCAGGCAAACTCCTGCGCATTCGGGATATCGCCCCTCTCATCAATTGCATGATAATTATTCCAGTACCGGACTTCACGAATATCTGGACGGGGATAATGTACAGCCTGGTGAGAGCGGGCGCGTGGCGGTGTGGCTAGCTACACCAGATATTTATCCTGCCTGTCTATGGGAAGGCCGCGAAATAAAAATACATGAAGGCGAGAGAAATGTAGGCAATATCAGAGTCACCAAGATTCACAATACTGCTTTGTGCGTTACCGAAGCCGAATATCAAGCAGTCTGGCAAGTACCACGCCTGATGGAAATTGGCGACTGCCTGCTCAACATTTTCGTAGGTCACGACTATCAAATCAACGATAAAGCAATGAAGCGACTCGGCGAATTAGAAGCCTCACCATTTATTTTACGGATGCATGCCGAACTGTTCAAGAGCGTCACAACATTACCGGCTTTTGCCACAGCACGCTTTGTCGCCAACTTTCTGACTGGTTATCGCCTGAATTACACGCGTACCTTGGCCGCTCTGAATGCGTCATCCAAAAATGAAAAATTCTTTGGCCTGTTCCAAGGTAAATCCAGAAGAAAAGCACTAAATGAATACAATAAAGTGTGCATAGAGCTAGGCAATTTCATGTATGCACTTCCCGGTTATGGTCATCTGGCGCAGCAAGAAGTGATGGAACTGATAGATGCGGACGATAGCAGTCTCAATTCATTCGGTGCAGCCATGCTGACGGCGTTTCCCAAGCTGGATGAACAACATCTTGAACATCTGCTGGCCGCAATGAAAAAACATGGCGTGCGAGAATGGCCGTATCAACCGGGCATTGCCTTAGCAACTGCCTTGAAACAAAATCCCGCATGGTTTGAAACGATTGCCACACGTTTTAGTACTGGAAATGACCATTTGCAAAGCGCCATCCTGGAGACGTTCAACACATTGGACACTGCTCTCCCCTTGGCTGCGCAGACACTGATCTTGCAGACAGCGCAGGCGCGCAGCAGTAACCACCGTGACGAAGTATTTAATTACAACGTCATCGCATTGTCGCGGTGTCAGGAACTTCGTGCACAAGCTATAGCCATATTAGTCCCGTGCCTTGACAGTAAAACCTGGTTTATCAGGGGCAACGCCGCCATGTCACTGGGCAAATTAGGCGTAGAGGATAGCCTTGTGATTGATAGGCTGGGTGATATGATTTTTGATACCGAAGGACATGACTGGAGCGTGCAGTCAGCTGCGCTGCAAGCAATGACCGGATTGGGTTGCAAAGTTCGAAGCCAGGTACCAAAGCTGTTGCGTCTGGCGCAGACCTGTGAACAAGAAGAAGATTTTAACGGCTACCTTTGCACCAACAAATTGTTGGCAGACTGCTTCGCTGCGGCAGGCGATGATTCACATGCAGTCGTTGAAGCTTTGCGAAAAATGGTTCTCAAGCAGGGTCACATATCCAGCGGACCAGCGATCATCGCCCTGGGTAAATTTGGCAAGGCTTCTTTACCAGCCATGGACGCGATCAATGTATTTATTTTTCGGGACGAAAGCCATATTGACGATGCGGATAAAGCCCGGGCTGTCATCGAAGCATGCATAGCCATCAATGGCGAGGATCATGCCGACGTCAAAAATTGCCTTACCCATCTGGCGCAATCCCATCAAGAAGATGTAGCAGAAGTGGCGCGGCAATATTTGATGGTGCAGTGATCATACTGTTTAGCAGATCGATTCAAGTTTTTTTAACGTCATCATGCATGGGCACATCCCGTTTTTCCAGACGTACTTAGCATCACCCTATTCAGTTCAAACGATGTCGACACGCATTGACCGACCAGTTTACCGTGGCTTGATCGATCGCCGCATGGACGGGTGAGTGTGCCAGTTCTGTGACGATTCCGCTAGCGGCACGTTCACCATCCCTAGCTAATTTCCACAGTAGCATGTCGGTCACCAGGCCATCTGTGCTCTGGCAAATGCGTCGCAAAATAAAACCAGGTTGGCGCTGTAGCCAGGCATCTACATCAATGTTTGCCGCAATAAAGTCTTTCATCGTCACGCTCGCTGACAGGTGGAAGGTCGTGATTTCCATCGCTTCAGTTGGCATCTCTTCAGTTGCCATTGATTTAGTTCCCATCGTTTTCTCCGTGTTGCCAGCTTTTGTAGACGAACTCCAGGCTGTAGCCATCCGGGTCGCGCACATTGGCGGCATAGTAGCGCGGGTCATAATAGAGCCTTGCCCCTGGTGCACCATTGTCGGTTGCGCCAGCGGCCATGGCGGCGGCATAGGCGGCGTTCACTTGGTGCTGGTCGCGAGCGACAAATCCGATGTGTGCTGCCTGGCCCTCAACAACGCCTTCGCGTAACCAAAAGAATACGCGCCCATTCGCGCCGAATCCTTTCAGGTCGGGGTGGCCCGGCGGGCCGTTTTTGCCATCATAGTCAAGGCGATTGACGATACCTAATGGTGCCAGCGCGGCAGTGTAAAAGGCGATGGAACGGTCAATGTCACTGACCGAAAGAAAGATATGATCCAGCATGATTTTGCCCTCTTCGTATTAAATGTTATAGCCGCCAGCGACTTCGATGGATTGGGCATTGATCCAGCCGCTGTCTTGCGTCAGCAAACCTGCAATAACGCGAGCGACATCCTCTGGCTCACCAACGCGCCCCAAAGCGGTCTGGGATGCCAGAAGTGCTTCGAATTCGTCGTTCAACCCGCCCCCAAGATCGGTGCGTATGGCACCAGGCGATACTGCATTGACACGAATACGCCGTTCGCCAAATTCCTTGGCCATATATCGGGTGAGCACTTCCAGTCCGCCCTTGAATGCGGCGTAAGGTGCCACACCCGCAGTCGCAACCCGCGTGGTTGCGCTGGTCAGGTTGACGATGCTTGCGCCCTTCTTCATCAGCGGCAACAGCGTCTGCGTCAAGAAGAAAGGCCCCTTCAGATGCACATTCATCAAATCATCGAACTGTTTTTCGGTAACGGTCTCGATGGGGTTGTACAAGCCATGGCCTGCATTGTTGACCAGGCCAGCTAGTTCACTGACATTCCAAACCTTGGCCAGGGTATGTTCTACTGCGCTACGGAAACCGGCGAAAGCACGGGCGTCGCCAACGTCCAGTTTCAAGGCAGCGGCCTTGCCACCGACAGCAGCGATTTGAGCAAGCACTTCATCCGCTTTGGCGGCCTGACTATGGTAGGTGAGGATGACGCCCAGTCCACGGCGCGCGCATTCCAGGGCAGTACTAGCGCCGATTCCACGGCTACCGCCGGTGATGATGACGATGTTCATTGGTAGCTCCAAGATGTATGTAAAAGAGCCACCATGATAAGCATCCGTGCGAGATCAGGCCTGCCATTTCATGCTTCAATCCTGCCTATTCCTACTTTTTCATTATCTGCGCCCCCATTGCCAACACAGCGCAAACTGGGGTTTAATCTCTGCATGGAACAACAATTAAATGAACTTCGAACCCTTGCCGCTCATGCCGAAAACCGGCGTACCGAGACGGGTATCCCGCGCGTTGCCATGGTGCAGGGTGTCATTCCGGAACACCAGCTGACAGCCGTCTATGATCCCATGATCAACCTGATTCTTACAGGAAGCAAGTCCATGACTGTAGGGGGACGGACACTGCACTACGACCCGGCAACCTATTTTGTGATGTCCGTTGACCTACCTGCGGTGGGTGCAGTGCAGCCAGCCGCCACAGGTGAACCCTATCTTGCCGTCAGTTTGACATTGGAAGCCGGCACGATTGCCAATCTCCTGGCCGACCTGCCTGATACTGCCGGCCGGCTTAATGCAAAGGAAGCGGGGTTTTCTGTCGCAGCGATGACGCCGGAATTACTTGACGCCTGGGTGCGAATGCTGCGGCTCATGGATCATCCTGCCGATATCCCCGCGCTGGCACAGGTGTATGAGCGTGAAATTCTTTATCGCGTGCTGCAAGGGCCTATGGGATGGATGCTGCGCGACGTTGCCTTGCCTGACTCGGCACTTTCCAGAGTCAACCTGGCTATCCAGCAGATCCGGCGCGACTATACACTGCCACTGCGTGTGGAAGACCTGGCGCACAGGGCTGCAATGAGCGTGTCTGCGTTTCACCGGCACTTCAAGTCTGTGACGACCTTAAGTCCGGTCCAGTATCAGAAGCAAATTCGATTGCTGAACGCCCGCACTTTGCTTGTGGCTGCCGGATACAGCGTTACCGCAGCGGCGCATGAGGTCGGCTATCAAAGTTCGACTCAATTCAGCCGGGAGTATTTGCGCGAATTTGGACAGCCTCCAGGAAAAGACGCCACCAGAATTTCAAATGCACTGAGGCGTTAGGTAAGCCTGCTGCCTGACGGCGATCACAAAAATTTCTACGTGCGGGAGTCAGGGTGAACAAACCGCATATCAATGTTTGTTCGGCCGTCTATCGAAAACCACAGGCCGGCTCGTTATTTTTTGCTGAAATTCGACTTCTTTATAAAAAAGGTGATCGATAATTAAATTATCTCTCACCTTTTTTAAATTCGCTCTGCTACGTCAAGTCTTGGGGGCAAATGACGCCAGCCATTTCTTCTCAGACACAGACAATGGCTTGGGCAGCATACGTTCTGGCACTTCCCAGACGACGACCTTGGGGGCCTGGGTTTTGAATTCGATGCTATTGAGGTAAGCGTAGGCGGCACCGTCGAAATCACCGCCATCCTTGGCCAGGTTGGCGACTGCTGAACCCAGGTGCTGGCTGAGGAAGGGTGAGAAATTCGAGGCGCGGCTGAAGGATGTGCCTACCAGTGCCACTGGTGGCAAACCGGCATCACCAAACAGATCGTCGCTGGCAACCGCGACTGGTGCCACCTTGCTGATCTGTGTCACTTCGGTTGCCGGGCGTATCCAGGCTGGCAAGCCTTCCAGGTTGGAAACGCGCATTAAATCGCCTGATCGCTCCACCCTGGATGACTGTACGGCTTTGGGGTCGGGTAAGGCTTTGGGTTTATCCACCAGATTTAGCGCGAGCAGATGTTCTGCCAGGGCTTTGGCGGCAGCGTTGGAGCCGTTTTCATTCCAATGGGAATCACTGCGGTAATAGCGTTCGCCTGTCGTTGCAGCCAGTGCGGGCGTAAAGTCCAGGGTATCGACCTTGCTGTCGGCCAGGATTTTTACCCAGTCATCCACCCGTGGTGCAAAACTGGGGGGGCGATGCAGGCCACACAAATGCTCATGCTCGATACGGGTCTTGTCGGGTACGACGGCCACCACCAGTTTGATGCCGCGCTTTAGCAGATCGCTGGCAGTCTGGGTGATGATTTTTGCTCTCGCTGCGGCGTTGTCAGTGGCATTGGCAAAGGGGGTTAGTTCATCAGTCAGAAACAGCCAGTCGGTACAGCCTTGGCGCACCGATACGCCGGTATCACCAGCAACGGCCCAGCTTACACCACGCTCAATTTTTGCAAACGGCTTGCTGAGCAGGAAGTAGCTGTTCAGTTGCGCAGAAAACTGGCGGGTTGCCTCACCGTCAAGCAGGCGTTTGGGATTATCTATGCCCGCCCATCTTTCGGTGGGCACGGCCTTCAATGAACTCTGGGTCACTATCAGACCACCCAGCATGATGGCGGCAAAAGCGGTCACCGGCAGGAAACGGGTCCAGCCGGCTTTTTTGGGATCGAAAGTAAAACATTCACTCATGATCACCTCCTAAAACTGAAAATACAGGAAGGGAATGGCCTTTTGCCCGGCCAGTACGACAACAGCATAGGCAAAGGTCAGCACTGGCCAGGTCATGCTCCAGCCGACAAAACCCAGGCCACCGCGCTTGCCGATGGCCGTAGCCGGATAGACGACGCAGATCAGGCCCAAAACAAAGGTCAGTACGATACTGGGGCGCAATGCCAGTGCAATGGCGTCCCCCATGGCGACGCCATGCAGACCAAACTGCCCGGCCCACAAATCCATCGCCGTTGCAAAACTGTCGGACCGGAACACGGTCCAGGCCAGCATCACTACCAACAGCGTCAAAGTGCGTGACAGGTAATTGGGCATGGATAAACCACGCTGGGTAAACATGCGGTCACAGCACAGGGCCGAGCCGTGGATGATGCCCCAGATCAGGTAGTTCCAGTTTTCGCCGCCGTGCCACAGACCACCTATGGCCATGGTCAGCATCAGGTTGACATAGGTGCGGCCCGCACCATGACGGTTACCGCCCAGGCTGATGTAGAGGTAATCACGCAGCCAGGATGACAGTGTCATGTGCCAGCGCCGCCAGAAATCCTGTATTGACACGGACAGATAGGGGTTGTTGAAGTTTTCCTGGAAATCAAAACCCAGCATCAGGCCCAGGCCGATCGCCATGGCGCTGTAACCGGCAAAGTCAAAATACAGTTGCAGCGTGTAGGCCGCACAACCCGTCCAGGCATCGATCAACGTTGGATTGTGCAAACCGAATGCCAGTGTCACGATGGGTGACAGGGTGTCGGCAATCAGGACCTTCATCGAAAAACCGACCATGAAGCGGCGTACACCGGCAGCAAATTTATCGATGGAAAATACCCGCTCGCGCAATTCGGTATCGATGACCTTGTAGCGCACAATCGGTCCAGCGATCAGATGCGGGAACATCGCCATATAGGCGCTGAAAGAAATAATGCTGTATTGCGCCGGCACGGTTTTACGGCGCACATCGACGATATATGAAATGGCATGCAAGACTGTAAAGGACAGGCCTATCGGCAGCATCAGGTTTTCCCACGGGATGGTGGGCATGTCGCGGCCAGTCAAAATGGTATTGAGCGAATACACCAGCATATTGGTGTACTTGTACCAGACCAGCGAGGCAAGGTTAAGCACAATGGCAGCCGCCATGATACGGGTCTTGCTGCGTTCATTGCTGGTTTTGTCGATCAATATGGCTGCTGCCCAGGCCAGTACGGTCAGTGCAATGATCAGTACCAGGAACTTTGGCGTCCACCAGGCATAAAACAGCCAGCTCCCCACCAGCAGAGTGTGATTGCGAAACCGCTGGGGGGTAACCAGGTAGATAGCAAAGAACAGAGGTAAGAAAAGAGTCAGGAACTCTAAAGACGCAAATACCATGGGTCGTGCCTGTGCTTAGCGTGGGTCAGGAAGTACTATCGCGAACAAAGAAGGTCTGACGTCCTTTTTTGCCCGGCATGACAACAACGCTATAACGTTCACCGGCCTGCAACTGGCCCAGATCAACGCCCTTGCCTTCTTCTTTCGCATCGCACATGGCTTGCGCTTTCAGGCTGATGGGGTTCACCAGACGACGTTGCACGGTAGCCGGTTTCACGGCTTCCAGTATCGGTGTATTTTTTACTGCCACATTCAAGCCTGCAACGGCGCAGCTGGCATCCAGGTTCAGCAAGGCAACGGATGAACGGCTGGCATTGAAATCCGTAGGGGATTCTTTGATGATGACGGTTTCTATGCCTGTGCCTTTGCTGATGATGGCAACGGTAACAAATTCACCTGGCTTGGCCACCACTTCCACCGAAGTTTTTGCAGCACCTACCTGCACATTGGCTGCCAGCTTGGCACCGGCCTTGACTGGATAAAAACGGGACACCCTGGCGTCGCCCTGTGCTGCCAGTGCCACTTTCGCAGCACCATTCACCACACTGGCCTTGTCTTCGCTGGCGTTGAGGAAACGCACAAAGGAAGAATCCTGGGCAGGACCGGTTTCATATAAAGGATTGTCAGCGGCATGTGCCGCCAATGCCAAGATAGAGCCCAGACAGGCAACGATCAGTTTTTTCATGATTAAGGGTGATCCGGTTTAATTTATTTTTTAATGTTTTGCAAAACGGCTGGCGAAGAAATGGCATTGCCAATCGCCGTACCCCAGGCTTTATAACCAGCCTGGTCAAAATGCTGACCATCAGCCGAAGCCCATTCGCCCGGTTTGGACAAGGTCAGGGAATCCACATAGGTGCAAGGTGCAACGATTTCAGACAGGTAGCCAGACATTTCCTTGGCACGTGCAAAGGTCTTGTTGAACTTGCCGCCCTCAGTACCCCATGCCGGGCCAACCCAGACACAGCTCACTGCGTTGTTTTTAACGCCCTTGGTCAGGCGCGTCACTTGTTGCCAGATCCAGGTCTTCGGCAGTTCTGGTGCGGCATAGGACGCCATGGTGTCGCCATTGACGACAACAACCAGATTCGGTTTATATGTTTTAACCAGTTCATTGAAAGGACGGGTTACTGCATCCTGACCGGTTTTCACTTCTACCGGGCCATCCTTGATGCGCGCCGCACCGCCACATGGCGATTGGCTTTTCACCATCCAGTCACCGGCGGCAACGCCGCAGGCACCGAAGGAATACACCACAGCGCCCTTGCTCATCAGATCATCATGCAGGGTCGTGATCAGATAGTCGGGGGTGGACATATGGCTATCGCCAATAATCAGGACGGTAAGTCCGGCTAACAGTGCGCTCATAATTTATCTACTTTTTAATTCGTTGGATGACATGTGTTTGTCATATCTGCATCACCTGCTGAAGCAATTCGAGGCCGCTGCAAAAACAAACACTATTGGTTGCAGTTTGCGGAATCGTTAAATTCTGTTAAATACGAAATCCATTTTTGTGCGTTTACTGCAATATATTTGAGTGTAAACAAATCAGTCAGCAATGCCAGCTAGTTGACGAAAATTCACAAATTGTTAACTTGATTCAAATAGGAAATGCAATAACTGTTACATGTTGAAATTCTTTATGTGGGAAATAAAACCGGCAAGTTTACAAGAGCCATTGCACATATGGCAATAAATTAATGCCTGAAAGCAAAAAACTGCGTAAAATGGATAGGATTAATCTCTACCCAGAATTTAATATGGGAAAGACGAATTAATCCCTTATAATTAAGCAGTTATGACAAGCGGCGGCAAGCTCAACTTGCTGCCCGTTTTATTTATGGCTATCAAACATTTCCTGCAGTTCTCCGATTTTTCGCTGTCCGAATTTGAATACGTGATGCAGCGTGCCCGCATCATCAAGCAGCGTTTCAAGGCTTACCAGACCTATCACCCTTTGCTGGATAGAACCCTGGTGATGGTGTTCGAAAAAAATTCCACCCGTACCCGCCTGTCTTTTGAAGCCGGCATGCACCAGCTCGGCGGTGCCGCGATTTACCTCAATACCCGCGACAGCCAGTTGGGCCGTGGAGAACCGGTTGAAGACGCAGGCCAGGTCATGTCACGCATGTGCGACATCATCATGATCCGTACGTTCGAGCAGGAAATGATAGAGCGCTTCGCCGCCAATTCGCGCGTGCCTGTCATCAATGGCCTGACCAATCAGCATCACCCCTGCCAGGTATTGGCCGACGTGTTTACTTATATCGAACACCGTGGTTCCATCACCGGTAAAAAAGTGGCCTGGATAGGTGACGCCAACAACATGCTGTATTCCTGGCTACAGGCAGCACAGGTATTCAACTTCCATCTGCATATTTCGACACCCAAGGGCTATGACATGGATATGTCGCAGGTGACTGCTGACAAATCACAGTACACCGTGTTTGACAGCCCGTCTGACGCCTGTGCCGGTGTTGATCTGGTGAATACCGATGTCTGGACCAGCATGGGTTATGAAGATGAAAATCAGGCCCGTCTGAAAGCTTTTGATGGCTGGATCGTCGATGAAGCAAAGATGGCCCGCGCCCACCCTGACGCCCTGTTCATGCACTGCCTGCCAGCGCACCGTGGTGAAGAAGTGTCCGCCGGTGTGATCGATGGCCCGCAGTCAGTCGTATGGGACGAAGCCGAAAACCGCCTGCACGTGCAAAAAGCCTTGCTGGAATTTTTGGTTGTGGGCGAGATTCGCTGATCTTGTTTCAACCACGGTAATTTTTTGAAAGACCTCTTAACACAGAGGCACAGAGACACAGAGTCAGCACAGAGAGAAAACCGAAGAAAATCTTGTTGGTCCGGGATTATTCTTGAATCAGTAGCCTGTGAATGAAATCGTTTCTCTGGGAATCGCATTTGTATTGGAAGCGGTAAGATCAAATTAAGAGTCATCGCAGTCACCAAGTAGCAGATAAATGCATGTTGTCTTTCTCATGCCTTTCTCCGCGCCTCTGTGTCTCTGTGGTGAGCTTTTAGGTCTTCAGCATAAAGTTAGTTTAATTTTGAAAGCACATCATGAGCGATATTAAAAAAGTCGTCCTCGCCTATTCCGGCGGTCTGGATACCTCTGTCATTTTGAAATGGCTGCAAGATAATTATCAGTGCGAAATCGTCACCTTTACCGCCGACCTGGGCCAGGGTGAAGAACTGGAACCGGCGCGTGCCAAGGCCATCAAGTTCGGTATCAAACCTGAAAACATCTATATTGATGATGTGCGTGAAGAATTCGTGCGCGATTTCGTGTTCCCTATGTTCCGCGCCAATACGATTTATGAAGGTGAATACCTGCTGGGCACTTCCATCGCCCGCCCGTTGATCGCCAAACGCCTGATCGAAATCGCCAAAGAAACCGGTGCCGATGCCATTTCCCACGGCGCGACCGGCAAAGGTAATGACCAGGTTCGTTTCGAACTGGGTGCGTATGCCCTGATGCCAGGCGTCAAGATCATCGCCCCATGGCGTGAATGGGATTTGCTGTCCCGCGAAAAACTAATGAAATATGCAGAAGATGCAGGCATAGACATCGACCAGAAACATAAGAACGGTGGCGCACCCTACTCCATGGATGCTAACCTGTTGCACATCAGCTTTGAAGGCCGTCACCTGGAAAACCCAAGTGCAGAAGCCGAAGAATCCATGTGGCGCTGGACCGTCAGCCCTGAAGCTGCACCAGATCAGGCAGAATACCTGGATATAGAGTTTGAACGCGGTGACATCGTTGCACTGAACGGCGTACGCATGTCACCAGCAACGGTGCTGACAGAACTCAATCGCCTGGGTGGCAAGCACGGCATAGGCCGTCTGGACCTGGTTGAAAACCGTTATGTCGGCATGAAATCACGCGGCTGCTATGAAACACCGGGCGGCACCATCATGCTGCGCGCCCACCGCGCGATTGAATCCATCACCCTGGACCGCGAAGTCGCCCATATGAAAGATGACCTCATGCCACGTTATGCCAGCATGATCTATAACGGCTACTGGTGGGCACCAGAGCGCGTCGCGCTGCAAACGCTGATCGACCATACCCAACACACCGTCAACGGCTGGGTACGCCTGAAACTGTACAAGGGCAATGTCATCACCGTGTCGCGCGATTCCAAAACCGATTCGCTGTTCGACATGAACATCGCAACCTTTGATGAAGATGGCGGCGCCTACAACCAGGCAGACGCTGGCGGCTTCATCAAGCTGAATGCATTGCGCATGCGTATTGCTGCCAATGCCCGTGCAAAACGCGGTCAGTAATTAACTAAACACTTAAACTATTATCGACCCGCCCATTCATTTGCGCGGGTCTTTTTTTGGAGTTACCCTGCATGTCTACCCAATTTGATCAAGTCAGCGTCGTCAAAAAAGCCAATCTGTATTTCGACGGCAAATGCGTATCCCATACCGTGTTGTTTGCCGACGGCAGCAAAAAAACCATAGGCGTGATCTTCCCATCGAGCCTGGTATTCAACACCGCTGCCGCAGAAATCATGGAACTGAACGCCGGCAAATGCCGCATCCGCCTCAAAGGTGAAACAGAATGGGCTACCTACGAAGGCGGCCAGCAATTCAATGTACCAGCCAATTCCAGCTTTGAAATTGAAACCATTGATACACTGGATTACGTTTGCCACTTTGTGTAAACGTCGGTTTTGCAGGAAGCAATGCTATGCTTCCTGCAAAATAAGGAAAACAATTTCCAGAAGACTGGTTTTGCCCTCTGATGTCAGTATCCTTATCGGAAGTGTCTTAACCTGTTCATGAAATAGAAAAAACTGGGGCTTGGCGCTAATATCGCAACCATTTCAATGCAGGTGCGTTCATCCAGTTCTGCAGCAAGGATTTTTCACTCTCATGAAAAAGGTCCAGATGTAAATTATGATAGTTGTTATATAGCCACTTAAACTTTAATACATCTTTAAAGTGACCAGATTGCAGATCCCCGGATTTGAACTGATTTCCTTTTGAGATATGGCTATTAATGAGCTGCTTGACGCCCACTGACAATAAATAGCCATTTTTGACCCAACCCAGTGGGCTTGCATTCTTCCATTTCAGGAATATCTGCTGTTCTTCATTATTGTATTCATCATAGTTCAATTGTTCTGACTCAATCAGCCTATAGAGCCTGACAAATTCGTTTACCGCACCAACATCTTCCGTACCATCCAAGATGAAAAAACCTTGGCAATGATGATCGATAAAAGCCCTTACCTCTAACGGCAGTTTGTTGGCGATTACCTCGTCATTATCATCATCAATCACTTCTGTTTTTTTACGCTTCCGTTTCGGTCCGTCACTGTTTCTTTTGCGTTTTCTTATTTCAGCAGATTCTTTTTCCTCCCTTTTTATTCTTCTGTTGAACCTGCGTTCAAATGTTTCTACCTCCTCCTCGGTGCCATCCAATAAAAAATTAAACCCTTCTTCAACAATATTCGCAGTGCCATCAACGCTATCTATCTTTTTGAATTCCAGCAAAGTCCGTCCGATAACTTTCGTACTTGGATTCTTTTTCAAGCTTTGCATAACTCTTTGACGCTTCGTGACAAGTTTTATGTCAGATTGAATACTTCTCTTTTCTCTCGTCAAACGTCTTTTTTCTCTTTTTACTTTTTTATATTTGAGACTTATTTCATCATTTTCCGATTTCAGTGACTTATTCTCTGAGGGTAAATTTTTCACATAAGTGTCATATTCAGACAATAGCAGCATACTGATGTCGGGTGACTGCTCGACCTGATCCATATTCAAGATATTGAAACCTGGATGTAGCTGATGGCTTGAAATAAATTCAGTCAGGCCCAGACGCTTAGTATCGCCAAGACTATGAATAAAATGTTTGATCGCTGTTGGCCTGTCCTTGTGATACTTGTCGGTATCTTTGACAATATTTCCGACGCCTTTGGTATCTTTATATAAACGTTCTTTAACAGATACTTTGTTGCCATCAATTTTTTCATTTTTTAAAACAACAAATCTGTCTTCCACTTTATTATTCGAATAGGACAAGCGCAAATGCACCGTCCAATCGCGCACCAGATAATCCTCAGTCTCAAGTAACAAGGCCGATGTTTTAACCCATGAAAACAAGTCTTTCATGGTGTAATCCTGATAGCTAATACTCCAGGTCTGGATCGCGGTTTTTACATTAACCGGTACATTCTTGTCTTTTAAAACATCGTCAAGCGTAGTGGACTTGTAGCTAGCAGCATCTGTGGTTTTTACATGGTTCCAATAGTTAAGCGCACTTTCCCAGAGCAAGGTATTTGATCTAGGCCCAGTCTGTGCACCAAGTTCTGTTGTATATTCAATTTTGTTAAATGTCGGCGCATCCTGTATGGAATGCTCATATGTCATCTGCCCAACAGCGTCTTTCAAGTAATGCTCAATACCCGCTTCATGTTCTTTATTGCGATTATCTTTGAGTGGCGACAAGTTGTAATTTCTGGCTACTCCGCCAACATGATCGTTAAGCAAATGACCTTTGATGTAATAAGCACTTCCACCATCTTTGACGCGACTTTCATAAAACCAGTCTATCGGTGTTTTGATGGTTGAACCGCTACCTTTCACCATCGTGTAGCCAGGAAAATAAGTGGCATGCACCCTGGTACCCGTGTTGTACTGACTTTCGGTGCTCCAAACCGGGATGGAAGGTTTTATATCTGGACTTTGTGCTTTTTTAAATACATAGTCGGCAAATGCATTGACTATATCTCTGTCTGCTGATGCAGTCGTCGGGTCGTCTCTGTCAAGTCGTTTTGCTGCGGCTTCAGCATTTACCCGCAAGCTATTTAATTTACTTTTGTTAAAATTAGCCAAGCTGATTTTGTCAAGTCTGTTTTTGACAAATTTTTGCCAGTTATCGTTGTGTGGCTTGGTAAGTGATGGAAGAGAAGAATGATCGCTCCCAAATCCTTCTTCGCTTTTCTTTTGGCCATAATATAAATCTTTTATCTTCAGAATCCATTTGGACAGGTATTCAATATCGTAGTTCTTGACGGGTTTCGTTTTTCCAACCTTCGTAGGGTCTTTTTCACTAAGTTTGGTTGGAAAATAGTTGGTTTTTTTAGTCAAATACGGATCAATCAGGTCGTGCACTTCCTGTAATTCCAAAGCCTGCACTGCATCGGGATAATTATTAAGTGCGACTTTCATATCCCTCATGGTGCTATGACCATCAAATTTGAGCTGGACAGATGTTGCAGACAATTTGCCACCCTGATTATGGGAAGCAGGCGACTCCAAAACACCGTTGTCTGCACGCTGCAAAGAAGCTACTGAAGCACCATGCGTTAAAGCACGCGCCCCCATGACATCTGCCTCCGCCTCAAGCCCTCTGTCATCGTTGACCGGCACGTCACCCTTCATCTGCATAGTGGGCAATACGCGCCCCTGAGCTTGTTGCACCACGTGCCAGGCTTCATGTGGCAGGTGTTGCTCCTGGCCTGGCGCAAGATGTATGTCGCTTCCGCTCGCAAAAGCATGGGCTTGCAATTGTGCGGGCTGCGTCGAGTTGTAATGGACATGGACATGGTCCATGCTCAGACCTGACAGATTTTCTATGCCCGCCTTGAGCTGGTTGGGAAGACCAGTATTATTTGGCTTAAGAACTGGTGTCACAGGGTTAGCGTTTTTTTGCTGTGAGGCCAGATTGTGCTGTAACTGACTTGTATGCTGATTGGCTAGCGCTTGTATGCCAGCCAACCGGCTTGCTTGCGGGCTCAGATTTGCCTGCCGTTGCGCCGCCTTTAACTGCAAGGCACGAGAACTGTTATTTGCAAGAGTCTGTATTTGTCGCTGTGCAGTTGCCTGAGGGCGATCGTCTTGAAAAATTACCACGGCGTCGCTACTTTGCCGCACTTCTGAAGCATTCAGTTGAGTGGTTTGCGTACCAGTGCTCTGGTTAGATGCATGTTTGGCGTAGCTGGACATGGAGATTTTTCGACTAAACAGTTTCTCGGGACGAGCTACCGGGTAGATAACATTTAAGAAAGTATTCCTGATAACACAAAGACTTGTCAATCAGGTTTTACTTTGTGATCAGATTACCACTCAGAAATTAGTAGCTGGTCTGCTGTTTAACAAAATGACAGGCAAAAAAATGACCTGCTATATTTGTATAGCAGGCCATTTTTACATTCAGCGTTTTCTAATCAGGGTTATTATCGCTTCTGATCGATTCTCAACGCTTTCTTCTATAAGAATAAGACGCCGTATTGTCAGCAGGGTCGGGCAAACCCAGCAAGCGGTATTCTATGCCTTTGGCATCTGCTGGCGGTATCTTGGCGCTGAAATTATTTTTCAGGTAATTCCACATATCTTTTTGCAGTACCTCGCACTGAAGTACAGCGCGGCTTTTGTTGACATAGCGGTGGCTGTATTCCAGGTCATCGGCATCAGGCGCTTGCTCGCGGCTGTAGCGATTGTCACGATAAGTCTTTTTGTAGCCGGTATCGGCTTCGGCATTGCTGTCTTTTATAAACTTGTTGGTCGGCGATTCGCAGTTTTCCTTGAAATTGGTCATCAGCACGCTATCAACGCTGGTACTGCATTGCTGATAACGATGTGCCAGTACCCAGCAGCTTTTACCAGTATCTTTTTCTTTTTGCAAAGAACTGATCTTGCGCAAGGCACCATCGCCCTTCACTTCAGTGGCTGTGGTGCCGACTTTAGCGTTACAGGGTTGATCGGTATAGATCGTTTCGCCAGTGCTGGTGACACATTTACGAACTTCTGCATGAGCAATGCAGGAAGCGGACAAACTCAGGCAAAAAATGGCGAACAGCAGTGATTTATTCATAGGGCAGTTTTTTATAAGTCGATAAGCAGGCAATTACATTTTATTTCAAAAAACACTTTGCCCTTTACATACATGGAATGTTAAGAAATTATAATTCAGGCCCCTGTCCTGGCATACATAAATTTCCATTTATTTGCATTATCGACATCACAATTTTGTCACTTTGCGCACGTGCAGATACTGGGCCTGCCTGGCAATGCCTGTCTGCACGTCATCAGGCATCGATCAAATTTCCCCTATGGCAACAAATAAGTAAATTCAATCGGGTCCAAGCTCACGCAGCTCGCCGCCTGATGTATGGACACATACATGGACACCATCGTCACAAGCTTGTCATTAAGCAACTTTACAATCCTCAACTACTGAAGATGGCTAATTTTTCTATTCTTTAGCGTCATACAACAGTCTTCTATCCGTACCACGCGCCGGCACAAATGACATAGCTGTGCCCATCAAACCTGTGACAGGAACTACCATGAATCTTCGTTTTTTAAATGAAGGCAAAGCTGCAAAGCAATTGCTTTCATTCTGCTTGCCGCTGGCCCTGATGGCCTGCGGTGACAGCAAAGATACCGCAGCACCAGCAACCGAGGCCGAAACACCCGCTGTGGCCGTCATGTCTGACGTGCATTTTGAAAATGTCTACGGTGATCTTAAAAATGCCAAGTTTTCTGGCATCCCGACCGGCGACGGCAAATTTGCGACTATCCGTACCATGTATGCGCAATTGACCTCTACCCGCCTGTTTAACGAAAACTATTTTGCTTTCCGTGGTGCGCTGGATGATGCGTATGCGCGTGGCATACGGCTGGTTGCTTTGTCGGGCGATTATTCGGATGATGCGCAGCCCGTGAATATTGATGGCATAGCGGCGATCCTGAAGGAATACCAGGCCAAAGGCATGCGTTTCTTTATCGCCCCCGGCAATCATGATCCAAATGAACCGTATGATGATGACGAAGCTGGCAAAAGCGACTTTCTGACAGCAGAAGGCAAGGAGCAAAAAGTCTTTGCGGTCAATTATTCTGGCTGTAAATCGCTGGACCCAACGGTGGCCTGTACCAACCAGTTGATGGAGCTGGGCTATGAAAAGCTCATCGCCCAACTGGGTGAGTTTGGCTACATGCCCAACAAGGCTGACGTGTATTGGGAAACCCCGTTTTCCAACTATGGCAGCACTGCATATAGTTATGATGCGGCTGTCACCAGCGCCGATGTGAAAAATCGCCAGTTTGAAATTTGCGCCGAAGGTGAAGGTGGCAGTTACAGAGCTGACGGTGAAAAAACCCTGGGCAAATCCTTTACCAAATGCACCAGCATTATCGATTCCAGCTATCTGGTGGAGCCAGTCAAGGGTGTATGGTTATTGTCAATTGATGCCAATGTCCACATCCCCAACAGCGCATTTGACCCTGTCAATGCCAAGGCATTCAAGGGTTTTGACGGTGCAGGCAACGCTGGCTGGAACAAGGTGCTGACGCATAAAAAACACTTGCTGGCGTGGATCAAGACCGTTACCGCACGCGCAAAGTCGCAGGGCAAGCGCCTGATTGCGTTCTCGCATTATCCGACCATGGATTTTTATGCGAATCAGACCGATGCCATGAAAGCTGTCTTCAAATCTGGCGCCTTTCAGGTAAGCCGCGTACCCGACCCGGCCACGACCACGGCACTGGCAGCAACTGGCATGCAGTTGCATATGGGTGGCCACATGCATTTCAATGGCACCAATGACTACAAGGATGCGTCCGGCAATTATTTCGTCAATGTGCAGTCGCCGTCACTGGCCGTATTTGGCGCCGCCTACAAGATCGTCAAATACAAAGACCAGGATACTGTCGATATCGAAACCGTGTCGCTGAACAATGTGGCACGTTACAACGAACTCTTCAAGTATTACCAGACCGAGTACGATTACCTGCAAAACAGCAGCCTGGCTGCCGATATCAGCAAGCGCTGGAGCAAGGATATTCTTGCCACCAAATCCTATGGCGAATTTACCCGTTTCTATTTTGGTGAACTGTCGCGCCTGCGCTTCATGGATGAATACTGGCCTTGCGAAATGAAAGAAGCTGCTACAACGCTCGATGCAAAACAGATGCTGATCCTGTCGCAATTGCAAACCCAGGTCACTTTCGCGCAATTGAAAGACATCCCCGGCGTCTTACCTTTGACGGCCACCTGTATGTCTAAAGGCAGCGTCAGCGGCACACCGGTATCTGCCAGCCAGTTGACGGCTGACTGGACTGTGGCAACGGCCAAGGCAACACAACTGGCCACCGCCGCCGGTTACAAACTGGACGACTTTGCCAAAATAACGGCCTATGAGTTTTATGGTGACTTCCACCGTACCGTGTATGCGGGTGAACTGGCCTTGCGTGATATGGGTACAGACAGGGTCAAGCAGTACAAGGTGCTGATGAATGCCTTCCCTGCCAGCCCTGCTGCCATCAGTGTGCTGGATGGCAAACCGTCAGATCAGAATCCGGTCAATGTGGTTTTCCAGAACCAGTTCAAGCAGGTGTTCAGTATCCTGAAAGGACTGGGATCAGGCAAGCCTAGCGATCGTTTCACCGTCAACTTCAAGACACAAACGTTGACGAATACCAATACCAGCTCGGCCAGTTTTAACTAAGAACGTAGTTAAAATATCCCCGTTAGCCTTTTGCGCTAACGGGGATATTTTTTCAGCAATTTTCTTTACTGCATCGAGTGCGCCTGGATACTATTTCTTGCGCGCTGCCTGATACGCTTCTATCTGCGGCAGCAATGCTACCCGCCTTGCCAGGCTGCTGGCTGACCAGTATTGTGTGCGGTCATAGTATTCGGCAAATACGGGTATGTCCCCGGCCAGGTTGACCCAGGGCTGTTTGGATTCGGTAAAGATATGCATATCTGGTGGTAAATGATCGGGCTGATCCAGTGTGCCGACGCGCACAAACTTCATCAACGGGCCAGCGCCTGCATAGTTGCTCCAGACGGCAATTCTACATTGCGGGCAACGGGCAATTTGTTGCCCGGCACCGCTGTTTGACGGGGTATCGACCACGTCTGGTTCGCCGCCCAGGTTGAGCACCTGTTCAGCTTCTATCATGGCATTGAGGGCGAATGCTGCCCCGCTTTCACGTTGACACCAGCGGCAATGGCAGCAATGCACAACCAGTGGCGCCATCAGCATGCGGTAGCGTATATGCCCGCAATCGCAGCCACCGTCCAGAGGAAATACCGATGTTGTCATGATGCCTGCCTTGTTCAGAAAATGGCAGATGAAACAGTGTTAGTGGACTATTCCACCTGCATGTTCATCAAAAAATATTAAAGCGCCCCAAACCCAGTATGCCCACCAGGCCCACAACGATGAGATACAAAGCTACAATAAAACTCACCAGCTTGGGTTTAACCAGGATACAAAGACCGGCTACCAGAGCCAGAACAGGCATGAGGGAAAGATGGATATTCATGAATAATCAGTCAGAAAATAAAAAGAAATATTGAACTACATGGCCTGTAAAGCCAGGCACCCATGTTAACGCGGCTGGATTATTTTTGCTTAAAAACTTGCTGTGGCATGTATAGCATGCGGCGTCAGAGCCCCATCAATCCTTGCTGGCAAAGAATTCGTCATAGGCTTGCGCAGTGAAACCCTGTATGCGCTTGTTACCAGCCAACATCAGCGGTATGCCGCCACCACCACCGGCTTCGGCAAACGCTGTCTTGCCGTAACTGGTGTCAATATCCACTTCACGATATGAGATGCCTTTGCCCGACAGATAGGATTTGGCCTGCTTGCAGTAACCACACCAACTGGCGGAATACAGCACAGGCTCTTTCCCGGCAGCTGGGCTGGGAGCAGAACGTGCTTTTTTCAGGCGTTCAATATAAGACAGGCTGGATGCAGGGATTTCGCTACTGGGCTGGTCTTTGAACTGCATGACTTTTTCCAGCCGGCCTTCTTTGGGTGGCTGGTCGCTGAACACGACGCGCCCATCTGGCGACACGGATTTATACACGGTGCCAGCCAGTGCGACAGAGGTCAGGCCAGAAACCAAAGCAAGCAGAAATAGTCGTTTCAATGGGTGCAAGCCAGGCTCTCCATCAGGTAACAAGCTGCGCATTCATCTTGCACAGGGGCGGATGCAGATTGATTTGATCTGCCTGTCTTGCGGGTAAGACAGCAGCATGATCATGACACATTTGCAAAGGTCTTACAAATGCATATTGGCGGCAAGCCGCCGCACTACCGAAAATCCTTTCAATAGTATAGCGACGGCTTGAATGAAACAGAAAGCAGGAAGCAGAAAGCGGGAAGAGAGAAGCTGAAAAACCTTACTGGCGAATCACACACTTTTGCAGTGCTGGCAAGGGCACTGCATGGGCCATGGCGCGAAGACCTGCTGTTGACGGATGCAGGAAATCGCCCGTGTCATATTCCTTGCGCATACGTTCCACCTGTGCCGGATCACGAATGGCGGCATCGAAATCAGCCACGGCATCAAACACGCCAGATGTGCGTATCCAGCTATTGATAGCCTGGCGGTCTTCTTCATTGGATGCATTCGGACGATAATAGTCACTGCCCATATATGGGGTGATGGTCGCGCCAATGACGCAGATGCCGTGTGCATGAGCCCGTTCCACCAGTTGAATATGGGCAGTCAGCAAGTCTTCGATGATCTTTTTGCGCGCTTCCGGCACATCGTCGCCATTGCGGTGCTGCCCACCCAGATCATTGACGCCTATCATGACGATGGCATGCGTGACGCCGCTGCGGGCAATCACATCGCGTTCAAAACGGGATGCCAGGTTAGGGCCGGTACCGTCGCGCAGCATGCGTCCACCGCCTATGCCGGCATTGATCACACCCATGGCTGGCGCGCCTTCCCTGATCAAACGGGCGGACAACTGGTCTGGCCAGCGATCATTGCCATCGGTAGTGGAACCAGCGCCATCGGTAATCGAATCGCCTATCGCCACCACGGCACCGACACTGCGCGGTGCCAGCACTTCGACATCGGCAATCTGGTACCAGTGCGTGACCTTGCCGGCATCAGCCCAGGCAGATTCCAGAATGCGGTTGCCCTTGATATAAAAGCTGTTGGCGCGTGAACCCGGGTGGCTGGTCTGGCGTACCGGTTCGCCCTTGAAATACATGGAAATGGCCAGGTCCGATGCAGCGGCATGCGGCAAGTTCACCGGGTCGCTATAGTATTCGGCACCTGCCGGTATCATGACATTGTTGCGACCGGCAAACTTCAATTGTTGCAGACTGGATGCCTCCACATCGGTCTTGCCTGCTGCAACCGCGCGCGCCAGACTCGCAGCTTCGATAAACAGCGGCGTCGTGCCATACACATTACTGAAGCGCACGCGCACACGGCTACCACCCAGCGTGACGCGCACAATCTGGCGCAGACTGGATTCGCGCCAGCGCTCTGCGGGCAACATATTGTCCGGCTCCGGCACTTGCTGGGCCGTACCCCAGGATGCCACCCAGTGCACATCTGCCGCCGCAGCGCTGGCAACAGCAGAAGTGACGGCGAGGGGCAAGGCGATTGCCAGCAGCGTGGCGGACCATATTTTTTTTGCTTGTCTCATGTATTTTCTCTTTTTTTGGTACTAACAGTGTTGCATCAAAACCGTGGGCTGACGCCTTTGAAATCAGGATCATATTTGCGCATCTGCCCCAGGTCGTCACGGTTGCGTATGCCGCATTCCAGATATTGCTGATGCAAGACCGCCAGTTTGACCTGGTCAATTTCCACACCGAGACCAGGAGTAGTGGGCACCGGCACGGAACCATCGACAAAGCGCACCCGCCCACCCTTGATGACATCTTCTTCCTGCCAGGGGTAATGGGTATCGCATGCATAGGTCAGCCCAGGAATGACAGCAGCCACATGAGTCATGGCCATCAGGCTGATACCAAGGTGAGAATTCGAATGCATGGACATGCCCATGCCAAATACCTCGCACATGCGCGCCAGCGACACCGTGGCACGCAGGCCGCCCCAGTAATGGTGGTCAGACAGCAGAATTTCGACCGCATGGGTTGACGCATTGCGCTTGAATTCTTCCATCGTCGTGACCACCATATTGGTGGCCAGCGGCGCGTCGCAATGCCTTGCCAGTTCGGCCATACCTATCTGACCCGGTGTCGGGTCTTCATAATATTCAAGCAGATCATCCAGCTCTTTCGCCGCAGCGATACTGGTTTCCAGCGACCAGTTGGCGTTCGGGTCCAGCCGCAATGGCAAGGTCGGGAAAGCCGCACGCAATGCCTTGATGGCGGCAATTTCCTGCGCCGGTTCCATCACGCCACCTTTTAGCTTGATGCTTTTAAAACCGTATTGGGCAATCATGGTCTGCGCCTGTCTGACGATCTGGTCTGGTGTCAGCGCTTCGCCCCAGGCATCGGCCGGATACGGGTTGTCTACGTGTTTGGCGTATTTGTAAAACAGATAGGCGCTATACGGTACCGCGTCGCGGACGGTACCGCCCAACAGGTCACAAACAGGCAAACCCAGTATCTGGCCCTGTAAATCCAGCATGGCCACTTCCAGCGCGCTGATGACCTTGTCTGCATTTTTATTGGTATGCGAGCCAGGTGCCAGTTCTATCTGCACCCCTGCCCCGCCACCGGTAGATATGATGTTTTTGCGTACACGTACTTCCATGGCGTTCAGGTCAAACGGTGTCAGGTCTGCCAGCAAAGTTTTGGCTTGTTCCAGCACCTTTAGCATGGGCTGGTCGCCATAGGTTTCGGCAATACCGACGCGACCATCGCCAATTTCGATTTCTATGATGCTGCGCAGTGCCCATGGTTCATGAATGCCGCTGGCATTGAGCAAAGGTGGGTCACGAAACGCGATCGGCGTCACACGCACCTGGCGTATCAACATAGTGGCATTGCGAATGGTCTGATTCATGTTATTACCCGTGCATAAAAATGATTTTCAAATGATGTAGCGCTTAACGCCTGGCACTTTCTTTGGGTCCAAGATAGCTTGGAAACAAGCCGCCCGTATTCATGACTATGCGCTCCAGCGTAAGGCCTGCGTCCATGCTGTACATGCGTATGCGATGCAGGCCCGCTTTGGCGATGTGGTGTCGGCTGGTAATTTTACGCATCTCGTCCTTCACCGACTCTTCCCAGGCCTTTAAACTCATGTCTTTGACTATATTGAATACCTGTGGTTTTTCATCATCAACGGCAATCGCAAAACGCAGACCTGGCCCTTCGGCAAAAGGCAGGCTGGGTACAAAAATTGAGTCTATGCTGACATCACCGGTCGAATACAGGTAAGCCGTGTATTCCAGATAAGGAGCCTGGCTCAGGTCAGTAAAATGCCTGTCGCTGCGGGGGAACACCGCCATCGACGACAAATGCCGCCCATGTTCCGGGATTTTTTGCCAGGAAAACTGGCCCGCGTTTCTGCTATTGCTATAGTGTTCTGCCTCTATCGTCACATTGCCATCTGACTCGACAAAGCCTTTGAAGCCATCCGGCAGCGGTGCAACATTCAGGGCTGACACCTTAATGCTGGCACCACCCCAGCCCGTGCCTTTGATGTCGATCACACCTTCAGCCTTGCCCGTGGGCAGCTTGCTCCAGTCAATCGACACCTTGATATTCTGGTTGCCGACCACCTGACCGCTGGTGTCACTGAGGATAATCCAGGGTGCACTGGCCCTGGCGATGTACTTGAATGCCTTGGTTCCCTTGTTAAACACCGTGATAGTGCGCTGCTGTTTTCCAAAAGGGTCAAAACGCGCCAGTTGATAATTGCCCTGGTGCGGCCAGACAGATGCGGCATTCTGTGGCCAGGCAGGTTCGATGTCTTCCACCGCCACGCCCATGTCCGCACCATTGTGTGGCTGCAAGTCATACAGCAAAGGCATGGTATTGGCGGCGGGCTGGTCCCAGTGAATGTAGCCGATATGGGTCTGGTCCATGAAATGCTGCCACTTGCCCCCGCTCAGCTCGGTATCATACTGACGCTGCAAATCAGCGTCCGCCTTGAACAGCGCACGGGCCTGCACGGCATAATCATTTGCATTGGACCGCCCCTGTCTGGCATACAAACGGTTCTTGCCCACCATGTTGTACATCTCGGTGACGATGGCACTGGCTTTGACCGGGTGCAGCACAAGCTGAAAAAACGCATCCTTGTATTCTGCCGGCATTTTTGCGTACAAGGCTTCTGCCCGGCTGCGCAAATCCTTGATCTCTGCCGTGACGCGATCAGCTTCATCGTAATGCAACTGGCTGTAGGTAGTAGCGTCTTGCAGCTCTGGCTTGCGGCGGTAATTATGGCGCGAATAGCCTGTCATCAAGGCAGCAATTTCTTCGGCATGCTCTGCGCCAAATTCACGCTCTGCCCATAGCTTGCCAAATTCTGGCAGGCGTTCTTTCGGCCATTTTTCCGGATTCCAGGCCATGCGCAAGAAAAACTCTATGGGATATTCCATAGGTTTTAAATCGCCGACATTGACGATCCAGATCTGTCTGGCATCAAACTGATAAGCCAGATCCATCTGCTCCCATACCTTGGCGATGGAATTGGTATTGATCCAGCGGTAAGAACGTGGTCCACCGACATAATCAAAGTGATAGTAGACACCGGCACCACCGGCGCGCTTGCGTTCTTCCGGCTTGGGCAGACGGCGGATATTGCCCCAGTTATCATCGCACCACAGCAAGGTCACGTCATCTGGCACACGCATACCTTTTTCATAGTAAGCCTGCACCTCTTTATACAAGGCCCAGACCTGCGGTACTTCCGTGGCTGGTTTGGCGTGCACCTTGCTGATGATCTGGCGCTGGTCTTTGACGATGTTTTCCAGCAGCGAGATGTTTTCGCTTTCCGACATCGGTTCATCACCATCACCGCGCATGCCTATAGTGATCAGACTTTCCTGGTTCTTGTTACGGGCGACGCCGCCTTCCCAGAAGGGATAGAGTTTGGCCTTATTGCTCTGGTAATCCCATTTGCCATTTTCTGCTGTCCATTCCTTGTGGGCGCGCATCATCGGTTCGTGGTGTGATGTGCCCATGATGATGCCGACTTCATCCGCCAGAAAGCGGTTCTGTTCATCATCGACATTAAAGGCATTGTTCCACATGGCTGGCCACAGATAATTGGCCTTCAGGCGCAGCAGCAATTCAAACACCTTGCCATAAAACTGCTGATTGTAATTGCCGTAATTTTTGGCGACCCAGTTGGTCAGTGCCGGTGCTTCATCATTCAAAAAGATGCCACGATATTTGATTTTGGGAATTTCCTGCACCAGGGTATTTTTCTGGATAGCGATACTGCTCTTCTTTTTCAAAGGCACATCAGCCCACCAGTACCAGGGCGACACACCGATCTGTTCAGACAGATCATACACACCATACACACCACCGCGTTTATTGGCACCGATAATCACCAGCGCCTGCGCCACATCCGGCAAGGGGTTTTGTACCGTCACCAGTTGATAGGCATCCCACTGGTTCGCAATACCGCTGACATCAATCTTATGCGCCGCAATCAGTTGATCAATCAGCTTGCTTTTACCTATGGTGCCAACGATGACAGCCTGGCCCTTCAAGGCCAATGCATCATTGGTGATGGCCAGCTTTTTTCCGCCGATGCTTTCTATATCTTTTTGCAGGTTACTGACCGCACGCTGAACGCTTGCATAATCACCCGTATCCACATACAGGCTGGCCGTACTGCTGGCGCCAATCAGCACCACATCACCCGCCTGTGGTGTTTGGTTGATATAGCTTTTTTCACCAAGGGCAAAACAGCTATTGCTCGCCAGCATAAGGAAACCGGCAACAGCGAACACCAGCCTTGAAATTTTTCTGTTCATATCGGTTTCAGTCCCTATTCATCTGCATGAAAATCGGCTCGCCAAGGCACCA
Organism: Undibacterium sp. Ji49W; assembly: GCF_049340205.1. NCBI lineage: Bacteria > Pseudomonadati > Pseudomonadota > Betaproteobacteria > Burkholderiales > Oxalobacteraceae > Undibacterium > Undibacterium sp. Ji49W. The sequence goes on along the minus strand of NZ_JBMPOW010000007.1, from coordinate 106,084 downwards.
CATCGCTGGTACCTGGCTATGTAAATTGAGTTTTGAAAGCAGATGAAATGAACACAAACGGCAACCTGAGCATATAGCAGAGTGCCTTGCCGTTCATTTTGGGCATTTTTGTCTCAATTTTATTTTAATTTTTCGCTACAAACCACAGCGGCTATCGGTGGGAACAGACTATACGGCAAGTCTGCCTGCAAACGAAGGCCATGAATTTGTGCAGGATAAAGAATGCCCGCAGTCGCGCTGTTAGGCAATTATGAAACTCACCAATCATGGGCATGATTAAGCGCAGCAACTGCCGATGCCATCAGGTTGATGGGGGCGGTGGCAGTTCAGCTAAAGTATGGTGGAGAGATGGGTGACATGTTTGAGAAAAGCCGTTTCAAACGCCCATTCAAGAGGGTGATGCAGCAAGCTGCGCAGTGGGCAACCTGGGATAGGTTTCTGTCACGCATTCATTGCCGTCAATTGGCCGAAACCCATCCCTACCCTAACCCTCCCCTTGAAAGGGAGGGAACGCACCAGTCATTTTGCGTCAGACACATTATTCCGCATGACGGAGAAGCAGCGCAGAGACCTGGCTACTTTGCCGGAAGAATACCGACCAGTATCTGACGCACCGCACCATGGGCCATCACCACGTCAGGCGAATCATGCAGCAGCACATTGTATCTGGCACGAAATACCATATCGCCTTTTTCATTCGGGCCTATCAGCTCTTCGATGGCAGTACGAAACGCAAAGGCTTCGGCCGCGCTGATGTCTTTTTCATCGTCCAGACGTTCGTCCATCTCTGTCATCAGGCTGGATAATTTCTGTATCCAGGCAAAATGTGGGTGATTCACCACCAGATGCAGATGTTCCAGCGGGCTACCCACCGCACCAAAATATTGCGTTTCCACTTCTATCAAGCGTTTATGCAAATCACGCAGCACCCGGCCCAGGCTGGTCAATTGTGTGCGTAGAGACAGTTCCGAATTCATTGTGGATACCCTTTCATGTAGGAAGCCATGGGCTGTCAAGCAGTCATCATAAGCTTGTTAAGAATATGCTGCCACTTGTCATCAAATCAACCCTGCTCCTGGTGTGGGTTATTTCCATACTTTATGGTGTGGCTTTTTCTGCGTAAGACTCAGATATTTGTTTAGCGCTCTCTCGCTTAGTGTGGCGGCCAAGTGTACGAGTCGAACAAGGACGAGATTGGCGAGTCATTTTCCGCTGTAGACGTCAAATCAGCCATCCTGGGCGCTCAAAGGGGTGAAGTCATGTATCCCGAGTTTAAAAAATTATCACAGCAAGCGGGGTGTATTGGCTATTTTGTATGGATAAAAGGCCGTCATGTTTCCTATTTTGGCCGTAACGGCGAAACACATATCGAAAATTTTCCTGACTGAGAGCCAAAGTGAAGGCCTCACATCGCCTTTAGTCGATAGAATGCGCTTTCAGGATAGAAATAACCACGCAATCAATTAACCAGACGATCAATCCATGATAAATAAAAATATATTAGCAGTTCTGTTTATTGCCTTGATTCCATTTTCTGAATGCTTAGCCCAGGATGTAAGCGAAATTAAATCTAAAAACACGCCAATACAAATCGACAAACTTCTGACTCCAGAAATTGGTGGCATAAAACAGTTTGTGGAAATTAAAACGGATGATGTAAATAAGCCAGTCCTGTTATTTCTGTCTGGAGGACCTGGAAGTTCCATGATGAACAATGCCGCTTCGTTTACAACAATTTTAAAAAATAGATTTACGATTGTTCAATGGGATCAGAGGGATGCCGGGAAGACATTAAAATTAAATCCTTCGCCCATCCAGCCCTCAGTAGAGCTAATGGAGCAGGACACATATCAAGTCATAGAATTTATAAGAAAAGAGTTACACCAGGAAAAAATATATTTACTGGGTAGTTCCTGGGGCAATGTTTTAGGCTTCTATATCGTTAAAAATCATCCAGAATTACTGCATGCATATTTTGCGGCAAATCCAGTCATTAGTCAGTTGGCGAGCGAAAAAGAATTACTTGGTATTTTGAAAGATCATTTCAAAGATAATGTTATCGCCAGTACTGAATTGGCTAGCGTGAATATCCCTTTAAAAAATGACGAAGACCTGTTTTATTTAAGAAAGTGGCTCGCATACAAAGAGGGGAAAGAGAATGTAACAAGCGCTGAATTTAAAAGCGGCTTTCTTAAATGGTCAAAATCCTGGTCACCTGTATGGAACGCGGTAATAAGCGTCGATTTACCAAAGACCTTGAAAGAAGTTGACTGTCCAGTGTATTTTTTGGTTGGCAAGAACGATATTCAAACATTGACCAGCATTACGGAAAAATATTATGAACAATTGAAAGCGCCAAAGAAAAATTTGTTTTTGTTTGAAAATTCTGGGCATCAAATCCATAAGGACGAACCAGAAAAATTTCAAAATACAATCATCGGCACATTGCCAGCGATGGCATCTGGCAAGTAAGAACTGCTTCTTTGTCGGAGCTGCCCACTTGCTCCGACAAAGAGATACTTTATCGCATGTGGCCTGCACAGTCGTGCAAAATACTGATTGCCACGGTCCATCAACTCTGCAAAGAAACCCTATACACCGTCGTCTGACGGTACACCTGCCCAGGCCGCAGGATGACGGCTTCGGCATGCGGGCCGTTGATCTGGTTGGGGTAGGCTTGTGCTTCCAGGCAAAAGCCATCGTGTCTGGCGTAATCATGTGCATCGCGGCCGGCGACGCCGTTCAGGAAATTACCGCTATAGAACTGTAGGCCTGCCTGGTCGGTGGCGACGGACAACTTGCGGCCTGAGCCTGGGTCGTACACACTGGCGACTTCGCGCAATGGGCCTGGCTGGCCATTCAACCCGGCTTGCACGCAATAGCAATGATTAAAACCGCCAGCGATCAAGACCTGTTGATCGGGCCAGTCCAGTCTGGGGCCTATGGGTGCCGGTTGACGAAAATCAAAGGCACTGCCTGCTACCGACGCCAGTTCTGTAGGAATGCACCCTGCATCGATTTTCAGATAATGCGATGCGTCGATGCACAACAAATGGTCTTTGATGTCTGAGGTGCCAGCGTTCAAATTGAAGTAAGGGTGCGATGTCAGATTGATTGGTGTTGGTGCATCGGATTGCGCTTCATAGTCTATCGTCAGGCGCCCTTCGTCATCGAGGCGATATGTCACCTGCACCTTGAGGTTGCCGGGAAAACCACCTTCACCGTCCGGTGAAGTCAAAGACATGCGCAGGCTGCCGTCTTCTTCTGTTGCCAGCCAGCGTGCCGTGTGAAAACCGCTGCTGCCACCGTGCAGGTGATTGTCGCCGTCATTGCATTCCACGGTATAGCTGCGGCCATCCAGCTCAAACTGTCCGGCGGCAATGCGGTTGGCCCAGCGCCCGACGATGGCACCAAAATAAAATGGATTTTGCACATAGCTGCCGGCTTCAGCATAGGCCAGCAAGACATCACCTACGCGCCCGTAACGGTCGGGTGCCAACCAGGATACCAGTGATGCACCGCGATCGCTGATGGTCAGTTGCATATCCTGTGCATTGCGCAGGGTGTAGATGTTTTCGTCTGCCGTTGTGGCCGTGCAGGATACTGTTTTTTTATTCGTCATCACTTTGCTCGGCAAGTTGAGTGTGGGGATGTGACGGCGGCAAGCCTATGGCATTGCCATCCGTCTGTAATACGCTTTCCTGATATTTGCGCGGGGTGCAGCCCAGTTCCCGTTTGAACACGGCATGCATGTACTGTATGGTGGTAAAGCCGCAACTGACGGCGACATCGGCAATACTGCTCTGGCCCAGTGTCAGCATGGCCTTGGCTGCCTCCAGCTTGAAATGCAGGATTTCATCATGCACGCTGCGCCCCAGCTCCTGCCTGAAATAAGACTCCAGCGATGAGCGGGAAATACCGACATAATCAGCCACCTGTTCAGTCTTGATGCCCTGACATGCATACTGGCGGATGAAATGGCGTGCCTGCATGACGTGCGGGTGCTTGGGGGTCTCGTAACGCGATGATGTCAGCACATTGATGCCGACCGGCGGTACCAGGATTCTGGTGGTGGACAGCCGTGCCCCGTTTAGCATCTGGTGCAGCAAGTGGGCTGCAGTACGCCCCATTTCTTCCGTCCCCTGCATGACCGAACTGAGCGGTATCCGCGTCAACATGCGGGCCAGCGGGTCATTATCTATGCCTATCAGGGCGACCTGCTCTGGCACGGCGATGCCTGCAATCAGGCAAGCCTGTAATAACTGGCGGGCGCGGGCATCGGTCACGGCAATGATGCCAACCGGCTTGGGCAAGCCTTCCAGCCATTTAATCAATTGTTGTACTGCTTCATCCCAGGATGGTGCGCTGGTGATCTGGCCGCGATAAATTTCTGCCGTCAGGCGGTCGCGCTTCATCAACTGGAGGAAGGCGTTTTCGCGTTCTTGCGCCCAGCGGTTTTCTGGTGCTTCCGGCAGGCTGAAAAAGGCAAAGCGTGGCAGACCAGCTTCAATCAAATGGTCATACGCCAGTTTGATGAGCTTGAAATTGTCGGTCGCCACATACGGCACAGCTTTGGGATAATGCGCTTCGTTCTCGTACGATCCACCCACGGCCACTACCGGCACGCGGCTATGCGACAGTGCCTCGCAGACCACAGGATCATCAAAATCAGCGATGATGCCGTCGCCCTGCCAGCTTTCTATACCCTGCAGGCGGGCGCGAAAATCTTCTTCCAGAAACAGATCCCAGGATACCCGGGTCGAGCTGAGATAAGAGGCAACGCCAGCGATGATTTCCCTGTCATAAATCTTGTTTGCATTGAACAATAAAGCAATTCTATGCGAGTTAGGCATCTTCATATTCGGTCGGCTCCGTGGGGGATGGCTTGGTCACCATACTTTTTATATTGTACTGCCTTCCCTTTTCCAACTTTCAATTTCAGGAAATCCAAAGGAACGCCATAGTGGCAAAGACAGTACCTTCCCCCATTCGACATTAATCTTCCATCCAGTTTGCTATGCGTCAGACCACGGTAAGCTTGACGGATTTCAGATCAGCGCTGCTGGAACCGGCATGAATGGCGAAGCTGCCCGGTTCCACCACGCGTTTCATGTCCATGTTATAGAACCACAGATCTGATGGTTTGATATCAAAAGACAAAGTACGTTTTTCGCCCGGGTTCAGGGTCACCCGCTTGAAGGCTTTCAGTTCCAGCACCGGTCTGGTGACCGAGCTGAAATCATCGCGCACATAGATTTGCACGACTTCATCCCCCTTGACGGCACCGGTGTTGGTGACATCGACTTCAACTTTGGTGCTGTCGCCAACGCCCATTGTTGCCTTGGTCAGGCGTGGTTCCGAAATGCTGAACGAGGTATAGCTAAGGCCAAAGCCGAACGGGTACAAGGGTTTGGTCGATGCATCCAGATAGCCACGACGGGCAGACGGTTTGTAGTTGTAGTAAATCGGCAACTGGCCGACATTACGGGCAATCGACACCGGCAATTTGCCGCCTGGGTTGACGCGACCAAATAAAATGTCTGCTGCTGCAAAGCCGGTTTCCTGTCCCATGTACCAGCCTTCTACCAGCGCGTCTGCGCGTTCTGCCAGCAGGTTGACGGACAGCGGGCGACCATTCAGCAAGAACACGACGGTCGGTTTGCCCAGATCAAAAATCGCCTTGGCAAGGTCATTTTGCTGACCCATCAAATCCAGGCTGGCACGGTCGCCCAGATGGTTGTCGGCCCAGGCTTCACGGCTGGTTTGTTCATTGTCACCCAATACCATGATGATGGTATCGGCTGATTTGGCCGCTTCTACCGCTTCGGCAATCAGTTTGGCATTCACTGCTGGTGGCGTGAACTTGACTTCGTCATGTCCCCAGACATGGCCGCCTTCAGTAATGCGTACCCCTTCTGAGTAGCTCAGTTCAAAGCCCTGGGCCCGGCTTTCAGCCTGCAAGCCTTCGTAGATGGATACCACATGACGCGGGATGTCAGAATACCCGCCGATAGGACAATCCTTTGCATGGGTACCCAGCAACAAGACTTTGCCAACCTTCTTGCCATTCAGCGGCAGCAGGCCCTTGTCATTTTTCAGCAGGACGACAGAACGGGTGGCTGCTTCACGCGCCAGTGCCACGGCATCTTGCGTGGCAGTCAGCTGGTCGGCAATGCTGGCATCGACATACGGGTTTTCAAACAAACCGGCCAGGAACTTGAGTTCCAGTACACGCCGCACGCAGCGATTGATTTCTTCTTCAGAAACACGTTTTTCCTTCACCAGTTCTGCCAGGGTACGATAGCCCAGGCCATCTGGCGTTTCGATATCGACACCAGCCTTGATGGCGCGCAGCGCTGCTTCTTTGGGATTGGGTACCAGTTTATGCCTGGTCACCAGTTCATTAATACCGAAATAGTCAGATACCAGCGCGCCTTTAAAGCCCCATTCTTCACGCAAGACCTTGGTCAGCAGCCAGCGATTCGCATGTGAGGGAACACCACCGATTTCGTTATAGGATGGCATGACGGCGCTGATATTGGTTTCACGCACCAGTTTTTCAAAGGGCGGGAAAAATTCTTCGCGCAAGGTGCGTTCACTGACTTCTGCCGGGCCGATGTTGGTGCCGTTTTCTGGCTGGCCGTGGCCTGTCATGTGCTTGAGCGTGGCAAACACCTTGTCCTTCGCCAGTTTTTTGTCCTTGCTCATGGGACCCATGAAGCCGATCACCGCAGCCTTGCCCATTTCGCCGCACAAGTGCGGGTCTTCGCCATAGGTTTCTTCTATGCGGCCCCAGCGCGGTTCACGCGCCACATCGACCACTGGTGCCAGCGCAAAATTGGCGCCGCGTGAACGCATTTCACGCGCAGCCACGCTAAATATTCTGGTCGCCATGTCCGGATCAAACGACGATGCCAGCCCTATCGCCTGTGGGAAACAGGTGGCATCACGCGCCACATAGCCATGCAGGGCTTCTTCATGCATCAGCAATGGAATGCCCAGACGGGTCTGTTCGACAGCCCATTTTTGCACGGCATTGACATAGGTGGCTGTTTGCAAGGCATTGCGGTTTGGCACCGAGCCATCATCACCCGCACCAGTAGCCTTGGCAATGCCCTGATGGTCGGATGGGCGTGCCATCATACCCAGGCCATGGGGATAGACTTTGCCTGCCTTGGCGACGGAAAAATCGCCATTGGCTTCCTGTATCAGTTTTTTGTCTTGCCACACGCATTGCATCTGCATGATTTTTTCATCCAGGGTCATGCGGCCCAGCAGATCATCCACACGCGCTGCCAGCGGTGCGGCGGCATCTTTATACACAGGTTTGCCACCGGCTTTTGCAGCAGCAGCCCAGGCAAGGGAAGGTGAAAGCAAAGAAGGTGACAGCACCGCCCAGCCAGCCAGACCGGATGCGGAAGACAAAAATTGCCTGCGTTGATTGCTCATTGATGTGGTCTCCATATGCTATTTTTAGCATTTATTTTTGAAATAGCGGGTCACAGCCCAAGGCTTTTACCTTGCCGTGCCGACTGTACTATCTTGCATGTAAAAGAATAGCGGCACAATTATGAAACTCACCAATCATCATCATGATTACCGATGTTGCCAATGTTACCGATGTTGCCAATGTTACCGATGTTGCCGACGTTACTTATGTTAACTATGGCCAGCTTTGCTTCAGCAATAAAAAAAGGCGGCTTCATAGAAACCGCCTTGCAAGGCAAGGCGAACCTTGCCGGACCCGGAAGGGAACTTGAAAAACTATCGTCTGGCCGAACGGGTACTCACATCCACCCATACAGCCAGCGTCAAAATGCAGCCTTTGACGATCATTTGCCAGTAGGTATCCACGTCCAGCATGGACATGCCGTTATCCAGGCTGGCCATGACCAGCGCACCAATCAGGGCACCATACACCGTGCCAGAACCGCCGCGCATGGAGGTACCGCCGATAAAGCAGGCAGCAATCGCATCCAGCTCGCCCGAGGTACCGGCAGAAGGCGAACCAGCCGCCAGACGGGCTGTATTGATGAGGCCAGCCAGCGCGCACATCAAACCCATGATGCCGAATATCCACAGCTTGATGGCATTCACATTGATGCCCGACAGGCGGGTGGCTTCCATGTTGCTGCCCACGGCATAAATCCTGCGGCCAAATACGGTTTGCGTGGTCATGTAGCTGAAGATGCCCAGCAACACCAGCAGTAACAGCACCGGCAAGGGGATGCCTTCGTAGCTGTTGAAGGTCATCACAAAGGCCAGCAGCACTGCCGCAATCGCAGCGATTTTGATGCCGTCACGCCACAGAGGGGCGACATCCAGCCCATGCTGTGCGCGCTTGTTGCGTTGCTGCCAGGTCAAAAAGACTGCCAGTGCAAACAGGGCTATGCCCAGCAAGACACCGGTCGTCGCCGACAGATAACCCTGGCCCAGATACACCATGTCAGCGGACACTGGCGCTACCGTGGTGCCGCCAGTCACACCCAGCACGATACCGCGATATGCCAGCATGCCACCCAGACCGACAATGAAAGACGGTATCTTCATGTAGGCAGTCAGGTAGCCATTGAACAGGCCTATCAGCAAACCCAGGGCCAGCACCAGCATCAGGTTGACTGGCAACGGCAAATGATGGGTTACATCCAGCACCGCTGCCACACCGCCCAGCAAACCCAGCAGTGAACCAACAGACAGATCAATTTCGCCAGCGATAATCACCAGCGCCATGCCACAGGCAACGATGCCGGTAATCGACATTTGCCGCATCAGATTGGACAGATTGCGCGGGGTAATAAAACCGCCTTCAGTTTTCCAGCTGAAAAAAGCCCAGATCAGCACGATGGCGATCAGCAGGGCCAGCATTTTGTATTGGGTGAACAGCTGTTTGATATTCAGGTTTTTCATATTAATTTTTACCGATAGCGATGAATGGCATCAGATGGGTGGTCATAGCACAGGGCTTAATTGATGTGCCTGGCTTGTTTGGTTGGACGCCAGCGCATGACCTTGATCCAGTGCCGCCGCCAGCAGGGTTTCCTGCGTCAAATCCTTGTTGATGAAATTGCCGCGCAGTTTGCCTTCGCCTATCACCAATACACGGTCAGAAATACCCAGCACTTCCGCCAGTTCAGATGACACCATGATGATGGACATGCCCTGCTTCACCAGTTCAAACATCAGTTTGTAGATTTCATACTTGGCACCGACATCGACACCGCGCGTCGGCTCATCGAGTATCAAAATCTTCGGTTTGGTCAGCAGCATCTTCGACAGCACCGCTTTTTGCTGGTTACCACCAGACAGGCTGGTAATCGGCAAAAACGGGCTGGCGGTTTTCAGGGTCATGCTGGCGATTTCTGTGCGTATGGTCTTCAGTTCCGCTTCCTTGTCGATGCGGCTCATACGGGCAAATTCATGCAAGACGCTCAGGCTCATGTTCTGCCCCACATCCAGATCCGGTACGATGCCATGCTGCTTGCGGTCTTCCGGCACCATGGCCAGGCCAGCGCGTATGGACTTCAGCGGACTACTGCTATCGAGCTTGCTGCCATTGAGCCAGACTTCGGCTTCATATTCACCAGGGTAAGCACCAAACAGTGCCGACACCAGTTCAGTACGGCCAGCGCCGACCAGACCAGCGATACCCAGAATTTCACCCTGGCGCAAGGTGAATGAAATGTTATCGACACGCTTGCGTTGCGGGTTTTCGGTGTCATAACAGGTGACATTGCGTGCTTCAAACACCACTTCGCCTATGGCATGTTCTTGCTTGGGATAGAGCTGGTTCATTTCACGCCCCACCATCTGGGCGATGATGCGTTCTGCGCTCATAGCGACCATCGGTGTTGTAGCAATATGCTGGCCATCACGTATGACGACAATGGTGTCGCAGATGGCTTCGACTTCATCGAGCTTGTGTGAGATATAAATACAGGTCACGCCCTTGGCCTTCAAGGCGCGGATAATATCGAGCAAGACCGTGATTTCTGATGCAGTCAGCGACGATGAAGGTTCATCCAGTATCAGCAGCTTCGCTTGCTTGTTGAGCGCCTTGGCAATTTCTATCAATTGCTGGTGGCCGCCACCATAATTCTTGACCGGCAGTACCACATTGACTTCGGGTATATTCAGTTCACGCAGCAATTCTTCGGCGCGCTTGTTCATGGCAGCATAATCCATGCGGCCACCTGGCAAGGTGATTTCATTCCCCAGGAACATGTTTTCAGCAACAGACAATTCGGGGACCAGCATCAGTTCCTGATGGATGATGATGATGCCTGCCGATTCGGTATCACGAATGGACTGCGCCTTCAGCGGCTGACCTTCCCACAGAATTTCACCATCCCAGGTACCATGCGGGTAGACGCCGGACAAGACCTTCATCAGGGTGGATTTGCCAGCCCCGTTTTCACCGCACAGGCCTATGCATTCACCAGCCCTGACCTTGATGTCAATACCGTTTAAAGCACGCACACCGCCAAATTCTTTGACGATGCCTTTCATTTCGAGCAAATATTCAGACATGCTAATTTTCCCGGGGGCATCCTGGAGCAAACTATAAATCAGCCCTGCACACGAGCAAGGCAGGCGAAGCTGGTACTGGCAACCAGCAATTGCTGGCTACCACTACCATGACGACTAAAATCAATTTCAGTTAGCGGACAGTTGCGCCTTGGTATAGAAACCCTCTTCCACCAGCAGGTTCACATTTGCCTTGGTCAGCGGGACAGGTTTCAACAGCAGCGTATTGACTTTTTTGAGGCCGTTATCGTACTGGGAATTGTAGGCAGGCTTTTCATTGCGTACCAGTTGCACGGCCAGCTTGGCCGCTTCTGAGGCAATCAGCTTCAATGGCTTATACACGGTCATGGCCTGGGTACCGGCCATCACACGTTTGACGGCTGCCAGGTCAGCATCTTGCCCGGACACTGGCACTTTGCCACTGAGTTTTTGTGAGGCCAGGGCCTGTATGGCACCACCGGCAGTACCGTCGTTGGAAGCAACGATGGCATCAATCTTGTTGTTATTCGCAGTCAGGGCATTTTCGACGATGGACATGGCTTCAGAAGCGCTCCAGTCTTTCACCCACTGTTTGCCGACCACTTTGATATCGCCTTTGTCGATCAGCGGCTGCAAGATTTTCATCTGGCCTTCACGCAAGATCTTGGCGTTATTGTCGGTCGGTGCGCCACCCAGTAAATAGTAATTGCCTTTCGGTTTCAGTTGCACCAGGCCTTCGGCCTGCATTTCACCGACTTTGGCATTGTCGAAAGAGATATAGGCATCGATATCAGCATTGAGGATCAGGCGGTCATAGGATACGACCTTGATATTGGCTTTTTTGGCTTCGCGGATGGCATTATTCAATACCGTGGCGTTGTAAGGTACGATGACCAATACATCGACTCCACGCGAGATCAGGTTTTCTATCTGGGAAATCTGGCGCTGCTCGCTGGCATCTGCAGATTGCACAAACACCTTTGCACCGAGCTTTTCTGCTTCTGCGCTAAAGAAATCCCTGTCCCTGACCCAGCGCTCTACCCGCAGATCATCGATGGAAAAGCCGATTTTCGGATTCTTTGCATCGGCATAAGCACTGCCAGCCATGCTGCTGCCCAGGGCCAGCATCACGCTGAGGATAGCGGCTTTTACTTTTGTATTCATTGTTTTGTCTCCTGTTGGATTAAAGCATGGGTATTCGCATTGCTCATCCCATTTATTATTGCTTTAAGTTTTTATGTATATTCAGTATTGTTGCTTCCGGTTGTTGACTGCTATTTTTATAAATCTACTTGTAAAACTTATAGGACTTATGCAAAACTGCCCCAACTGCGTTGCGGCTCCTCTCCTAGGAGCCGCGTACTAAAGTACTGTCTTCGTCGCCGCGGTGAAGTCGGGGTTTCAGACAATATATTGTCTGCCGACCCAACGAACCTCCCTTGCAAGGGAGGTTTCCTAAAGCGATAGCCTTGCTGGAACAATTTTGCATAAGTCCTAACCTAGTGGTTATGGCGTGGCAAAGTATTGCCTATACCGATGTAAGGCACAGCCAGTTCCATACAGGCACCGGTTTCCAGCTGCCCTACGGTAGAACGATAAATCTCTTGCCAAGGCGTCTGACTGGCCGGATAGGCCGGTATGCCTTCGGCCTTGCGGCTTTCCAGTGTTTCCGGCGTGATCAGCATGTCGCAACGCCCCGTATTCAGGTTGATGCGTATGGTGTCACCGGTGCGGATATAGGCCAGGCCACCACCAACCGCGCTTTCAGGCGAGGCGTTCAGGATGGATGGGCTATCCGACGTGCCGGATTGCCGGCCATCGCCCAGTGTAGGCAGGTTCAGTATGCCGCGCTTCAACAGCGCATCCGGCGGTTGCATGTTCACGACTTCAGCCGAACCGGGCCAGCCCACAGGGCCGGCACCACGTATCACCAGGATGCTGTCTTCATCAATATTCAGCGACGGGTCATTGATGCGGGCATGGTAATCGCCAGAACCATCAAAGACCACGGCCCTGCATTCAAAGATGTTTTCCTGCCCGGCCTTGCTCAGATAACGTTCGCGAAATGCGGGTGAGATCACGCTGGTTTTCATGATGGCGAAGTCAAACAGATTACCCTTCAGCACCATGAAACCAGCCTGCTGTTTCAGCGGTGCCGCATACGGGTAGATGACTTCACGGTCATTCGTTTGCCGGCCATCCAGATTCGCTTGCATGGTCTTGCCGGTAACGGTGAGACGGTCGGCACGCAGTTTGCCGGCTTGCAGCAGTTCCCACATGATGGCGGGCACGCCACCGGCACGGTGGAAACGCTCGCCCAGAAACTTGCCGGCTGGCTGCATGTTCAATATCAGCGGGATGTCATGACCATGCGCCATCCAGTCATCTGAATGCAGCTCTACATGGGCGTGCCTGGCCATGGCCATGATATGTGGCTGTGCATTGGTGGAACCACCTATCGCGGCATTGACCACGATGGCGTCCAGGAAGGCATCACGCGTCAGAATACTGGATGGACGAATGTCCTGATACGCCATTTCAACAATACGACGGCCTGTTTCATACGCAATCTGTCCACGCTCGCGGTAAGGTGCGGGGATGGCTGAACAACCGGTCAATGACATGCCCAGGGCTTCGGCCAGGGCGTTCATGGTGGATGCGGTACCCATGGTATTGCAATGACCTGCCGATGGCGCGGATGCCGCCGCTATCTGCAAGAATTTTTCTTCGTCGATATCGCCTGCGGCCAGTTGTCGGCGACCTTTCCAGATGGCAGCACCGGAACCGACCAGTTCACCATCCATCCAGCCATCCAGCATGGGGCCACCAGACAGGACAATGGCTGGGATATCCACCGTCGATGCCGCCATGATCTGGGCTGGCGTGGTCTTGTCGCAACCTGTGGTCAGCACCACGGCGTCGATAGGATAGGCATGCAGGATTTCAACCAGCCCCATATACGCCAGGTTACGGTCTATCGCTGCGGTTGGCCGGCGGCAGTTTTCAAAAATCGGATGCAGCGGAAATTCCATCGCAATACCACCGGCATCCCGGATGCCATCGCGCACCCGCTTCGCCAGTTCCAGATGAATGCGGTTGCAGGGGCTGATGTCGCTGCCGCTCTGGGCTATGCCGATGATGGGGCGGCCAGAACGCAATTCGTCAGGGGTGATGCCATAGTTCATGAAGCGCTCCAGATACAGCGCCGTCATGTCGATATGATCGGGATTATCAAACCAGTCTTGCGAGCGAAAACGACGTGCCTTGCTGTTTTCAAACATCATGATGCATGCTCACTGAACTGATATTGTGGCAGACCGGGCACGTCCACACGGAAAGAAAACAGGCCGCCAGCCAGTGGCTGCTGTTCACGTCTTTCTGCCGACATGCCTTTCCAGGCGGTAGTTACAAAGACGGTACGCAAATCATCGCCGCCAAAGCAGACCTTGGTGATGTTTGAACACGGGAAGCTGATGACCTGGACGATCTCACCTGTGGGGGAATAACGTTCCACCCGGTTACCGGCAAAAATTGCTACCCACAGGCAGCCTTCTGCATCGACCACGGTGCCATCCGGGTGGCCACCATTGGTAATGTCGGCAAACACACGCTTGCCGGACAGATTGCCATCAGGTGTTACATCAAAGGCATAAATCTTCTTGCGCAAGGTGTCGGTGTGGTAAAACAGCTTGCCGTCCGGGCTCATGCAGGGGCCATTGGTGATGATGTAATCATGGTCCTTCGCCTGCAAATCAGCGAGTGTGTTCAGTCTATACAAGGAACCGCTGGGCGCTTTTTCGCCATCGTCCATGGAACCAAACCACAGGCAACCCTGGCTATCGATATAGCCGTCATTAAGGCGGTTGCCAGGTTGAGCGGTTTCCACTTCCAGCATGGTTGTGAAACTGCCGGTGCTGCTGGAAAAGCGCACCAGCTTGCCCGGCAAGCCGCATATGAAATTACCATACTCGTTCTGAATGGGCAGGATAAAGCCAATCTGGTCGGGCGCATCCCAGCTCTGGCGGGCCGAACCATCCTCTGCACAGCGATGGATTTTACGGCTTTTGATATCCACAAAATAGAGTGCTTTTTCGCCCGCGTGCCACACCGGGCCTTCACCCAGGTGCGTAGCCACTTCCCAAATGCAGTGAGACTGATCCAATATCATGCGCCGTACCATCCTGCGTCCACAAAATAATCACGTCCTGAACAACGCGCAGCGTTGTCAGAGGCCAAAAACAAAGTCAGGGCGGCGACATCTTCAGTTTCCACCCTTTCGTGCAGGCACTGGGCGGCCAGTATCTGCGCTTCTTCTTCCGGCGTGTGCCACAGCGCCATCTGGCGCGGGGTACGTACAGAACCGGGGATGATGCAGTTGACACGTATGCCATCTGGCCCCAAATCACGCGCCAGACCACGGGTCAGGCCTTCTATCGCTGCCTTGGCTGTCATATACAGGCTGAGATTGCCAAGGGCAAGATGCCAGGAGATGGAGCCAAAGTTAAGGATAACACCTCCACCCAGGGCTTTCATACCCGGGGCCACGGCCTGGGCACAAAAAAACTGGTGACGCAAGTTCACGGCAAAGCTGTCGTCCCAATAGGCCGGCGTCACATTCTGCACCTGATGACGGTCATCATTGGCAGCATTGTTGATCAAAATCTCGACGGCACCATATTCGCGCTCTATGTCAGCAAACACCTTCGCTACGGCATCCAGGTCTGTCAGGTCGCAATGCATGAATCTGGGTGGTTTGGCTGACTGCACCAGGCTTTTTTCCAGTGCCTGTGACGCTTCGTCGGCGATATCCAGAAAAAACACCTGGGCACCCTGCTTACAAAAAGCATCCACGATGGCAGCACCAATGCCGGTACCGCCACCTGTCACGACTACTCTTTTCCCGGCTAAATTCGGGTAACTTGCATAAATCATCGCTGTTCTTTCATTGTGCGATTTGGGATGGTGGCTGACCACCGGAATCTGTTGTCTGTCTGCGCTATTGCTCACACTATTGCTCATACTATTGCTATCACTCATAGCGCACCTGAAGTGTCACCCTGCGTCAGGCCATGGGCAATTCCGCGCACGGCCAGGTTGCGATACAGGGCGCGTACTCCAAAGATCCAGGGCGCAATCACATCACTATACTGTACATGGTTCACCAAAGCACCTAAAGACGGGCTGGCAATGCTGACCCTGTCGCCGGTATGGTGGGTAAATCCGCTGCCGGCGGCGTCCCTGTCCTTGATGGGCGAAAACATGGTGCCCAGAAATAGCATGAAACCGTCCGGATACTGATGGGTGCTGCCACAGACCTGGCTGACCAGATCCAGCGGATCGCGGCTGATTTCGCGCATCATGCTGATGCCGTCCAGCCTGAAATCATCATCTTGCCCTTCTATCAGCAAGCGCACTTCGGCCTGGCGTATGGTATCGATCGTGAAGTGGCTGTCAAACAGGCGGATAAACGGGCCTATCGCGCAAGAGCCGTTATTGTCCTTGGCCTTGCCCAGCAACAAGGCGCTGCGTCCTTCGATATCACGCAGGTTGACATCATTACCTAGCGTCGCACCAAGGACTTGTGCACGGCTGTTGACGGCCAGGACGATTTCTGGCTCAGGGTTATTCCATTTGGAGTCGGGGTGGATGCCAACATCGGCACCAAAACCGACAGCGGACATGGGCTGCGATTTGGAAAATACTTCGGCGTCGGGGCCAATGCCAACTTCCATGTATTGCGACCAGGCACCACGGCTGATCAGATCCTGCTTGAGTTTTTCTGCCACGTCAGAACCAGGCCGTATACGCGACAGATCGGTGCCTATACTGGCCTGCATGGCTGCACGCAAGCTATCTGCTGCTGCCGCATCGCCAGCGGCCTGTTCTTCGATGACTCTTTCCAGAAGACTGACAGCAAAGGTCACGCCACAGGCCTTGATGGCTTGCAGGTCACAGGGGGCCAGCAAACAGGGGGGGGCGGAATCTGCCTGACGGTGCAGGGATTGACCAATCAGGGTCTGCACGTCGCCCAGCGATTCGCCTTTGGCGGACAGGACAAAGTCCAGCAACTGATCTTTTTCCAGCAGATCGGCAACGGTCTGTACCTGGGTGGTAATATCGACTACTTCGCCCTGGCGCACGACGACCACGCAAGGCCCATTGATCTTGCCGGCACGCCATACGCGACCCAGCAGCACAGCTTCTTTATAATCATGCGGCAAATAGGATATGCCGGACGTGTTGTTCATCATAGTCTCCCGTATAGCGATTTTTTTGGATCACCTTGCTCTTCGCTTTAGAGTTTCCTGCGGATTGCTGCTGGCAGGAAGGTCGACTGCTTGTCTATCGGTATGAAGCAGTCAGCCGGTGTCCTCGATATTTATTGATAGGCTGGTACGTATACTCGCTGGTATCGGGATCATTCACAATTATGAAACTCACCAATGTGAATCATGATTACGTGCAAGAAAGCCCCTACGCAGGCCAGGAGAAGTCACATAGCTTATGTTGGGGATGCGAGGAAACACGCGCGCTGAATTCTGCGGCTTCACCGTTTTACGGAAAACGCAGTTTTGCCACCGGCGCCTGATCAGACGTAAGGCGTACCTGCAAGTGCAGCCTGTATGCCTGCGCTGCCCTTGTCTACCAGCGCCAGAAAGATGGCTTTCGCTTCGTCTGCGTCCTGCTTTTGACGGAAGCACAGGTGCGCCTGGATCAGGGCCACGGTCCAGGTTGCCAACAGCAGACCGGCTGCCAGTTCAGCGTCCGGGTCACCGGGTTCCCGCTTGACGGATTCGGCCAGAGCCACCGCAACGACACGGGCGATCTCGTCACGGATTGCCCTGGCGCGTGCCTTGAGGGTTTCACTGCCTTCTATCGTCTCTATAAAACCCTGGCTAGCGGCAGAGATAAAACCGGGCGCTCCGGCAGCAAACCGCACATAAGGACTCTCTTCCGCAACCAGCTTGTGCGCCAGCAGGCGCAAGGTCTCAAGCGGCGAAATGTGGGGATCACGCTGGCGCAAGGCTTCGCGCAGCACTTCGCGCCCCTCCTCATCGCGATCAAAGAACATGTCTTCTTTACGCGGAAAGTGATTGAACACCGTCATCCGTCCCACGTCGGCTGCTGCTGCTATGTCATCCACGGTCACATGATCAAAGCCCCGCTCCTGAAAGAGCTGGGTAGCGGCATTGGAGATGCCCTGACGCATGGCCAGACGCTTGCGGGATCGAAGATCGGTTGGATTTGACATGCAGCGAATGATAGCATATCTTATATGTACTGAGTATATTTATGGATTAAGTACATGTTAAATCAAACTGATATTATTATCAAAATAGCCATACTATCTGGATTGCCGTTCACCACTGCGTTGATCAATGAAGGCGCAAGCTCGCCTCTGCCAGATCACCCAAGACCATCGCCCAGATCACGCCATCCGGGAGGTCAACCATGAACAAGGCACTGACCGTCATCTTCGCTGCCATTGGTCTTGATGCAGTCGGTATAGGGTTGATCTTTCCCATCCTGCCGCGACTGCTGGCAGAGGTCACGCATGGCGACAATGTCGCATCCTATATCGGCATCATGACTGCGCTGTATGCGGTGATGCAGTTCATTTTCGCACCTGTCCTTGGCGCATTGAGTGATCGTCTTGGCCGCCGGCCTGTACTGCTGATCTCGCTCGCCGGGGCGACCATCAACTACGTGGTGATGGCCTTCGCACCGCAACTCTGGATGCTGCTGCTGGGCCGCGCCATTGCCGGGCTGACCAGCGCCAACATGTCGGTTGCCATGGCGTATATCACCGACATTTCGCCAGAAGACCAGCGGGCCAGGCGCTTTGGCCTGTTCAATGCAGTGTTTGGCGCCGGCTTTATCATCGGCCCAGTATTGGGTGGTGTATTGGGCGATTACTGGCTGCGACTGCCCTTCATCGCTGCGGCGCTGCTCAATGCGGGTAATCTGCTGCTGGCATTGTTTGTATTGCCAGAGTCACGCGCGCCAGATCGTGAAGATCATGAAAAGCTGGATTTGGCAGTGCTGAATCCGCTACGGCCATTACGCTCGGTATTTGCCATGAAAAACCTGGCGCCCGTGATCATCATCTTTTTCCTCTTGAGTGCCACGGGTGAAGTGTATGGCACCTGCTGGGCACTTTGGGGCAATGATGTATTTGGCTGGAACGGCCTGTGGATAGGTCTGTCGCTGGGCACCTATGGTGTGTGCCAGTCACTGGCGCAGGCTTTCCTGCCTGGCCCCGCGGTAAAACTGCTGGGAGAACGCGGCACTATCCTGACCGGCATCGCAGGCACATGCATCGCCCTGGTCGTGATGGCGTTTGCCAGACAAGGCTGGATGGTATTTGCGGTCATGCCGGTGTTTGTACTTGGCGGTATCGGCGTCCCAGCATTGCAGTCCCTTGCCACCCGTCTTGTCGATGAAAACCAGCAGGGCCGGTTTCAGGGTGTGCTGGCGTCGGTCGTCAGCCTGGCATCCATCATCGCCCCGCTGGCATTCTCGAGCTTTTACTTCGTCGTCCGGGAACAATGGCCAGGGGCAATCTGGTTATCTGTGGTAGCAGTCTATGCGATCGCCGTGCCGCTAGTACTGAGCTTGCAGTTTCGCAAAGCAGACTGAATACCTTGATGGTTTCTATTGGCCCGTAAGGGCTTCGACCACACCATCAAAAGCTGGCTTGGTGGTGTAATCATCCTTGAACAACAAAGGCCATTCTGCCCGTTTGTGGAAACCGCTGAGCCAGCTTTCACCATCAACCAAACCCCAGACGGTAATGCCGCCGCGCTGCGCTGCCGGCACCTCCTCCAGATACGCCGTGACAATTTCCTTGTAGCGGGCTTTTTGTGCCATGGCCACGGCAGGCGTCAGGGACTTGAGATTTTTGTGTTTGTTGACTGCGACATCCAGTTCAGAAATCCTCACCTTCAGGCCACGGTCAGCCACCGCCCTGAAGGATTTGCGTATCTGCGCAATACTGGGGTAATCAACATCGACATGCATCTGGAAACCGATGCCATGAATAGGAATCTGCCGCGCCTTGAAGTCATCAATCATGCCCAGCATGAAATCAAGCTTGGATTGCACGGATTCGGTATTGAAATCGTTGTAATACAAATCAGCAGCCGGGTCTGCGGCATGTGCAGCAATAAAAGCTTTTTCTATGTAAGACTTGCCCATTTTCTGATAAAACAGCGATGGCCGGTAAGCTGCCGGGACGTTTTCGTCTATCACTTCATTGGCGACATCCCAGCTGGCGACCCGTCCGGCAAAATGCCTGGCGATCTGTCCGACATGGTTCTTGAGCATGGCATCCCAGTCGCCATGGTAGTTTTTCATCCAGGCCGGCACCTGATAATCCGGGTGCCATACCAGCGCATGGCCGTGCAGGATCATGCCGTGCTCTTTGGCATAATTGGCGAGTGCATCAGCATCATCAAAAGTAAACAGGTCTTCCGCCGGATGCAGGTAGCGCATCTTCATGATATTGCCCGCCACCAGGCTGTTGAACTGCTGATTGATCAGCGCCTGTTGATCGGTCTTCCTGAACAGGCTACGCCTTTCATCCCCGGCACTGACCGCAACACCAATCGGAAAAGCCGCCAGGTTTTTTAATACCGGCGCAGGTTGCGTGTTCACTAAAGCACTCGGGGCATCACTGCCCTGCTCCGCAGCAAACACTGCATTGCCCATGCCCGCCAGGCTCAAGCTCAATAAAGCGTGCCCTATCAATTTATGCATAAAGTCCTGAGTCATAAAAAAGCGTCAAACATCATAAAAGCAATTTATCCTTGCCGCGATTTAAGCATGGCTGGCGGGATAAACACAGGGCATCCCTAAAAATCATAACTACGATTGGTGTTTATTGCTTATCATGGTGGAAATGTGGCGAGAATAAAAAACGACAGGGATATTTCCTTGTCAACCAAAACACCTCCATTGCCGTTTTCAGAATAGCTGGCAAACACATCACCATTAACAATAATCAGACATCCGTCATGGCCTCATACATACCCTATTATCCAAGCACGACCATCACCAAGGCGATGTTCAATTTTGATGCGTTTGGCATTACCAATTACATCCTGGCTGGCACGATACGCATCAGCGTGTCGGACGATTTCAGCTATGCCAATTACTATTCGGACAAAGACTATTCACGGTTCAACAGCGGTATCTATACCAATGGTCCGAACGAATACGTATGGACCACGACACAGCTCAACAACATAGACCTGGCAACGGATGTGTATGCACAGTTCGTCAACCTGTCCTTCACCAAGGCTGTCAACTATGAGTACACCAGTACCAGCACCATTGCCAACCCGGAAGACGTAGGCCGCTCCAACGTCACCGACATCAATATCAACTGGATTTATCGCACAGATGTCAGCTTTGCCGGCAAGTCCGGTGGCAGCACCGACAAAATTCTGGGGTATACCGGTTCTGCCGGCGACATCTTCCTCAACGAAGCTGCGGAAGAATTTCAGGGCGATTATTCCCTGAGCCCCTACAGCCGTGCCACCCAGACCCTGATGCATGAACTGGGACATTCATTGGGCTTGTCACACCCGCACATCAGCTATGCAAATGGAACACCAGTCATCAGTGCCGATTATGCGGCGACACAGTATCTGGGGTTCGACAAACTGGGCTTCAAGATCAATAGTGCGGCGGACATGTACAAGGAATACTTCTCCATCATGTCGTATGATGACCAGAATTATTCTGCGACCCTGCATGCCTACACACCAATGATCCTCGATGTCATTGCCCTGCAACAGGCCTATGGCGAAGGCCGTGGTACCAGCGGTGTCAGCGATGACACTCTGCAAGTAGGCACAGACGGCTATCGCACCTATTTTGACAAGGGCGGCATTGATACAGTAGACCTGTCGCTGTACAGCAATGGTGCTTACTTCAATATGGGTACTACCATCACAGGTGCCAGCCATCTGGTGGGGGTAGCGATGAGCCTGTACGACGGTGCCAACACCATCGTCTATGGCGGTAGCCCCGTCAGTCTGCGCTGGTTTTATGGCGAATACGAAAACGCCATCGGCTCGGCCAAGGCCGACGTCATCTTTGGCAATGATCTGGCGAATGTCATTTATGGCGGGGCCGGCAATGACGGAATAGATGGCATGGGTGGCAATGACAGCATCAATGGCGGCGACGGCAACGACAGCATGAATGGCGGTGATGGCAATGACACACTGATAGGCGGCGCCGGCAATGACCTTTTCGACTGGGATGAAGGTACCCGCAGTGGCAACGATATCTTTGTCGGTGGCACCGGCGATGATGTCTACGTCCTTGATACCATTGCAGACAAGGTGTATGAAAACAGTGCCGAAGGCGTAGACACCGTCTGGGTGAATTTCAATACTTCGCTAGCCAACTACAGCTTTGTGGAAAACATCCGCATCTATGGCAGCACTGGCACCTACATCACCGGTAGCTCTTACGCCAACTGGATGTCAGGTGGTTACGGCAATGACACGATAGATGGTGCCGATGGTAGAGACCTGGTGCAGTGTGCCGGTAATATCAGCAATTACACCGTGACCAAATCCGGCAATGACTACATCGTCAGGGACAAGACCGGTGCAGAAGGTACCGATCTTCTCAAAAACATTGAACTGATCAAGTTTGACGACCACTTCCTGTCGTTTGAAACAGCAGGCATTGCGGGCCAGGCTTACCGCCTGTACCAGGCAGCCTTTGATCGCAAACCCGATCTGGCTGGCCTGGGTTACTGGATCAATGATATGTCGAATGGCTCCAGCCTGACCACGGTGGCATCTGGCTTCTTTTCATCGCCAGAATTTCAAAAACTGTATGGCAAAAACCCCAGCAACACCACCCTGATCACCAATTTTTACCAGAATGTGCTGCACCGCGCACCTGACAAAGCTGGTTTTGATTATTGGCTTAATTCCCTCGATACGGGCAAAATCAGCGCTGCCGGCGCACTGGCCAGCTTTTGTGAAAGCGCTGAAAACCAGGCACTGGTCATCGCAGCGATACAAAACGGTATTGAATACATAGGCTGGACAGCCTGACCCTGCATTGCATAGTGCCAGCACCGGGATTGCAGCAGTGATCCCGGTGCTGGGACTCTACCTCATTTCTGCCTATTTCCTCCCCCGCTCTCCGTTCCCATTACAACCACTACACGGCTCCTTACACTTTTGTACGCTTTTGCAACACATTGCAAGATAAGCACTTGATCCGCGACGTATCTCCATCCCGGTAGTACAATGCAAAAAAGACTGCCGCAGGCAAGCCGTTTTTGCACTGCGCCATCCAGCGTCAGGACAAACTGGGGAGACCACGTGCATCGCCTAGCCGATTTCGCCCGGGAAGGATTACTTCTGCTGCTGGCAGCCCTCATCCTGTGTACCCCTTCCCCGGCCAGCGCACAAAGCATCTTGCGCACCGCAGCACAAGAAGCATCCGAACCCAAATTCATCGCCAAACAAGACGGCGGCAAAACCAGCGTAGGAGGTTTTTGCGTAGACGTATTTCGCGCCATCGAAGCGATAGAGCCTGGACTTAAATTCGTGGGCGACCAAAACTGGCTGCCGCTGGCCCGCGTCTATGGCGGACCAGACGATGTCGTCTGCGGTTTGCTGTACACCAAAGAACGCGCCCTCAAATACGACTATATCAGTCCCGCCTTATTCTCCGTCAATTACCTGCTGGTCGTGCGGGCCGATGATGACGTCAAAGTCAATGACTGGGACGACATCCGCAAGCTGGGCAATGACGGCATCATTCTGTCCATGCACAATTTTGCCATCAGCGATATCCTGCGCGGCATGGGTGGCCTACAGGTCGATTCAACCGCAGTCTCATCCAAATCGAATCTGAATAAACTGCTGGCCAACCGTGGCCGTTTTTATTGCCATCGCTCACCCGGCATCGTCACCGAAATCCGCAAGGCTGGCCTGGAAGGCAAGGTCAAGCTGCTGCCCAAGGTCATGCTCAAAGAACAGTTCTACATGCTGGTATCCAAAACCGTGGCTGCCGACGATGCAAAAAAACTGCGCGCCGCCATCGTCCAGTTGGACAACCAGGGCGTGCTGGCGAAACTGTTCGAGAAATATCTGGATTAGCTCTCCCCTTGTGTAAAGAGCTTCCATTGACATGTCAACACATGACCCCGCATGTAAAAAGTAGTTTATTTCACGCTGACAACAGCGAAAAAAGCCAATTTCCCCGGAAAAATATCTGGCACGCAATTTGATATACCAAGAAGACAACAGCCGTATTTTGCCCGTGCCCATGCACAGGACGGCCAGGCGCAAAGACTTCTTCAACCATCACATAGCGAGGATAAGAATGGACAGCCTAATGGAAAGAGAACTGGAAAGCACCGTGCAAAGCATGCATGGCAACGGCAGCTTCATCGCAGGTTCAGTACGCCTGCTGGACTACGACACCACCAACAACAATGTATTGATACGCGGCAGCGCATGCTTCGGCACACCAGGCTTTGGCATCGCAGAGTTAACTCAGGCTATCGCACAAGACGCTAATTTTGCGGCGGCAAAGGCCGCCGGCATCAGCCTCTCCAGCAACCCTGTGGTCATCGATTTTTGTCTGATCGGCTTTGCGTCAGACACAAAAGATCAAGGCATCGTCGATACCGAAATGACCTGGTTCACCAATACCCCGCCAACCTTGAATGGCGAATCCGGCCCCTACCCTGTCTACATCCCATCAAGCAATACAGCCAACCCGGGCATGATGGTGTACTGGCCCATCCTGGCAATAGGCGGCATAGCGCCCACCCAGGCCGGTGAAGCCTGGCCAGTATCACCTGCCAGCTCCATCGGTGCCGACCAGACCGACTTTAATTTCACCGGCCTGATCTGCGCCATCCACCACGCCCTGACCAGCAATGTGGCAGCGCTGCCCAATGCCCCAGCCAGCCTGACCAGCATCAGCAACGCCATCATCTACATCCATTGCGATTCCGGCGTCAACCGCACCGGCGCCGCTGCCGTCGGTTACCTGATGAGCTATGGCAGCCAGGTCAGCACCCTGTCCCTGCCCAGCGCACCTGCCGCCCCCTATACCGTGGCACAGGCACAAACCGCCGCCAATCTCGCCCCACCCAGCAACGACACCAGCCCCCCTGGCGGCAGCGACATCCCCGTCGCCTGCGCCTACTGCAACCTGCTCAGCACCGGCATCGTCGACGCTACGCTGGTGGAAGAATGTGTGCCTTTGAGTTTTTCTTGAACTGACTGCTTACGAAAATCTGATAAAAACTGATTAAAAACAACCTATAAGAACATGACTGTTGTCTAATTCATGTCAGGGCATAAAGTCATATCGGTATGACTCACACAACCGCATCACACCGGTTGAGTTATCAGTTATTTCATCAACCTCAAAACTCCAGCACCTCGCGACATCGATTGGTGGAGTTTTACATTTTAAAGAGATGTACCAATGTTCTATGTAATAACTGAGTCAGACAAAGATTTGCTGCGTCCTGTCAGTGGCCGGGATCCGCTTGGCATTCTTCCTATATGGCAGTATCGCGCAAGAGACCTGGTGCCGCACTTAACGGGCGCCAGCAGGCATCTGAATGGGTTTCATATATTGCTTGCAGCACTTGCATGGTGGCCTGACTTTGCCAAAACTTACAATCAGCCCGTCAAAAATTTGACGACATATTTTATTTTGGTAGAACAGGCATTTGCCAGGGCTTGCACGTTGAATGCGACACCTTGGCATCTGCCTGGCAGTCGGCGGTTAGCACGAAGCAGCGCCCTTATCATCGGGTTAAAACCTGAACATCATCTTTTAGGCGGGCAACTGCAAAACGGTGTATGGGGAATTTACCGCAACGCAGCGGAGAGTGCCGGCCTTATTAATAAAAATAGTGCTGTGGATTCTCATATTATTGAAGGTATCAAAGATCAATCGAAGGTGATCAAACGACTATTTGATTACCTCATCAGGGAAATCAAACACCAGTCCACCGAAGGAGTACAGATTGCCGAGCGATCTAGCCACCAAGTAGTTTATGGATTGTCTGAAATTATTAAACATAATCCGTTCGCGAAATTAATCCATCAACCCTTTCTGGCACCAAAAGACCCTGCCGCTACATCTGCCATTGTGACGCTGATGCGGCAACACGCATCCGCCCCATTCTTGCCTGAGTCATTTCTTGAACAAGCAAAAGACTCTGTTCCTGAACTGACCAAGGTCTGTCAAGGCATCATTGATTGCGAGCGCTTTATTGCAGCGATTGAATCTATATTTGACTGGTTGTGCAGTATGGAGTCAACAAGTCCTGAAGACGCAGGAAACAAGCTGCCAGTTAATTTGGAGGCCTTGCATCTGGCCCGTAAAAAATTCGATGATTCAGGAACTTTTCCGCCAACCAGCCTTGCATACAAACGAAAAATACTGCTTGATGAGTTGAATTTTTCAAGCAAGCGGACATTGATAGAGAGCGTCATCAACATGCATGAAAATGTATGTAAATTACGTAATACCAAACCGTGGATATCGATTAAAGAAAACGGGAAATTCGACATCATAGTGCCACGGTATCAACCAACAGAAAATCAATTGCACCCAATGACTGCATGGCGAAATTATTATTATCTGGATTCACTTTTTAATCTAGTGGGCCAGTTTGCTGGCGCAGGAGTAAAGAAATGAAGCCGGGTTCAAAATACACCATAAGAAGCCGTCTGCTTGAGGTATGCGCGCTTTTTGATTCAATTGATGTGGCACTATTTAGCACGTTTAATTTTAATGGCGATTTTTTTGAAGAAAATGTACTGCCCGCGTTATTTGGTATGGATAACGACGATAGCAGACCGGTCCGATCGCGCGAAGTGCACAAAGCCCTGACCAAAACTTCTGTCGGTGTGATTTATGACCCTTCCGTGGCTAAACACAGTGGCAAGGCATATCGCTACACCCACTATCCGGTGTTTATTCCCGGTAGCTTGTTTCATGCGAAAAATATATTCATCATAGGTAAAAGAAAAAAAACCGATACTAATTCCAGTGAAGAAAGCTGGATCTACGTCGCAACCTTGTCTGGAAACCTAAGCCTGTCTGGTTGGGGCGAAAACTGCGAGGTCATGGCGGACACCTGGATTCATTCAAAAAATGAACAGCCCTGGTCTGCAATGGATCAGTATTTAGGCTGGCTGAATCAACAGTTTTCTATCAAGAAAAGCGCTCATAATCCTTTGGCAGCGGCCATCAGGCTAATGAATGAAACTATAAGAGAAAGAAGATCATTAGTCGATCCCGAAGGCACGTCCTGGAAAGATAAGAATCATCTCCGGCTTTATTTCTCTCCCTTACATGACTCGTTTTGGGATTTTGCCTTTGATGACGTGAAGGAAATTAACACGATTGAAGTTGCCTCTCCTTATTGGGGCAGCGTCAATGAATGCGTCAATTTATTGGAGCAAAAAGCCAGTTTTTCAGACGATGTAAAAATTTCCCTGGTGATGGATTACCTGCCACTAAGTTCCCCCAAGAAAACTGGATTGGGAATAGGCGACAAAGATGCGTTAGCAAAAACGTGGTCTGGCAATGTTGCGTTTGAACTTTGGAAGCATGAAACCGGAAGGTTTCATCACCTGAAACTTTACCGTTTTGGCACAGATAAAGGTGTCATCAGCGCAGTCGGTTCGTGCAACTTTTCCCGGCCTGGTCTTTTTTGGAATCTGGGGAAAAAGGATGGTAAGAAAATTTCTGGAAATGTTGAGTCCATGATGCTTGACATGCATGAAGGAATTGACTGGCCGACCCGACCAGCTAGCGACATTGATTTTTCCGAAGAGAACACATCGGACGATGCGCCCAAGCCTTTGCCTTACTATGTTGTCGTCTTTTATGACTGGAAATCCGGCGAGTATAGCTGGTCATTAACCGGGAATCCTGGTGCGCAAAGTATCAGATTAAAATTATCAGATTTCGACATCATGATTGATGAAGCCCATAGAGAAGGCAAAAAATCCGGAAAACTAGATAAATCGCAATATACATTTTCTTCAGGTGACGGCGATGAAATGAGTGGCTTTGTTATTGAATTGAACCTTGAAGATTCAACGAGGGAATATATAACACCACTGGCCACAGACCTGATTTTGCAATCCTGGTTGCAGGGGACAGTCAATGAGCCTATGCCTGGAGAAAAAGGTGATGCCGACGGTGATGGCGAGAGCGACAATGATCCCTTAGACGAAAATTTAGTTTTGAAGGACGATAAAGAGCAATCACTATTTTTTGATTTTTATGATTTCTACCGGGCGATTGCCGGTATTGAAAAGAAACTCGCTACCAGTTCTGGCGATGGAGAAATTCTTGAATTATTGCTGTCGCGTTCAGATAGTGTTAAAGCGCTTGGCTCTGCCATGACCAAATCTGCTCATAGCACATCAGTAAAATATCTGGTATTGAACGAATGCATTCGTTTGATGAAAAATTCCAAGGAAAAAAAACTGCATTCCTTTATTAAAAAATTTCAGAAAAATATTGATGAATATCGATTGATGGTAATGCATGACATGGAAAATGAATTAAGCAAGGGTACACCCATTGACGTTTCAGAACTTTTGAGCTGGTATGAAAAACAGTTCAGGAGCGCTGCATAATGGTTACACTGGTCACCGTCGACGATGTTAAAACACTGCTTGATTTCTCAGGGAAGAGCGACTTTCAGCCCAGTGAGGCGATGGTTATTCTACAAACAGAAGGAGTTGCAGCACTTTGTAATATCTTGAAGAAGAAAAAAGTAGCCTATCTGGCAGACGAGGTTGGTCTGGGTAAAACAATGCAGGCTCTTGGCGTTATCGCCCTATTCAAAAAAAATAACCCAAAGGCAAAAATTCTGGTTATTAGCCCAAGAGAGATTGTGCAGCAGGGATGGGCAAACGAGTTTTTGAATTTCAAAAAAAATATCTACCAGGGAAATCCAGATTATCTTCCGGATTCTTTCGATAGAAAAGACAATCTTTACGAATGGCTGCAAAGCGACTTATCTGAAAATAGCATTCCCTTGTTGCGCCATACCAGCTTTACTCGCCCTGCTTTTTTCACCGGTGACCATTTGCAGGAAGCGTGGCACCAACTTCGTACACACTGGCATGAAATTCCAGGCATGCATTTACCTGGCAAGGTACCTACGGTCATTAACGATGATTACAGCCATTACTTGAATATGGCTGTCGCCAAAGCGATCGACGAAAAGTTAAGCAAGGATCAAATTGTTTTTGATCTGGTCGTTGTTGACGAAGCCCAGTGCTTGAGAAATCCTGATAATCAAACAAACAAAATATTTCATACTTTATTGAAAGACAGAGTAAAAAATTGGCTATTCCTGAGCGCAACACCCGCCCATTCAGGAATCGATAACCTGAAAACAGTATTGAATCACTACACGTCTCGTGAAATACTTCCTGACGGACTTTTTGAAGCCAGCGACAATTATTCAAAGTTGTTGAAAAAATTGTCGGAATATATGATCCGGCGCCCCAGAACATATCATGTCGATGAAAAAATTTATCATAAATCCGATTATCGTCAGGACGATAAAAAATCACTTGCTATTACCTGCGATACTGCCTTGTCGACCCTGACAATTGCTTTGGTTCAAAAGAAGCTGGTTGAAGTGCTCTCAAGTGTTGAAAACAGTAACCAGGGCGGGCGTTTCAAAGCTGGCTACATGGCCTCATTTGAATCATTGGATGATTCTGTTCCACAAGGAAAAGTTGAAAAATCCAGAGACAGAACAACTGATGGCGATGCATCTGTCGCTGATTTTTATTCTGAAAAAGACCATCGCAACCAAGCCGATGATGCGCCGGATACAGGCTTTATTGCTAAACTTTCTGCGGATTTCAAGAAGTATTTTGGAAACAGGCATCTGCCACATCCCAAAATTGATAAGGTGGCAGAGGAAATATCTGTTAATGCTTTTGGCTCCGAAAAAACCAAGAATCATGGTGGCAAAAAAACACTGGTTTTTTGCCGAAGGGTTAGTTCGGTATATTCTCTTCGCGACAGAATCATGTCCAGTTATCTCTCCGGGATTGAACAACGCTGCAAGCGCGTATGGAGTGTGGAACTTAACTGGGACATAGGATTCGACGGCCCATTTAATGCTGGCGACGATGACACCGACATGGGGACAGGAGACGATCACGACCTGGGCAACGGCATTATTGAAGAAATCAAAAATGAAAAAGTTAAAAACAAGTTCCGCCTTGCCGGCCAGGTAAAGGGTTGGCTGCACCGATTCAGGTCCACCTTCGAAGATGGTGGTAAACATGCCATGTTCTTTGAAGAAAACTGGTTCTTGCGATTATGCCTCGAAGGAAATGTCACTTTTGAGCAGGCATATGCAAAAATCCCCCCGGAGATATGGCAGGATGCGCTTGTTTTTGCTACCAAAAACCAGAAGCGCTATAAGCGCAGGATGCACAGGTACATCGTTTGGCATTGCCTGAATCAATCTGCGAATGAAGTATTTGGGTTGGATACAGACACCGCGTCATTTTGGAAGAAGGTCTTATCAAATATATTTTCGGAAGAAATTACCAGCTCTCTTAATAATCAAAGCCCGCATTTGGAAAAGGGCTTTTCTGACAAATCAATTCTCGATTTCAGTTCATTCTGGTCTTCCATAGACAATTTCGCTGAGCGTTTTGGCATCGCGCTGCCGGGCAGTATTGGTGTCAGAGATGAAAATTTAATTTATGAAAGACAAGTCTTAAAAACAGTTCTGTATCGCTATCTGCTGTTATCTGATGCAGTGATTGATTTGTATTTTGCAGATAAAACAGGTAATTCACGTCTGATGGATGAAAAGTTTGTCAACTGGTTCAAGAGTGACGACATAGATGCCATCAGATTAAGAGAAATTTTTACGGAATGGATAGAAAACCGTGCCCTTATATTCCGTAGCGCATTTGCTGAACATGCGGAACTGAATGTATTGGCTGGCAAAGAAAGTTTTGAATATCTGTATGCGATGGAGCCGGTGATGGCAATTACAGGAGGTGGCGGAGATCGTAGACGGCTGGTTCGGCAATTTAATATGCCTGGCTTGCCATACGTAGTGGTTGGCACCGACACGTTGCGTGAAGGCGTCAATTTACATTTGTTCTGTGATCGTGTCATGCATTTTGGTGTTGCCTGGACCTCGGGCGATCTTGAGCAAAGAGTTGGCAGAGTTGATCGTTACTTTAGCTTCATCGAAAGACGACTGAAAAAGAAGCCTGCCCATCCTGAGGGAAAGAAAATTGAACTATCCATTCTTTACCCTTACCTTATCGAGACGCTGGAAAAACGCCAAATTGATGTCGTCATGGCCAGGAAGGCGGCCAACGAGAAACTGATGGATTCTCCCTTGGCAGGAATGAACAAGGAAGATCAACAGATTTCAATCGATGAATATATGCCACAAAATACGAATGAATCCATGTCCGCAAATACAGACTGGTTTTCAGTGGCTAAACATTTACATGTCATCAGGTGAATTTTTTCTGCTGACACCACAACGAAAAGATATGTCTTTTCATCGTTTGAGCTCGCGTGCATCGCAATCGAGTTGGCTGACATGCGCCGCACACTTGGTAGCTTGATTTTTCAAAAATTACATCCAGGTATACGGTCAAATAAAAATCCATATTGATGTGACAAGAAATTAATTCCATGAAAAAGCTCTTCGGATGGCCATTTTATGAAGGCCATCCGAAATTTACAGGCTGTATTTACGCTTATACCGTGGCGTATTTTTTGTTTTTTCGCCTGGAGATAACAAACCCTGCCTTACTTCGGCGTCTTGTTGGCAAACCACTTCAGGACAACCTGCGTGCGCTGTATCGACAAATCCCGGATTACCGGCATATGCAAGGCGTCGTCCATCGGTTTTGCAAGCACCACGCTGATGGGTTCGGCGTATTGAACCACGGTCGCATAGTCATCCAGCTTAAAACGGCCCATGATGGGATACAGCTTGGCATACTGCGGCAAAATGCTTTGGATGCAATTATCCCAGGTCGGATTTTCTGGGAAGGTCTGCTGGCTAAACAGCAGGATACTGATCAAATCGTCCTGGTGCTGGGTATAGCTTTTTGCGATCGTTGGATCGGCAAAGTTGTAGCGCACAAAGTAAATTTGCCCATCGACATTTTGACTGGCGCGCGGAAAACCAGGATCAGTGCCGACGATTTTCAATTCGACCATGCCTTGCTCATTGGTCAGTACAGGTGCAGTGTTGAAGGACAAGGCATTTTGCGGTATCGCGATGTTTTTCAATCCAGAGGTACCGCCAGTGCCCATGGTGTTGCTGGTGTAGGCCACCGAATCCTCTGGCGACATCAGGCTTGCCTGGAGACTGACATTGGCCGCAGGTTGACCAAACCGGGTGGCATATAAGCGAACCAGCGCGGTTTCGCCGTTGGGCTGGTCTGGACTTGTGGGAATGCCGGGGTTCATCCTGAAAACAAACTGATCGGCACGCAAATTATAGCCATTGATATTTTCTGCCAGCCAGATACTTGGCCCTAAGGATTTTTTGCCAATCAGCCCCAGAGGCATAGTCAGCACTTTCTGTTCCGCCTGTTGCACAGTCAGGCCAGGTGGCAACAAGGCTGGATCGACATTCACCGTCAGTATGCCACCGCTGACTGTCATCAGTTCTGCCATCTGGGCCGGGTCGTTAGGTAAAGCAGCGATGGGAACTGCGTTGCTCAAGCTAATGCCTGCCCCTTGGCGTTGATCAAAATAGACCAAAAACAGTTCGCCTAAGGCATACAAAGCAACCCCAAAACCCTGTGCTGGATCGTTATAACCGGGCTTGTCGGTGACGAGCGAATTGCCCAGATTAACGGTGATCAATACTTCGTTGCTGCCATCGCTTTTGTTGATCTTCTGCGTGCAGAACGGGGCAAAATTGCATTGGACATTGCTATTCGGCACCGTAAGCGGTGCCATCATGCGTGATGGCGTGTAAAACACCGGGGTCGCCGTAGGCAGCGGCCCTATCGTGCCCGTTAACAAGCCGGTTGGAAACAGAGTGTTGATGTTAGGCGGCGGCACTGGCGACGGTGGCGGTGCCAGTGTAGTTGCCAGAATAGTGGCGCGATAAGTATCTGCATCGGCCTGCCCCAGCAAAATAGTGAGCCGATTATTCACATACGATTCAGTCGGCACCGAACCCAGGTTAGCCGGCACGCCCTTACTATCGAGGTTCATGTAGTATTTGGTCATGGGCAGTAATTTGGCAGTGATACTGGCGGGTACGCCTTTTTCTACCAATGCCAGCAGGGTATTTGCATTGAACAGATAAATCACTGGCGCGTTATTATGCGCGTTCACCACAAAATTGACGCTCAATTGTTGCGGCGATTGTTGCTGGAGCAGACTGAGAAATTTAGACTGCGGTTTCGCTGTCGTCGTCCAGCTCAAGTTGGTCAGACTTGATTGATATACCCCGCAACCACTGCCCGAGCTTCGAGGGCCGTTGATTGCCTGGGCCCACACTGCGTTATATGAACCAGCGACATAATCACCACGGACAAAATCACTGATCGATGCCGGGTTGGCAGTAGTGCCCGCTACTTGCAGACTCAACCCCCATATTTCGCTGGTATTTTGCTGATCCGGGTCGAGATCAACCAGTTTCGGTGCTGCCATCGTATACACGGCATTGACTGGTTGCCCTATCACCGGATCAACAGCAGGGTCTGTGGTTTCGTCGCCGGGGCCATAGACTACCTTGGTGACAAGGCAGCTTTGAAAATCAAAAATACCGGTGCCGTTTGGGTTCCAGTAAAGCTGCAACTTTGCTACTTCATTATTCGCATCGGTATAGTTGTCCGGTGTATTGTTCACCGTGCTTGGATCAGCCAAAAAGCCACCGCTAAAGTGCAATCTTGGATAGGTCAAATAGCTCATGCCAATTCCTCTCAATATCGTTGAACGCGGTTTTTATTTTGTAGGGCCACCGTTGGCGGCGCACATAGGGGTGCTAGGTAGCACGCCGGTGCTGCAACCTTTGGTTTTCAGATTCAGTAAATTGAAAATATGGGAAAGCCCCGCTGGCGGTAACTGAACTTTTACTGCGTCAGCCAGTGCCTGGCCTTTGTTCTTGCCATCCAGATTGTGGCAACTAAAGCAGTTGTAGGGATTTTGAATATTCGAGACGCCATTTTGCACATAGGTTTCCATGCTGTTGTTAGCACCCGATAAAGACCCGACCTGCACCTGCACCGAAGGCGGCAAGGTACCCTTGGCTGTCCATACATTGCCGACCAGTGAATAATTGGCCCACAGTTTATTTGCGTCGCCCGCAGGCAGTGCGGTCAGCATGGCTTTCACAGATACATCCAAGGCCTGCAAATTGGCGGTGGTGGGTTGTATGACAAACTTTTGGGTATCCGGGTCACAAATATAGCCAGGCGGCGGGGTGGAGCCACAAGTCAGATTATTGGGCATGGTACCTAGCGTCGGGTCACCCCAGGGGTGCATGGTGCACACCTGAGTGGCTTTGCCTTCGGCATAATGATTGGTGGTGCAACTGCTGCCGGTGCAGTTGGGATTATAAAAAGTCCAGTTTCCGCCCAGTGGAGGTGGGGCCGAGGTATTGGAACAATATGGCGCGTTATTGCGATGTTCAAAGGTCCCCCAGATAAACTCTGGGTGGGACGGCGTCTTGCTCACAATGTGCATGCCTACCAGCCCCAGACTCACATTCTCCATACAGGTTTTACCGGGTGCCTGAACCGAGCCTTTCGTGGTAAAGAAGGTGTTGCCTGCCACTTCGTCGGGCGTCAAAATCTTCCATGAGGTTTTCAATTCCATCGCGCCGGTAGGAAACGCCAGATTCGGGTACAGGTTTGGAATATCCACCACCTTGTAACCAACCGGATCAACCAGATCGGGCGCCAGGCTTAAACTACACTGCGCCTCTTGCAAGCCGCAACCGGTGATAAAGTCATACGCTGGTTTATTGACCGATACGCCATAAAATACCCGGTTCAGCGATTTGTCGATTAATGCCTGCCCGACTCCAGCCTGCAAGGTCAGATTGGAAAACACATAGCTCTGTTTTATGGTGGATGGGCCTTTGCAATACGTCGGTTTGGGTGTCTTTCCCCATGGGGTTGGGGTCTTGCCCGGATCAACAAAAATGCCATAGCTAGGCATAAAGGTTTCAAATTGCCGGACCTTGCTGCCCGCCGCTACCGGTTGCACCAGATACAGCAGGGTCTGCCACATATACTGCTGAAAACTGCAGTTATCGGTATTTTGCACATCGCCCGGCAAAGACGGGTTGCTGACCCATGTGGAACTGGCGTTGCAGACTACGGGACTGGGTAACGGGTTCTGTTGTGCCTGCGCATTTGAGGGAAGTGCCGTAATAATACCCATGACAGCAATTGCAATGGCAGCAGCCGCGCTAATCGAGAAACGGCGCTGCGGGATGATTTTTTTCATAAACATTCCTTTCTTTATGATCAAGAAGCTTCTTGGCACTTCTGACGCAGAACGACCGTGTGTAAAACTGAAACTTATTTCATCAACAGAGATATTTGAGCAAAGTGAGCAAAGTAAGCAAAGTGAACAACATAAGCAAAACGACCAAGCGCTGGACATGACTTCGCAAGTTAATGCTGAGACGCGAATCCCGGCAATACGGCATCTGATTGGACTCAACGAGAAAGCCCGGAGATTAACAATTTATTATGCAAATATACCACTATTTATATTTATTCAATTGATTTTTTAAAAACAATTTTTTGCCACGATTTGCATGTATTCTTGCGTGGACGGGACAATGAACATATTGAACATATAAACTGCTTAATAATGCCGAGAATAAAATTTGAAAAATCTTGTTCAGTTCATCACGAACCGCTGAAGCAGGATATTGTCTTGATCTTGTATGGACTGTTTCGGTATTCGTCGGAATATCACGACGCCCATAGAACGCTATTTCCCAACTCAAGGTTTTACATGCTAGGTGGATGTAGGCGCGGTGAGGTCTACTCGACAGAGACGACGTATTGCGAGACATGCCGCACACAACATCGACTATGGTGCGAAAAGAATGATGTAGATTTTGGGTTGCCGCTCACGGAAATTGAGAAGGAAGCATATATCCGCCGCATGTCCGGTAACCCGGATTTTTCTGGTACCGTGCCAGAAGATGTTAATGACCTCATCGCGCAAGGTAAAACTGCCGCTGCAATCAAGTCATTGAAGATGGCCAATCCCAAAGTAGAGATTCAAGAATTGCGCTGTTATACGAGGTACTTACAGAACATGCATCACCTTCAGAAAAGCGGCTGACCGGGCAAGACTTCAAGCCTGCCGGGATTCAGGCGTTTTTCTCTCACTGCATATTCAAAAACAACTCCTCCACCCTCGCCCGTGCCCATGGAGTTTTGCGTAAAAACTTCAGGCTGGATTTGATGCTGGGGTCGCTGGTGAAGCAGTTGATGTCTATGAGCTGGCCCATTTTGTCCCAGCCATAATGGGCGACGAGTTGTTCCAGGATTTTTTCCAGGGTGATGCCATTCAGGGTGCGGGGTGGGTGTTGTTCGTTCATTGCTATATTCCTTGGTGATGCCGGATGATAGCAGGCCGGGGCCTGATTCGTACATACGTACCACAGCCCCCTACACTACCATGACCCGCTTTCATGCCGTGCCGACATCACCGTACCTGGACATGTCTGTCACCTGTGCCTGCTAAAGCTTACACCTTCCCTATCGCCGGTTGTAGCGCATACAGGACCTGTTCCCACACACTAGCCAGCGCCAGAAGGTATTCCGGCTGTTGATGTGCAGGCGGTTGATGTGCTGCTTGCGCTTGCCCGTTGATAGTCGCCACCATTTGATTAATCACTGCGCGATTGGCCTGGTCGCGTTGTTGTTGCAGCGCATTGGCATCGATCTGGTTCATATCGACGGGCAGGTAATTGCGCCATTGCGGTATGGGCATGGATACAGGGGACGGGAACCACAATACTGGGCCGTTACTTTCTGCCAGTAGCAGGTTGCCATGGGCAAAGGTGGCGCTACAGCGGTGATTTAGCAAGGTGGCAGTGCCATCATCGGCGGCGGAGGCGAAGTTTTGGCACAGCAAAGAAATATGTAATGTAGGGCTGACCAGCAGCAGGCTGGCAAACATGGGGGGACTGTCGCCCGTTGCAGGTGGTGGTATGACTTGTATGTCTGCCAGTGAGCCAAGCGCACGGCCCACCAGATCGAGACCGGAATACAAGGTTCTGAGGTTGGCTGCCAGATCAAAATGCAGAGGCGGCCCCATGTGCTGTGCAACAGCCAGCCCCTGATAAAAAGCCTGAGGTGCCAGCAGGTCAGCGAAATGGGCATTGACCTGGAACAGGCGACCATGTTCTTGCGCCACGGCAAGCGCTTTGCGCATTTGCTCTGGGCCGATGGGATGCTCACAAATGACGTGTATGCCTTTGGCCAGCAGCGCCAGGCTTAACTGGTTGCCGGTTTCGCCAGGTACGGCAACGCAGGCCATGTCGATACTGCCATCCGGGATGCTGGCCATGTCCGTATAGTGCGGGACTTGCGTCTGTCGGGCGTAAGCAAGTGACCTTGCGCTGCCAGTCGATAGTATGCCTGCCAGCCGGACACTGTCCTGACTTGCTGCAAGGGCGCGGATATAGGTCGCGCCGTAGTTGCTGCCACATACCAATACTCTCATGCAAATTCTCCTTTAAATTCTTCTTGGGCTCTGTCTCTTCAGGCAATTGGATGTGGATTGTTGTTGACGATACGGCCTTTGAGTAATTTGCGTAATCTGGGATTGTCGATGCGTTTGAACTGTTCGCCAAAGTGGATGGGCTGCATATGTATGCCCACCGCACGTGCTACCCGGAACGGGCTCAGGGCGACGTCTGGCGCGGTGACATCAACGATCGCCACATCCACATTCGCGGCTAACAGACGCTGACGCAGGTCTTCTGCATTCTGGACATCGGGATACGGCCAACGACTGGCATCCATTGCCATGCTGGCTGGCTGGCGCATGAAGTCGAACGCCCCCAGCTTGTTACTGGAAAAGTAGTAAGCGGCATGGTCTTCCAATGTTTGTACTTCGTGTACTTGCTGTGGAATTTTGTGCCCGCTTCGCATCAAGTGGCACAGGTAAGGCATCACATGGCCTTGTTCCAGCAAGGCTTTGCGCATGGCCACCTGGATGTCGCCGTGGGTAGCCAGTGCGACGGATACTGCGGGCGTACTGATGCCATCACCCAGACCCAGGCAAACCACGGTGGGTACGTGTATGCCGACATCGAGCAGATACAATTCCAGCTGCATGCCGCTCCCGGTAAGATTGTCAATCATCAGACGCATTTTTCCATGGTACTGGCTGTCGAGACTCAAACGCTGGCAAGGTAATTGGGCATACCAGGTCAGCATCATTGCGTCACGTTCTATCAATTCGTAGGTGGCGCGGATGGCGGCATCGTCATTGTTTTGTCCCGCAGCCAGGCCATTGGATGATACCTGGCTGAACTGTTCTTCATACGCAGAAGCAAAGTTGAAATAACTGACCAGTGCGGGTACCCACACCGGCTTTTGCAAACCCAGCCAATGCCCTTTCGCCCAGTGAATTTTTTGCTTGGCACGCCACGGTGAAAAAGGGAAATTGGGTGTGCTGTATTGGCGTTTCGAATACAGGACCAGTTTTTCCGGATCGACATAATCGCCTTTTAATTCAATAACATTGGCGTATTTAAAATCGCGCATGTTGTAACGCGCGGCGGAATAGCGTTCTATCGCCTCACCTATGGCGCTGATGTGTGCAGAAATTTCATCCAGGCCCTTGCCTGAACCTATCTGCCCCATACTGCGCGGATCAAATTTGCCGGCAGAGAAAGTTGACATGCCTGCCGATGCAGTCACCGGAAAATCAGGCAGATGCAGTGCATGACCACTCAATTGACGGATAATCCCGGTCACAGGATCGACCCAGCCTGCCAGTAATTTTTTTAACTGTTCAACGGTAGTGACATGATTCAGCGGATTGCTGCCCGGCTGTTCATACGACGCCACCGCACTCATGGCGCCGAATTGCGGCAGTTGGCCGGCGCTTATTGCAGGGATACGTGGTTGATCTTGATGCTGATGTCCGCAGATTTCACACCACGGCATGGGAATAATTTTGTGTTGTTCACTTTCACCTGTGACCAGGTTTTGTACCCTTACCTGACCATCCAGTGTAGAGGGTGTATAGCGCAATAATAATTTAAGTACTTCCATCGACATTTGCTGCCCAACCATCACCGCCATCGGGCTTAGCAATGTGCGGGCGCGGCTGGTTTGCTGGCTATCGGTCGCCACTTTGTCCAGTTCGTGGGCCATCGAGGGTTGGTGCGCCGTACCCAGCCGGCGTAAGCGCAGGCAGTTCCAGCAACTGGTCTGGCTGGGGATTACCCAAGGGCCTATCCAGGATTCAAGTCCATCAAGGCAACCAAACAAGGCCTGGTAGCCACCGGCATCGATATATTCTGATGCTTTGTGCAGCCAGAATTGTGCCTCTTTGCTCAGGCTGACGATCACCAGATCCCATTCGCTCTCACCTGTCACCGTCAACTGTTTTTGTTCATCCAGGGCCAGGCGACCTGTAGTGACCTGACACCACGGCGCTTGCTGCGCCAGTACGGCCTGCAATACCCCGGCCCGTGGCTGCCCGATATTGTCTTGCCCAAATGGCCGATGGCAAAGTACATCGTCTTTGGTCAGGGCTTCGTTATCCAACAGATGTAAATGGCCAATGCCTGCGTTGGCCAGTTCATCGATCATTTTGACTGACCAGGGTTCAAGACCAATTACCAGCAGCCTTACCTGGCTGAGATCATCTGTCGTTCTTTTATCTGGATGCTGCCAGGCTTTAAGAAAACGTTCATGCGGCGACCATGGCGGCGAAAATTGATTGCTCTCGTCAATTTCTTCCAGCAGGCCATGCTTCTTGAGCAAATCGACGACGGCAATAATGCTGGCATCGGCATAGCCAGGAAGCTGGGCGCACAGTTCAGTCTGACTATACTGTCCCTGCAATAAGGGGCAGATATTGTTCACAAAATCGCGTACGTCTTTACCATGCAATTGAAAATCGCCCAGATCGGATTGCAATAGCACACCTTGTGCATTGGGCGTGATCGTGGCAGCAGGAGATAATTGAAGTTTCTTCATCATGGCAAGTCGCTCTGTAATCTATACGGTTATGCTGAAAACCAAGAACAGATAGTGGCGTACGTCTGCCACTATCCGCACCGTCTACTAACTCAAGGCAAGCCTATACTAGTGAACTGTCACAGCTGAAAACAGAGTGCCTTCCGCTTGCGCGACGACCATGGCTGCGTTGCAAATGCTCGCGATAGTTCACTATCGCTCTGCTTTGCGTCTTGCCCTGATCGCCGGGCAAGCGTCTTTCACTTCTGTTTCAACTGTTACAGTCCACTAGCTTGCCCATTTCACCCTTCACAACTAGCTGCTGCTGGTTGCGCTCAGTACACAAAAAGTGACCGGGCCACCAGGTTGGCAGCAATAGCACTGTGGACTTGGCTGGCATACCGCGCATACTACATTAGCGGTCTGGCACTGTGCGGTTGGCTGACAGCAGAAGCATTGCGCCGTTGGATAGCCCGTGGAACATGGTGTGCAAGGGGTGCATGGGGTACACAATGCAACTGGCTGACTGACTGAACATAATGCATTGGATGGCTGGCAGCAGAAGCATTGTGCTGTTGGATAACCCGTGGCACATGGCGTGCAAGGGGTACATGGGGTACAAGGCGTACATAAGGAAACCGGCTGACAAACTGCGCAGACTACATTGGCGGTCTGGCATTGCGTGGTTGGCTGGCAGCAGAAGCATTGCTGGGTAGGATGACACACCGCGCACACTACATTCGAAGTTTGATATTGCGCCGCTGGCTGACATGCTGTGCATTGGTAGCATTGTACGCAATGGCTACACTGCACACACAAAGTACAAGGGGTACAGTGCACACACTGGGCGCAGAATGCCACCGGCTGACAGACGGCGCAAACGACGTTGGCAGTCTGTGCCTGTGGTGCAGGTTGGCACAGTGCACAAAAATTGACTATGCACGGTACACAATAATAGCAATGCAGGCAATGGGCGCAGAGGGTGATGCATGGTACACAATGCAAAACGCAGGGGGTGCATTGCAGGCAGGTATCGCATTTGAATACCGGGGCGCTGCTGCTAAGGGTTTCTTCCAGCGCCTTGACTTTTGAAGTCAATTCGGTGAGTTGCAATTGAAGCTCTTGGATGTTATCGCTCATGATTTCTCTTCCTGAAATATTGGCCGGAGCCAATAGATGTTGATAAAACAGCCTGTGCCATAAATGGCGGGAGATACTGATCAGCGCCTGAAACATTGTCTTTAGCAGCATAATTTCGCTCCATGGACGCTGTTGCTACTACAACAAAATCAACTATTGGATTTTGCTCAGGGTGTTGGCAGTGATATGCGGGAACACATAAGACTGACCATCCACCAGATGCAGCCGCAGACTGATGTTCTGCGAATACTGCAACATCAACTGCCCGTTGGATAATTCTTCCAGCCAGACGGTATGCGTGAACTGCGTCACGTTGTTATGCTCTGCGATGAAGGGGTTATTGGTAATGCCACCGTTATTAGCGGTATCAACATTGAGCTTGTGGGTGCGCAATACCCTGATGCCCTGCTGGGGCAACACTGCCAGCGCATCCTGCAAAACGATATTGGGATTGATGTTCGGGTTGCTTGGAATATCCGTGCCATAAGGCACATTGAAAGCAGCCGGTGCATCAATCGGCAAAGTACTGACATTGGGAATATCCGGTGCGCCATGAATGACTGTGACATCGCCCATCGCCAGGATGGAATTCCCGTGCGGCACAGAAACCTGTTTGATGATTTGTCGTGCCGGGTTTTGTGGTGGAATGGGGTCAGGTGCAGGTGGGCTGGGGATATACGGTTGAGTATCGAGCGGCCCTTGCCCCTGCGGACCGGTGATCAGATTAAGCCAGGCACCGTTTTCTGCATGTACCAGGGTATTCGCCTGAACCCCGTCAGAGAAAAACACCCGTTGCTCGTAAAATAAGGTATAGCTGTCCTGTTCATCCACGCCACCACGATTGGCGACTTTCCCTTGCAATGCGCTGAAGGTCATCACTTCATAATAAAAAACATTCTTCAGGATAAAACCATTCGGCGCTGTCGCCTGCGGCAAGGGCATGACGTTGAAGCCATTGGTTTTGGGACTGACCCAGGTACCAATCAGCCCGGCCAGGGGTCCAAGATTCTTCAGCATCGTTGGGTTATGATCGCCGCCGCCAGGGGCCAGCAAAGGAATGTTGTAATCGGGAACAAACGGTGAGACCGGGCAGCAGGTACTGCATTTACTCACCGGGCAATGACATTGCTGAACAGCTTGACCGGTCGGACTGCTTGAAGCTTGTAAGCGATCGATGGCAGAACTTAATTGTTCTATATCGACGCGCAGTTGCTCTGTTTCATTTTCAGATTTCATGTCGTTCTGACTCCTTCTGGGTGTGGAATACACGATGAAATACAGCGGGGGGAATGCCTCTATTACGTTTTTTTGAAAATGGATCTCATTGCTTTCGCAACTCACCCAATAAAAAGCAGCAGTAGCAATGCTTAAAAATTGCATTGCAAAAACAACTATTTCTCGATGCAATTATTTCTCGATGCAACTATTTCTCAATACAGTCAAAAGACAAGCCCTGTTCTGCCTGCAATTGACAGTTGACAGTTGACTAGTCGGCCCCAATGCCTTTGGTCAACCTTCAGCAGAATCAGGACGTGGTACAAGCTTTCTTCGACAAGTGAATTGCTTTCAATACTTGCCTGACCGATCATGCGGATTGCTGTGATTCAACAAAGCGACAAACAAATTCGCATTTCGCCTTAAATTCTTATAGTTGAATTTTTCATATTCTTATTTGATAATAATATTATCCAAAAGATAATAATGCAATGTTATTTAATAGTTAAAAATACGCACTGCTTACCGTAATGCCCTGGCGCACTAT
Source organism: Undibacterium sp. Ji49W (assembly GCF_049340205.1). Lineage (NCBI taxonomy): Bacteria > Pseudomonadati > Pseudomonadota > Betaproteobacteria > Burkholderiales > Oxalobacteraceae > Undibacterium > Undibacterium sp. Ji49W. The sequence goes on along the minus strand of NZ_JBMPOW010000007.1, from coordinate 63,442 downwards.
TTAAGGGGAAAAAGGATGTAAAGCCCTGCACATAGCGGAATGCAAAAAAATGTGAATCTAATTTGGAATTGTTGCCGTATATCTAGAGTGGCCAACACAGCCCTGGTTAAAACGAAGAGGATTTCATGACAAATTTGAACATTTCCATAGCCGCTGGCAATCGCCGGCGGTTTTCCCGCACCGTGTCGAGCATGGCGTTGTCGGCGTCGGGTATTGCGCTGCTGGCGGGCAATGAGGTACTGGCGACGAATATCGGTGCCAATGCGGTGCTGAATGCTTACCTGGCGACCAAACCTGCCATCAAGGAGGATGAACTGGTCAAAATCGCCGGTCAACTGGTTACAGGTGACACCCAGCACTGGACTATTTTGTGGACCGTTCCAGGCATGGCTATGCCTGAACAATCTGTAATTGCAGGTGCATAAACGATGGCTGCTTTTTTCACTCTCACAACATCAGCCACAGCACCAGCAAGCACTTTGCCAGTACCGTCACAAACACAAAGAGCAACACGGGGCCTGACAGGCTGGCTGAGAAGCCTGGCCGTCTGCTTGTTACCGATCAGCATGCTGGTTATGGGTGCGGATGCCCTTGCTGGTGCTGCTGGTGCTAATGCTGGTACTACTGGTGATATCCAGCAAGGCCGGGCCTTGTATGAAGCGCGATGTTTTGGCTGCCATTCGATGGATGCCAATCGCATTGGCCCAAAGCATGCCAATCTGATAGGCCGCAAGGCAGGCAGTATTTCGGATTTTGAATATTCACCGGCCTTGCGTGGCGCCAAAATAGTCTGGAACGAAAAAACCCTGGACCGTTGGCTGCAAGACCCTGAATCCTATGTCCCCGGCCAACAGATGGATGTCAGCGTCAGCAAGGCCGAAGACAGGAAAAACCTGATCGCCTACCTGAAAACCCTTAGCATGAAGACGGCAAAAAAGTAAGTCGCCAGCAGCGCCCTCATCTTCATGCTCATGCTCATGCTCATGCTCATGCTCATGCCCACGCCGTCATCCACTGCCTAAACCAGCTTGATAAGATTCTGTAGCAAGAGTGGCCCGTTCAGCGCAAGCAAACGGCCACCTTCAGCTATCTTGCCCAGCTGTATCGGCGCAAAGCCAAACTGGGTGGCGAGATGGGCAACGCTGGCACTGGCTTCAGCATCATCGGCTGCCAAAAACACCACACGGCGGCCTTCATTTTGTGCAGGCGTGCTGGCCAGCAAAGCTGCTGGCAACTGGTTAAATGCCTTGACCACGCGGGCACCGGGCAATGCTGCTGCCAACACTTCTGTCGACGCCATGCCACGTAATTCTTCTGGCGCAATGCCATAGGCATTCATGGCGTCGATGACGATTTTGCCTTTCCAGTCACGCAGCGCAGCGGCTACATCCGCATGGGCGCGAAACGGTATGGCAAAAATGACCGTGTCGGCAGCAAGTGCATCCTGCAAGTTTGCTGGCGTCACTGTCGGCCCCAGTTCTTTTGCCAGCGCAGTCAGACTGGCAGAGCCACGGGTATTGGCAATCGATACCTGGATACCAGCGTGGGCAAAATGGCGGACCAGTGCAGTGCCGACCTTGCCGGCACCGATGATGGAGTAAGTCATGTTCATTTCCTTGATCTATTTAAGAGGGAATTTAAGATGGCATCAGGCAGCAATGGCCGCGATTTCCTGACGTGCCTGGTGAATGGCAGCTTCCTTGGCTTCCAGGCTGAAAGCCAGGCCTTCGGCGCGAATGATGGTGATGTCAGTGATACCCAAAAAGGACAGCAGGCCAGACAAATAACTGTCGTGATGTTCGTACACGGCGGCTGGGCTGCCCGCCGAATACACGCTGCCACGGGCGGCGGCTATCACCACCTTTTTGTTTTTGGATAACAAACCTTCGGGGCCATTGGCACCATAGCGAAACGTCTTGCCGGCAACTGCAACCCTGTCTATCCATGCCTTGAGCTGGGTAGGGATAGAAAAGTTATACATGGGCGCACCAATGACCACGATGTCGGCGGCAATCAGTTCTTCCACATAGGCGTCGCCCTTGGCGATGTCGCTACCCAGAGCAGCGTCTTCCAGCGCTGCGCCCTGGCGCACTGCCATGTGCGCGCCGGACAAATGCAGGGCCGCATCCGCAGCCAGATCACGATAGATAATTTCAATACCCGGATGCAGGGCCACTTCACGTGCCACGATGTCCGAAGACAACTGACGACTGACTGAATAAGCGCCAAGAATGCTGGAATCAAGATGCAGGAGTTTCATAACAGAACCTTTAAGGAAGAAGAAGTGAACTGAATGATGCTGCCAATATTTGAATCTGAAAAGATGATATATTGAGATATATACCATCTTCATTTGAGATGGATAGGTATCAAGCTAGGATCAACCATGCTGGACGGCGTATCGCTGGATCAACTCAGAACCTTCATCGCGGCCGTAGATGAAGGCAGTTTTTCTGCCGCCGCCAGAAAGCTGAACCGCGTGCAGTCTGCCGTCAGCGGCTGGGTCAGCAGCCTGGAAGAACAGATAGGCGTGGTGCTGTTTGATCGCTCTGGCCGCTACCCCAGGCTCACACCTGAAGGCGTATTGTTGCTGGCCGATGCCCGCAATATCGTGGCCGGTGTTGATACGCTAAAGGCGCGTGCCAAATTAATGGCATCCGGGCTGGAACCGGAACTGTCGGTGGTGGTGGACGTATTCTTTCCCACCGCCGTGATTGCCGCCGTCGCCAAAGATTTCGCCAGACAGTTCCCACATACGCCCTTGCGACTGTATGTAGAAGGCCTGGGCGCTGCGTATCAGCCAGTGCTGGATGAACGTTGCAGCCTGGGCATATTGGCATCACTGCCACTGCATTTTCCAACGCTCAGCAGCAAGGCCGTGGGTGAAGTACCGCTGCTGATGGTGGCCTTGCACAGCCATCCGCTGGCAGCTATCCAAGGCACCATCCCCAAATCCGAACTGGCCAGGCATACACAGTTAGTCATCACCGACCGTTCAGAGTTAATGGCAGGCCAGGAACTGGGCGTCATGTCACCCCACACCTGGCGCCTGGCCGACCTGTCAGCCAAACATGCGTTCCTGCTCAATGGTGTAGGCTGGGGCGGCATGCCTCTGCCGATGATAGAACGCGACCTGGTCGCCGGCACGCTGAAGATTCTCGATATCGAAGACTTCCCCAAGGGTGGCAAAAAACTTCCCATGCTGGCAGTCCACCCCAGCGCCGCCCCACCCGGCCCGGCAGGGCGCTGGTTTATTGAACAGATACAGCGTTACCTTGGTCCTGCATAAAATCAGACTCCCTATACAAACACCAGCCTGATTATCCGCATCGAGCAAGCATCTCTCACGACAGCCTTGCCGAACGGCACTAGCACCAGGCAAGATCATGCAGAAAGTCCCGTAAAAGCCACAACAAAATCACGTCACCAACAAATTAAACACAAATTAAATACAATTTATCGATAAAATGTATATAATTAATTTATTGATCTGATTATCTTATTCTGCTTGCTGGAGTAACGCAGAAGCCAAATCAGGTCTGCTGTGCAAGGTGCAAGATATTCCTCTCCAAAGGTGTTCGCCCACAACTGGCAACGGTTGTGGGCTTTTTTTGGAACAGGTTCTGACTGGGCTCAGGCAATTTCCAACTGACTGGCGCGAGGCAGAGACAGGCACAACAAATCCGCCATCACCAGGGCCATCAAACTACTGACCCAGATCAGGTTGGCGGCCCCGCCGAAGCTGGCGTTGATATCCATTTTCAATACGTCGACCAGCATACGCGTGACGATAAAAGTCAACGTCAGTGCATAACTGCGGGTGATCCAGATCTGGTGCATGATCAGTTGCCGGTTACAGGCCGTGACCACAGCAGCAACGGTCGTCCCCAGCCACAAACAGCCTTGCGCAACTGCCGGCCATTTTTCAGCCGGGGCCAGATGCATCAACGCAATGTATATCGCAAGCGGTGCTGCAATGCCGACAGCGACTGCATACAAGCGCCCCAGTAGCCGGTGCATCTGCAAATGCCTGCGTCGAATTTCGGGAAAAAACTGTACCGGTGCAACCAGCAGCGCCACCGTTGCCGCCAGTGCGTGCACATGCAGACACCAGCGATAGGCATTTATTTTTTGTTCCCAATGCGGATTCATGCCCAGCAGCAAAGGCAGCTCTACCTTGCACATCACCAGCATGAACAGCAAACCCGCAATGAGGAAAAAAACCAGCCGGGAACGAGCAAATACCTCACGGTGTGCCATGATTTTCTCCCAAAAGATGCAAGCGCAATGGCTGTGTGCCAGAGGTGCTTAAAGAGCGACTTAAAGGGTATTCAACGTCATTGCCGGGGTTTTGACTGACACCAAAGCTGTAAAGTCTGTGAGCAAAAGTAAGTATCAAAATGTAGATGCGAACCAAGATAGGTCGTAGATACGATTAGTGCAACGTAATCGTACGTGTGTCAGAACGTAGTTGCGAATAGCCCAGCGTATTCGCACGCAGGCTTTAAGGTAGCTATTGATATTTTTCAGTCCCGACATGTGTGTGACTACGTTACACTAATCGCACGCAGGCTATCCACTTACTCCCCCAAAAGGAAGGAAATAATCATTGGACTCCACAAGCACCCGAAACTTTTTTTTATTTGTGTATCGCTGGTTCAATCTTTGTGTGCGCACAATGTTTTTTATGTTGGCGTCGTTTTCTCTTTCCGGTTGTTCACATGTAGTCGAATTTGAACAAATTTTTACCGGATTCAACGGGCCTAAAGTACCGGGGCTTCATCACTTTGAAAGTAAGGATGAACTTGAGAAATCATGGATAAAATCAGCCTTGAGTCCGTCCGACTACGAGAAATTTTTATCCAAAGTTAATTTTGATCAGCAAATTTTAATCGCTGTTTCAGTGGGTGAATTAGAAAATGCAAGCAAGGATATCCAGATTTCGACTGTCAGGCTAATCCCGGTACAAGAAAATTTAATCGTAGATGTTAGCGTTAAGGTGGGCGTCGTCAGCAATGACTGTGCGAAATTCTCTACATCATTCCCGTTCGTTATCGGTGTGTTTGAAAAATCCAAGAAGTCACTTGAATATGGGGGGTATGAACTGAGTAATTTCGATGCGGGATGTAAATCACGTATTGTTACAATAAATGGGTGAGCTACTCTGAATTAGCCCACATAGATACAAGCGCAGCATGATCGTACACACGTCTTTAACGGCTTGCTTGCGTCAACAGCCAATTTACCGAAGTAAATTCAAAGCAGTGAGGTACTTCCGGTAAGATAAAAGACATGGCAATTTGAAGCGTCGTTGCCATTGCCAGGCGCAACATGCGTGCGAGTGCTACAAATTGCGCTCCGCTAATCTCACCTACAAGTTCTCATAACCCGCGTAGGTACGATTAGTGCAACGTAATCGTACGTATGTATTTAACGACTTTCTATCGTCAACAGCCAATTTACCGGAGTAAATTCAAAGCAGTGAAGTACTTCCGGTAAGATAAAAGACATGGCAATTTGAAGCGCTATTGCCATTGCCAGCCACAACATGCGTGCGAGTGCTACAAATTGCGCTCCGCAAATCTCACCTGCATATACTCATATGTGCCACGCGGCTAGTACAGTTTTGCAAAAGTCGCGTTAATCAACCTAACCGCCTCTGCTACCCCGTTCTCTTGCTTCATCGCCTCGGCGACTGATTGTGCCTTGACTGTCATCTGTGGCGCATTCAATACGGCCTTGATCTTTGTCGCCAGGGCCCGCGCCGTCAGCTTGCGTCGTTTCAATAACTTGCCGACGATACCCAGGCGGCGTAACTCATTGCCCCAGTGTTCTTGCTCGCTGATGTGGGCAACGACTACCGATGGCTTGCCCGCCAGTGTTGCCGATTGCGTCGTCCCTGCCCCGCCGTGATGCACGATAGCCTTGCACAACGGGAAGATGGCGTGATGCGGTGCCGCCGATACATACAAAACCTGATCACCAGATTCTAAACCGCATTCCTGCCAGCCCGGGCTTTGGATAATCGCCCGACACCCCGCAAGCGTGGCCGCCTGTGTGAACATGCCCAGCGTAGCGGTCTGGTCGGTGACATCCGGGGGCATCCAGCTGCCAAAGGTCATATAAACAGGAGCATCCCCCGCCGCCAGAAAGCTGGCCAGCGCAGAAGGCACAACACCTTCCACTTCAGAATTCGGCATATCCAGAAAACCGCAGACATGCGCAGATGCAGGCCAATCCGCCTGCGCCTGACATATCTGCGGACTGACTGCCACCAAGGCAAGCTGCGGCGAGATCCATACTTGCGTGACAATATCTTGCGTCAGTGGCATGCCGAGCTGCTGCCGCAAGCGGTTGGGATAATGCTTCAACGTCCGGTTCAGCGCAAATTGCGTCAGCCACCACAGCACACGATTGCCGGTTTGCCCAAATACAGCCACGCTCAAGGGGTGATTAAAAGCGCTGGGTATGGCAGCATGTGACAGCAAGACGCTGACATAAGGCTTGCCCGCTTTTTCTGCCGCGATCTGTAGCGGATGCATGAAATAATGCCCGATCAATACATCGGCATCAGTGCACAGGCTTTGGGCGGCGTCAAACATGGCATCTTCAACAGGGTCATAGCACAGCCGCAAGATGGTCGCCATTTGCGTCATGGGATTGCGGGTGTTGTACACCAGACGGCCAATCTTCTCAGCCTCTTCCGGGCTGACCACCGGCGAAGCAAGTACCCTTATCTTTACACCACGCGCCGATTTGAAACCGGCATACAAAGCACCATCGAAGCAGGTGATGACCAGGCTGACTTCATGCCCCGCTGCCTGCAAGCCTTCCGCCAGCGCCAGAAATGGCCGCACATCACCATGGCTACCCCAGGTTTGTATTCCTATTTTCATATTCTGTTTTGCTTGCTCAGGCGCTTCAATCAAATCGGGCAAACAGAATTGTAGCGGGTGGCGGCAGCTTTGTATGGAAGAGATGCTGAAAATACCCGACCAAACATAAACCCGTGCAGACAGGTATGGTCAAGATCTATATACAGGACCACCTATGTCAATCCATGTCCACCTATGCCGATCTGCCAGCAAATGGTAAATTAGCAGGATTGCACGGCTTGCAACAACATTGACGCCCAACACCACCATCTGACGGCAGGGACAACAGGAAAAAAATGAACACATCTATCAAAGTAAATAATGCAGGACTGGTACTCTTGCAAAGCTACGTCCCCACGTTTTTCTCGCATCTGCATCTGACCGAAGACAATCGCTTCATCTCTGCCGAAGCACAACAGCGCGCTGTCCACTACCTGCAGTTTTTAGTAACCGGGCATAGCCAGACCGCCGACCAGTATCTGACGCTGAATAAAATCCTGTGCGGCTTCAAACCACAAGACACCGTGGGCACCGGCATCACATTGACAGAAGAAGAGGCACAATTGTGCGAGGGCATGCTGCACGCCTTCATGAGCCACTGGTCCGCAATCGGTGCCAGCTCGGTAGAAGGCATGCGTGGTAACTGGCTGGTCAGGGATGGCGCGTTAGATAGCTCGTCAGGCGAAGGTGCAGACTGGCACCTGAAAGTAGAAAAACGCGCTTACGATGTACTGATCAACCAATGCCCGTTTAGTTTTTCCATCATCAAATTTCCGTGGATGAATAAGGTGTTGCGGGTGACTTGGCCGACTTAGGGGTGCGTTTACAAGTACAACTGACTAAAGCTCTATCTGCCAATCGCGATTCAGGTCTATTTTTTAGGCTCATCAACTGCGTTTGCTTCCAGAAGTTCGCCGTGGTCTTCATAGAGATATTTATATTCAAATCGAATATGGTGTCTCAATCTTTTTATTTCATCCCACTCTTTCAAAAAATCTATACCGCGTTCCCCATTTTTTACGCGTTCTTCAAAATTTTCCTCGCGTACGGACAACTCATCTTCTAATACCAAGATTTTATTTTTTGCTTTTGCATAGTTGCGAATCTCGCGTGTGAATTCCACATCGGCTTTTATTATCAAGGCCGCTGCAATCAAAGAAACTGCTAACGGAATTGTGACAAGTTCAATCAATTTTGCCAGACTCTCGTGCGCGTTGCTTGAGTCAGTTAACATTTGCGCGGCTGCTGGCTTGAAAGCGTCGGGGTGTTGTGTCAGAGATTTTTTTATCTCAGTGGATAGGTAGGATAAATACATATGGGCTGCAAATGCAACGGACATCAGTAGCAGACCAATCATCATTGGTTTCAATGGCTTAATCTTCCATTTCCAACTCGCCGAATTGTAAATAAGTGAGACCGCAAGTATTGGAATTCCAGCGCCGAGTAGAAAAAAGGTGATGAAAAATGTGCTCATATATGCCAATTAAATTATTTGATCGTTTGAAAATATTGAGTCTCAAATTTTGAGCGACGTATTCTGAGATTTAGAAATACGCGTGCCCTGCGAAACATTGCAATATTATCATCTACAATCAAATTTTTCTGGGGAGGAGCCCATTATTTTTTTCTATTCTTCGCACCCAATTACGTCGCAGCCTCAAAGACTGTAAGTTGGGCATGGTTTAAATAGTTATCCAGCCCACATCCCCAATCGATAGTTTCAAACTGGGATACGGATGACCACCACTAATCGGGGTAATCTTAGTTACGGTAGTGGTCCTTGTATTCAGAACCGAAGATCATTTTTTAATTTCACGCGCAGTCCTGATGTCATAGAAAAACATAACATCATCAGCCCGACGCACTCTCAATTCACGATCATCACTCACACCTCTAAGTACCGTCAGTGGTTGCAGTGGCGTGTCTGCAAAAGCAGACATCACATTCAAAGCGAATAAAAGAGCGAGGAAATATTTCATGATGCCTTGATTTAAATTTGAGTAAAAAATTCACACCCCATACAACGCCCCCATCTCCCCCACCACATCCCTCATCCTGCTACGCAATTCCGGTGGTTCCAGCACTTCGGCGTCTTTGCCAAAGCGCAGTATTTCTGCGCTGGCTTGCCACAGTGATCCTACCGGGATGGTGGCGGTGGTCCAGCCTTGTTCGTCCACGTCTTTGGACAGGTGCATTTCGGCGTAGACATAGGGCGGCAAAAAGTGTTCGCACATTTTGACGCCCAGGGGTGACAGGCGGATGGTGGCCTGGCTGTTGTACATGTCCTGTTCTACCCTGCGGGTGGAGGCGCGCCAGTAGTGGGTGAGGTCGAAGCTGGCGGGGCGTTCGAAATGTTGTTCCAGCAGATTGAAATCGAGTATGCGTGAGATGCGATAGGTGCGGGGTTTGTCGTCCACCTGCCCTACCAGATACCAGGCACCACCTTTCATGACCATGCCAAGGGGCTGAACGGTTCTTTCCTTGATGCCTTTCCAGCTTTCATAACGGATATGGATCAGGCGTTGCGTCCAAACGGCATCGGCCACTTGCGGCAAGTAATGCGGCTGATCTGTCAGCGAAAACCAGGCGGGTGCATCCAGGTGAAAGCGGGAACGCATTTGCATGGCACCGTCACGCAAGGCCGCCGGCATGGCAGACAGCAGCTTGTTTTGCGCCGCCACCATGACAGACCCCAGGCCCATGTCGGTGGCGGCACCGGCCAGGCCACTCATGAACAGGGCTTCGGCTTCTTTGGCGGACAAGCCATTCAATTGCGTGCGATAACCGTCCAGCAGCCGGTAACCGCCTGCCGAACCGCGTTCGCTATAGACGGGGATGCCTGCCTCGCTCATGGAATCGATGTCACGATAAATGGTGCGCAAGGTGACACCGCACTCGTCCGCCAGTTCAGGCGCAGTGGCAAAACCCCGCGCTTGCAGGATGGTGAGGATGGAGATCAGTCGGCTGGCGCGCATGTCAGGATGGTGCGGAATGGTTGAGATTAAATAATTTTTCAATAATAACCAATCCTGACAAAAGATGACAGGTATCAAGCCGTATTCTGCTCACATCGGCCAAGCAATGACGCTTTACAGCCGCCAACCCTGACACAGAAAGGCAAGATCATGAGTAACAATGACAACATCACCCTGTTCTATTCCCCCCAAACCCGCGCTACCGGCACGCTGACCTTACTGGAGGAAATGGGTGCGCCTTATCAATTGCATGTCTTGAACATGAAGGCTGGTGAGCAAAGGCAAGCTCCGTATCTGGCCATTAACCCCATGGGCAAGGTACCGGCCCTGCTGCATCATGGCGAGCTGATCACGGAACAGATTGCTGTCTTTATGTACCTGGCAGAGCTGTTTCCGGAAACTGGCCTGAGCCCTGCCCCAGGCAGCCGCCTGCGCGGTACTTATCTGCGCTGGATGGCATTTTATGCTTCCTGTTTTGAACCGGCCCTGGTGGACAAGTCGCAACAGAATCCGCCAACAGCCCCATCGATGTGCCCTTACGGCGATTTTGATACGATGCTCAATACCGTCACCGCCCAACTGGCAAAAGGACCTTACCTGCTGGGTGAGCAACTGTCGGCAGCAGATATCCTGTGGGGCAATGCCTTGAACTGGGGCACCATGTTCAAGCTGGTGCCTGAAACCCCGGTCATCATGGAGTATGTACAGCGTATCACCAGCCGTCCTTCGTTCGTCAAAGTCGGTGCGATGGATGCCGCCTGGGCTGCTGAGCATGAGCGTATTGTAAATGAGGGAAAAGAGAGTAAGGCGGCGTAAGGGGAGATGGCTATGCGCATGGATGGTAAAGTTTACATCCATGCATTCTGCCAAACAAATAGCACAAGCTAAGACTTGCCCTTACAAAAACTGTCAAGGCAAGTCGCTTATTACGCTATCCTGCATGTCGGACAGTCCGCCCAATCCAAACACTTCATCTGAATCTTGTTCTGTAGCCGCTGCTACGTCTTTCTCCTTTGCTGTTTCTTTCGCGTCTTTCTCGTCTTTAAAGCCCTTTTGCAATTCATCCGCGACGTCATTACCTTTTTTAAGTAAAGCGTCTGGCAAATTCAACATTTCCGTGAAGGCAACAAGCAAGTTATCTCTTATTGACGTTGCATATGCATCGTGCCCGTCTTGTCTTATGACTCCACCATCGTTGTTCCTTCCATGTGGCAAGTCAAGGCGTCGCTCACGGACGTGCGCTTGCGCTTGCCAGATATCCCCTGCACCTTTCACTCCTTCAAATCTGTGACTTGTCTGGTTTCGCTTAGCTTCATTAGCTTTGTCGATTTTTGACTTCTCTTTAGCGTCGGCCTTAGCATCGGCCATAGCATCGGCTTTAGGCCCCTTGGCAGTGACTACATGGCCATCAAAGCTCACCTCACTGTCCTTTTTTTCAAAATTAAAAGCATGTGCATGACGCTCATCTTTCGATTGCAAACTCAAATCCCATGCGTAAAAATTTCCCTTTGCCCACTGTTTTAAACCCGTCTCATCCTCTGCAAGCACGCCCAGCAAGGGCAAGCTAACTGTCTTACCATCCGTCACAGCCTGCACAACCCCACTCCCCCCAACATGCGGCATCAGTTTCCTCTGTACGGGATCACGGCTCCCTCCCCTTTCGCGTCCATGCGTCGTCTGGCTGTCCCGCGCCAACTGTGCTGTACCCAGGCTAAGGGCTTTGCTGCCCATCATATCTGCTTCACTCTCAAGGCCGACGTCATCATTCACCTGCACTCCGGCCTTCATCTGGAAAGTTGGCCGGACGCGGCCCTGTTTCTGTTGCACCACGTGCCAGGCTTCGTGCGGCAGGTGTTGTTCTTGCCCGGGTGCCAGGTGGATATCGGTGCCCTGGGCGTAGGCGTGCGCCTGCAATTGTGCTGGTTGTGGAGAGTTGTAATGCACTTTCACATCGTCGAGCGAATGACCAGACAAGCCTTCGATGCCTGACTTAAGATTGTCCGGCAAGCCGGTATCGTTCGGCTTGGGTGCAGCGGCTTGCACCTCGCGCTGCACAGGTGCAGCCTCTGCCATGCGTTGCAATGGCGCATTGTCCGTAGCAGTCGCCAGGCGATGGCCTTGTGCGCTTTGATCTGCCATGCGCTGTATCGCCCGCATGTGTTGTGCCTGGGGACTATTGTTCATCATGGCTTGCAGCGTGCTGGCTTGCATTGTCTGCGGGCTGTTGTTCACCAGGGTCTGCAATTGCCGCTGCGCGACTGCTGCCGGGCGATTGTCTGTAAATGCCGCCTGTGGCTCCGTACTGAGTTGCGCCGATTGCGATTCAACTCTGATTGCTTGCTGTGCTGTTTGTGCTTCAGCAGGCGCTGCTTGTTGGGTCTTCATAGGCCTTAACATCTGTATGGGTTAGTGTCGTCCAGCAGATTTTGCTTTATTTCGCTGTATTTTTTTGCATTTCATTTTCTATCGCAGTCAGCATGACACGCGCCGGTTCGTAGTCTGGATCAAGTTGCAGGGCGTCGATAACATACTGCAATGCCTGCGACAACTGGCCCAGGTTGTAGTGGCACATGCCCAGGTTGTACAGCGTGGGGCTGGCCTTGCCATACAGGCTGAGTGACTGCTCCAGGTACGTAATAGCCTCTGGATAATATTCAATTTCATATAGCAGGCTACCCAGCGCAAAGGCGAGGTCGCGCACCTCGCCCAGCGGGTAATAGTTGTGCCACACCTGCGCGGCCATGTTGGCGACTTCCCGCTTGAGCGGGCCTTCCAGCGTTGTCGCATGTTGCATCAGGGCGATATAACATCCCCAAAAGTTGGTGGCATCCCAGCCGCTCATGCGCAAATAAGCCAGTATTTGTTCCAGTTCCAGGCTGTCGGCATGGGCCTGGATAAGGCGTTTAAAACTGAAGAAATCATCAGGGCCGATGTCGCTGATATGTTCAGCAAATGCCTGCTGTGTTTCTACAAACTGCGCAGGGTTTTGTCCGGCTGCATGCAATGGCGCACCAGCAAACACGGCAGCACAGATATACAGATCTTGATGGCGCTGCGGCGTGGACATCCACAAGCCGCCCTGCTGGTCAACATACTGCGCAATGGCGTGATAGTTGACCGATAGTGAAATACTGCCGTGGCTGACCAGGCCAGGTGTGCCACGGAAACGCAGATCATCTTCACGGCCATAACCTTTGTCAGCAGAAATCAGCAGCAAACGCTTGTTGCTTATATGACGTAAATGCGTGAGATAACGCAGCGATTGCACTGGCAAGAGCACATGGCTGTCTGCCAGGTGTTGCCGGTAATGGGCCAGTATCAGATTCAATTCTGGCTCGGGATAATAATCACCAGCCACCGGCACATCGTGCCACCGTGCCTGCACGCGTTGCAACAGGGTGACATCGTTGATATCGGGTTCTGGTTGCTGGCTGTGCAGTGACACCAGGCTTTCATGCAAGGTGCCGTTGCTGACGTAAAACGCATCCTGTTCAATGCTGTCAAACACGTAATTGGCAATCACCACCAGCGGGTTGTTGAGCTGTGCCTGCGATAGCGTCACGCCAGAATGTTGCAAGACGATGTCTTCGGTCTTGCTCATATCAACCAGCGCAAAATCAAGCCAGCCCTGCTGTATATAACTTTGTAAAAACGGATGCTGCCGCCAGAATGCGAGATTTTTTTCACAAAAATCGCTCATCACATAGCACACAGGGATATGGCTGAGGGCCGACTGCTGCCAGACCGTAAAAAACTTTTTGATGAAATGGTAAGAAAACCGCCCGGAACCAGCCCCCAGTTCCAGCACATACAAAGGCTGGGTCAAATCCAGTGGTCGCTGCTGATCACGCAATAAGTCACGCAAATACGCAAACACCAGCCTGGCATACGCCCTGGCAATAAAGGTATTGCTGGTAATGTAATGCGGCACGATGCTGTTGCGCCAGGCATCGATGCTTTGCTCGCTAAAAAAGCGGCGCTGCAAACCCCACAGCAAAGATGCAGACAGGCGCTGGTTTCGTTCCACCACAAAGCCAGATGCCGGGGTTGCCTGTATGGTAGGTTCTTGCTCTGTGATTTCCATGCGATGAGGTGCCGGGTAAGGTAAGGCTTAACGAGTAAGAAAAAAAGAATCTGCCTTGATGAAACGGCCATTGGGTCAATTGATCAATTGGTCTGGTCTTTGCTGACGCGCTCAGCCGTTTCACTCATGGTGTGATTTCATTCCGGTTTCCTGACGAACTTGCTGATCAATTTACTGATCACTTTGGTGACAAGCACAAAGAATTTACATTGTTATTATAATAATTTTGGTGTAATTTATCACTTGTTTCGTTTTTTCGTGTTGTAGACTGGTGCTTTGGCCCTTCTTCATCACGAGAAGAGCCAAATGCCAGCCTATCCATTCCATACATGCCAGGGTGATTTATGAAATCGCGTCTCTCAGCACCGGTAGAAGCAGCAAGACAAAGTCCTTCGTGGCAAAACACGCCGCTGCAAAAAAAGAAAAATCCGCCAGGCTTTACGGATCAAAGGCCAGCTGCCATCGCGCAAATGAAACTGCAGGCCATGGCAAGCAACAGTCCACAGGCCATGCAGCTCAAGGCAAGAATGGACGTATCGGGCCAGCACAACTTGCCGGTACAACGGGCAAAAGAAGACGACCTCATGCAAGGCAAGTTTCAGACAGCGCAACTGGCCAAGGAAGACGAACTTACGCAGGGCAAGTTTGAGACAGCCCAACTGGCGAAGGAAGATGAACTGACGCAAGGCAAGTTTGAGCCTGTACAACGGGTGGAAGACGAAGAGCCGGCATAAGGTATCTGTACGTACACATCCGTACACCTGGTACACACAAGCACACATAGGCTAATTCGTAACACATCACCAGGCCAGCAAGGCGGTAGCTTGCTGCGCCATGGTGGTGCTACGACAAAAATGCATTCCCCCCAGTCTGTATTGAGATTTAGCGTCACTCCATTTTTATCGAATACAGTCAATCTCCATGCAGACACACACCAGCCAGGATGCTGCCAGCAAAACTCTTTCAGCGAAAACGACAGGGGGCAAAACGCAGGGCCTGACATCGAATGAAAACGCAAGCCAGACTACCGATCAACGCCCTGAAGCAGGTGCCATGCGGCAATTGCAAGGCCAGGCAAACCGCAGCCCAAGGGCATTGCAATTACAAAGCCTGCAAAAAATGGCGGGGCAAAGCCCGCAGGCAAGCCGGCTCAACAGCTTGCAGGTGATGGCTGATGGACGTGCAGCACAACGCATGCAACACCAGCCCCCTGCCCTGCAACGCCAGACCGCAGCGGCAGCAGACAATTCCCCTATTGCAAGCAGCGTCCGCCCAACAAAGAACAATGGCTTGCCAGCACAACTGCAAGCAGGTGTGGAAAGCCTGTCCGGCATGAGTCTGGACCATGTCCAGGTACATTACAACTCCAGCAAACCCGCCCAGTTGCAAGCCCATGCTTATGCCCAGGGCAGCGATATCCATCTGGCACCGGGCCAGGAACAACACTTGCCGCATGAAGCCTGGCATGTGGTCCAGCAAGCACAGGGCCGCGTGCGCCCCACCCTGCAAATGAAGCAGGGGGTACCAGTCAATGACGATGTCGGGCTGGAACAAGAAGCGGATGTGATGGGGGCCAGAGCCATGTCGGTAGCTGCGGCAAGTGTTACAGCACAGCGGCAAAGCCAGGAAACACGGGGTGTTTATTCACCGGTACAAAGACAGGGCGTAGCGCAGTTGGTGGCGGTGGCGCAGCTCACTATCAAAGACAATATTCTTGCACTTGGCAAAGGTTATAGCGGCCCAGAAGCTGAGAATTTGAAAACCATTGCAGGTAGTTGGTCGACTGCATTCCCCATGGCGGAAAAGATGGAGATCGCTTTTTTCAGGAAAATAAATGCGACGCATTATGATCGGCTGATAAAAATGCAGATTTTGCAGCAACTGGATGAGGCAAATTACGACCATTTACTGGACTTTGTTGGAAACGATGCAGCGAAATTAGGCAAGTTGGTAAAAAAGGAGGCGGGAACCAGCCTAGTCAGGCGCATGGTAGGCGAACAGGCGCTGCCCTTGCGAACGATGGTCTTGGGCATGTCTGACAATGCGGGTTTAAAAGATATAGGAAAGCTTGGCTATATCTGTGAACACTATCCGAAATTCCTCGCTATTACCGATGCAGAAAAGACCCGGGCAGCACCACAATTGCAAGTTGTAATTACCGGTCTGGGCACGATATCTGCGGCCATGCTGGCTATATTGGAAACTGCTGCACCGACGTTTGATCAGTTGAAAACGATGGTTCCAAAACTCACCAAAACGTCCGGGATGGCAGTCATACTGGCCACTTACCCCAACTTCCGCGCGATTGCAGTAGCCCAGGTAATTGACGAGACGGTCAAGCTACAAAAAGTCATTACCTGGTTATCCGATAATCCTGGCCTGTTTGGCATACTGGAAACCGCCAATCCCAATTTTGGGGCTTTCCAAGCTTTGATGCCAGCGCTCACCAAGACCACAGGCGTGCCAGTCATTCTGGCAACTTACCCGAACTTCCGTGCCATTGCGCTAGCTCAACTCACCGTCGCACCAGCGGTACTACAAAACGTAATTACCTGGTTAACCAGCAATCCTGGCCTGCTTGGCATACTGGAAACCGCCAATCCTGATTTTGTAGCTCTGCAGGGGTTCATGGCAGCACTCACCAAAACTTCAGGATTGACAGACATACTTGCAACTTACCCTAAATTCCGTGCCATTGCGCTAGCTCAACTGGCAGGCGCATCGGCTCAGTTGCAAACCGTAATTACCTGGTTGACAGACAACAAAGGCCTGCTTGGTATTCTGGAAACGGCAGACCCCAGTTTTGCCGATCTACAGGGCTTGATGCCGACGATGACGAAAACGTCAGGTTTACCCGCCATTCTTAAAAGCTACCCTAACTTCCGTGCCATTGCATTAGCGCAATTGATAGGCGCACCGGCGTTGCTACAAAAAGTAATCACATGGTTGACAGGAAAAGATGCTGCGGTCCTCGGTGTATTGGAAACTGCCAACCCCAGCTTTGTGGCCCTGCAGGCCATGGTGCCAGCGCTTACCAATCTGACTTCACTTCCTAACATTTTGACGAAGTATGCCAATTTCAAGCCTATTGCAGTGGCCGAGATCGTGGCAGCACCTGTCTTGTTGCAAACAGTCATTACCCACCTTGGCTCACGTAAAGACCCTGTCCTGACCTGGCTGCATACCAATAACCCGAATTTCGCTGTTTTAGAGGTGTTGGCTGATAAAAAACCAGATGACACTTTGCTGGGCATGATGGTTAACTTTGCAAAAGAAGCAGCACCTGGCGATAACGACTATGAAGCAATTGGTACACAAAGCAATGGATACCGCATCGGCCATTTTGCTATGGGCCATACGCTGCGCGGCATGCTGGCAGAGCCTGCCCTGGATACCCCAACAAAAACATTATGGCCTGCTGCAACCACGCTGGCGGAGATACGTGGGGTGTGTTTGAATTTTGACCAGAATAATACGACCATACTTAACGCAAGGGAGGGCTTTACCTATACACCAACGGTAGCACCAAACAATCTGATTGTTGCTAACAAAAACAACATCCGGGGCAACCGCAACAAATTCGACCAACTATATCCTCGCAGCGGTACCCTTATTACAAAGGAACAGGCCGACACACTGTCCGAAATCAACGCAGCAAAAGCAGACTGGACCGCCCTCCCATAACCCCAGCTTATAGGCGATGTAGGCATTTGGCGACCTTATTTGGCAAGCTTGTTGCCAGACATGTGCATATTTACAGATGCTTACCAAAAATTGACGCAATATAGAGAAATTCGATTGTCAGCCCCGTCTGCCTTCGATAGTATTCGTGCAACTAAAGACCTCTGCGCAAAAGGGAGAATTCATGCGTCGTATTTGGATCGTCACCGGTACTGTTGTTACAGTTGCCGCCGCGGCCGTTGCCTACCAGTTGGGTAAGCACTGGAAAGACTATAACTACGTGGGTGGCCGCCTGAAGGTGGATATGTCACGCCCTGATGCGCTCATCCGCACCACCAGCCTGTCTAAACTGCCGCGTGATTTGCTGCGGGTGCCCATCGCCAAGGATGTGCTGACTGAAGACCTGGCCTTTTACTACGAACAGAACGAAGACCGCATGGGCCTCAACGGTGCCATCAAGCGCATTGCCTATGAGCATGATCTTGACTGGCAAGACAAGCTGTATGCCAGCATTTTTAATGAACCGGCAGAAGTCGCCTTCTGGCGCGACGGCAAAGGGGCGCTGCGTCATTATGCCGTCGTCATGCGGCGCGGCGTGTTCACCAAGGCGCTGGAAGAAGCTGCCAAGGTCGCCTTGAAAGATGGTCAGTTGAAAAAAGCCGGTGACATCAGCACCAGCAATGGTAATGCGCTGGTATTGGCGCTGGAAGTTAACCCGCGCCGTACCCTGCTGCTGATCAGCCAGGGTGATCGCATGGTGGTCTTGTCTGACCCTGGCCTGCTGTTTGATGACAGCAACAGTATAGTGAAAGAAGCCCGTGCCGCCGTCACCACTTGGCTGGAACACGACGGTGCCCTGGCCAAGCAGTTTGACCTGGACAGTATTGCGCCAGTAGCGGCCCCTGCTGCTGGCCAACCTGCCGACACCGCCAGACACACGCTGGCCATCGGTGCCCCCACCATGGCGCTGGGGTATGGCGCTTTTGTGTCGGGCTTCAAGGGTATGCGTTTCGATTTTGGTGGTGACTGGTCCACCTCGGTGTGGCTGGATTCTAATAAGCTGACATCAGCCCAATTGCTGGACCCTGCCCTGTGGACAGCGGCCCCGGCCAACCCCAGCGCCTGCGTGGTGATGCCGGTTGACTGGGCGATGGTGAACAAAGTATTGAAAGAAGCATCAGCCAAGCCAAACCTGCCTGAACAGGCACTGGCCAGCCTGTCTGGCCCCGGCCTGGCCTGCTGGTACCGTGAATCGAATCTGTATTCGCCGGTGTTTATTGCCAAGCTGCCCGCCAATACGGCCAACCGCGATACCACCTTGCAAGCCATGGCCACCTGGGCCATCGCAACCGGTGAACAGGCCGCGCCCGGCAAAGGCAAAACCAAGGCCAAACCAGATCAAAAATTCTGGCGCAATGCCAACAGCAAGGCAACGCTGGCGGCCAGTGCCGATTTTGTGGTGTTTTCGCCGGATGGTGGCCTGGTTGAAAAAGTGATCGATACCATCGCCCGCAGCAACCCCAGCGCAGCTGATCAAAACCCTGGTACACAAAGCACGCTGGGCATGATTACCCCGCGCCCCTTGTCTGAAATGGCGCAGCGTGAAGTGTATGCAGCACTCAGCGGTCCGGATGACGCGAATTTCCTCGATGCGGCCAAGACCCATTTGCCAGCACGCATGAAGGCCCTGGCCAGCTACCCGCCTATCCGCCTGGAACTGAGCAAAACCCAGACCAGCGGCAAAGCCTGGCATAAAGTCGATTGGATCAGCAAGGAGAAAGCCAATTGAACCGCCGACAAGTCTTGCACACCCTGGCCCTGAAGGGCATGCTGGCCAGCAGCGCCGCATTAGGCGCACTGGGCTGGCAACGGCTGGCGCTGGCGCAAAAGGTGACGGCACCCGCTGCACCTTTACCGCTGCCTGCAACATTGCCGACAGCCGGTAACAGCAAAGCGGCCAGCCCGGCTTCGCCATCAGTGAACGGCACGCCGATGGCACTGACACCGGCGCAATCGCGCAGTTTCAGGGCCTGGATGACACGCATCATCGCCGCCCAGTTAACGGCAGGCCCCACCCCGCGCTGGCAACAGCGTGACTGTGTGGGCCTGGTGCGCTTTGCCGTGGCCGAATCGCTGCGCGAGCATGATGAAAAATGGAAGCGTGCCAACGGCATGCTGGGCACGGCTGTACCGCCAGAAATCGAACTCGACAAAGGTACCCAGTCGGTACGCCATCAGTGGCGGCTGGCAGATGGTTCGGTATCGGCCTATGTCAGCGCAATAGAAATGGTGCAGGAGAACGCCCGCTTTCGTGGCAAGGACTGTAACCTGGCCACCCCCGGTGACCTGCTGTTTTACGATCAGGGCGATGCCCAGCATCTGATGGTGTGGATGAATTCTTACATTGCATACCACACCGGCACCGTCACGCCCACCGACAATGGCTTGCGCGCCGTCAAGCTGCGCGACTTGCAAGCCTGGCGCGATACGCGCTGGCACCCTACCCAAGATAATCCCAATTTTGCTGGCGTGTATCGCCTCAATTTCTTGTCCGCCTGAAAGCGCCCAATGAAAGCCAAACTCAATCAATCACGCTATTTCACCTTCCTGACAGCGCTGTGCGCCCTGTTGCTCTTCATGCCTGCGATAGCGCAGGATGGCGGCAGTGGTTCATCATTCTTTTTGCTCAGTGATGCCGCCTACGGTTCTGCCGACAATGCCACCGTGCGACTGGAAGCCCAGGACATGAGCCAGATCGGCGAATATGGTGGTGTGGATGTCTATGTCTATAAGGTCAAAGACCCGCTGGACTTTTTGAAGGCACAAAAAAACCTGCACCGCATTGACAGCCAGGGCAATTACAAAGGCAAGGGCATCGCTGATGCGCTGGCACGTACCTGGGACAGCTGGTGGATGGCATCGCGCCGCATGTGGCGCAGCCTGTTTTCTGCCGACGCCAGAAAAGCCGTGACCACGCAAGTGCCAGAAGTGCGCCTGCACCCGCTGGTAAAAGCGCCGACACCGCAGCAACTGAACCCGCTGTACCAGCCGCTAAAGGCACATACCCTGGTCGACAGCTTCCGTTACCCTGTGCACGTGGCCCAGCCCATACAGCCACCCAAAGGCGTCAAGCTCGATGGCAGCAGCAGTGAATTCATCGCTTCGCCCAAAGGCAATGTCCTGATACCGCTGGGTAAAAAAGAACCTGGCCTGTACCTGGTGGAAGCCATGGTCGGCAGCTATCGTGCTGTAACGCTGGTGTTTGTGTCTGATTCCATCGCTGTCACCAAAGTATCCAGCAAACAGATGCTGGTCTGGGTGGCAGACCGCCGCAGCAGCCAGCCGGTGGCAGATGCCAAAACCGTATGGACTGACGGCGCCGGTATCTTAAGCACAGGTAACACTGACGCCAGCGGTATCGCCAATTTTGAGCGCGATGCGCCAGAAAAAACCTATGTCTATGGTGAAGACAGCAAAGGCGGCGTCTTTGTTGCAGAAAACTATTACTACGACAGCGAAATCTATAACACCAAGCTGTATGCCGTCACTGACCGCCCCCTGTATCGCCCCGGCGAAACCGTGTATGTGAAGTTTTTGGGCCGTACCTTTGTATCAGCCCGTGAATCCACCCCCATCACCGCAGGTGAATTGAAGTTGCAGGTATTTGATGCAAATGGCTTCCCGGTCGCTGCCCAAACCCTGCAAATGACACCGCAATCGGGTGGGGATACCGTATTCCAGTTGCCAGACAATGCTGTGGCTGGCGGTTATGAATTGCGCTTCAGCTACAAGGGCAATAACTACGGTGCAGCCTTCCGCGTGGCTGAATACCAGAAGCCGCATTTTGAAATCAATGTCTTGCCCGGTAAAAAAGACTACAAAACCAATGAAGCCATCAGCGGCAAGCTGCAACTGGTCTACCCCGACGGCAAACCCGTGGTCAATGCCAAGGCTGACCTGACTGTACGCGCCCAGCGCCTGACCATTGTTGAAGGTGATTTGGGTTATGCAGGCCAGTTCCCGGTTCAGTTGAGCAACACCGTACTGACCACCGACAGCAACGGCTTTGTCGACTTTAAACTGCCGGCAGCGACTGAACCCAGCCGCTATGTCTTATCAGTACTGGCAACCGACGGTGCTGCCTACCGCGTGCGCGCCACCAAAGAAATTTTGGTCGAACGTGGTGCCGGTACCTATAGCCTGAAGGCCGAACGCGCCTTCTCTGCCGTTGGTGAAAACATGAACTTTGCCATGACTGCCCTGCCAGTACCCGGCAATGTGGTCAGCACCCTAAGCGCCCCGGCAACATGGGACTGGGTGCGCCTGGAAAACCAGAAAAAATCCAGCGGCAAGCTTGCCAGCGGCAACAAACTGAGCCTGGCCTTTCCTGAACCTGGTACCTATACCCTGTCTGTGCGTGACGCTGCCGGCAATATCCTTGGTGCGACATCCCATTATGTCAGCGGTGCCGGCGTCGCTGCGCCACAGGGTTCGATAGAAATGGTGTTTGACAAAACCAGCTACAAACCAGGTGAAACGGCCAGTGCCCTGATCACCTTCCCGCAGCAGATTGACCAGGCCCTGTTCACGCTGGAACGTGACAAGGTAGAAAAAACTGCCCTTATGAGCAATGCAAGTGGCTGGCTCACTGCCAAGCGTTTGTCACCGATGCAGTGGAAGGTAGAAATACCGGTGCAGGATACCTATGGCCCCAACATCACCCTGTCTGTGGTGTATGTGAAGGGTGCCGATTATGTATTTCAGAACCTGGGCTTGAAAGTGGAACAGCCACGCATCAATGTCGCCGTCAAGGCCGACAAGGCCGTGTATGCGCCAGGTGACAAAGTCACGCTGGACCTGACTGCCATGGTCGCTGGCCAGCCAGCAGGTGGCAGCCAGTTGACCGTGGGTGTGGTGGATGAAATGATCTACGTGCTGCAGCCTGAAATTGCACCGGACATTTCTGACTTTTTCTATCACCCGCGTCGTAACAATGTACGTACATCTGCCAGCCTGAGCTTTATCGCCTATGACCTGGCGGTGCCACCATCCAAACTGGCGTTGCCGGCAAACGGGCAAACCCATGACCGTGCCATCAAGGTTTTGGAAAGACCGCGTCGTGAAGACAAGGACACCGCCCTGTGGCAGCCAAACGTCACCACCGACGCCACTGGCCGCGCCCGTCTGAGCTTCACCATGCCGGATTCGCTGACACGCTGGCGCATTACCGTGCGGGCCACGGCAGCCAGCGGTAACGTGGGGCAAAACATTGCCTATGTGCGGTCCGACAAAGACTTTTATGTGAAATGGACCAGCCCGAGCTGGATGCGCGTGCAGGATGCACCTAACGCCAGCGTTGCCATCTTCAATCAGGGTAACCAGGATGCCAGCGCCAGCCTTAGCGTTACAGGTTCTGGCGTCAACAAACAAGAAAACCTGAAGTTGAAACCGGGCGCCAATTTTGTGTCGCTGCCGCTGAAAGCCAATGGCCTTGACAACAAGATAGACCTATCGCTGGCGGTCGGCGGCAAGACGGTCGATGCACTGAATGTACCGCTGAAGATTATCCCTGTGCACTGGCTCAGCCAGCGTTCAGTCAGCGTGCCGGTCACCGGCAAGGAAACCATACTGAAACTGCCAGCGGATGCCAGCAACCTGCAATTGCAATTTGCAGACAGCGCCAATGCCCAGTTCCGTCGTTTGATGGATGACCTGATCGACTACCCATTTGGCTGTGTCGAGCAAACATCCAGCCGCCTGATCCCGTACAGCCTGGCCTTGCAGGCCACGCTGCCCAGCGAAGAAAAACTGACGGCACAACTGACGCAACGCCTGTACAGCTACCGCTTCCGCCTGGCGCAAATGGCTGGCCCCAACGCCACCTTTGGCTGGTGGAGCGTGCCAGAAAAAGATGGTGATGCCCTGCTGACCACCTATGCCTACTATGCTGACTGGCATGCCAGCCGCGCACTGAAACTGGCGCTGCCAGATGGCCATTTTGACCGCCTGACCGAAGTCTATCGCAAGGACGGTGTCAATCAGCCAGCATGGCAACGCGCCCTGATGCTGTACTGGATGCAGGACATGGGCTTGCCGGTACGTTCACTGGCCGAAGCATTGAGTGAAGAACTGGGCAACAAGGCAGCATCAGCCAAACCGGCTGCTGTGACCCCACGCTCAGGCATGAGCAGCATGATCTTTGCCAATAGGGATGATGACGTGCAAAACGCCATGAGCACCCTGCTGGCCGCCTATGTGGTACAGCAAAGCAAAGGCACGCTGACAGCCGCCACCAGCGCGGCCCTGCCAGATGCTGCTGTCCGCGTGCATCAAGCCGACCTGCCTCTGGGTGAAGCCCTGCTGATTTTGACCGGCAAACGCCCGGCCAATGAAAGCGCAGCAGTACTTGAACGTGTACGGGCTGAATACCCAACCATAGACCGTGCATTGGCCCTGCTGTGGACTTACCGCGCCATGGGTGGCGGTACTGCCGGAAAATCTGGTGCCAATGACCCACTGCTGCGTAACAACATGGCCAAGGTGGAACTGGAAGCAGGCTGGCAGGCAAGGGAAACTATCACCGGCCAGAATGTATTCCGCTGGAATGTCACTGCCGCCACACCGGCACCAGGCGTCATCAAAATGACATCAACCCCAAGTGCCGGCATGATAGCAATCGCCCAGTTTGACAGCCGCGAGCCAGAAAAATCCAGCCTGCCGGTGAAACTGGAACGCCGCCTGTACCGCCTGGTGCCAGAAGCCCTTCCCGCACCAAGCGCTGCCAGCAAGCCTGCAGCCAACTCCGCCGGTGCTGTAGCGCAGCCCGTGCCTGGCAAAGCTGGCTTCAAGCTCGAATTATTGGGCGATGGTGCCGCACTGAAGACCGATGAAGTGTATCTGGATGAAGTCGTGCTGACCCGCACATCCGGCCCGACGCTGAACTTTGGCATCGTTGAAGTACCGCTGCCACCGGGCACAACGGCGGACCGCTCTACCTGGGGCATCAGCGTTCGTTTCCCGGGCGGTAAAGATATGGAAGCGATGGAACGTGCACGTTATGAGCAGACACCACGCGGCTATGCCGTGCCGGTAGATGCACTGGCGAATGAAGTCGTGGTGCGCCACCTGGTCAGGGCTGCGCAGACCGGCAAGTTTGCCCTGCCGCCTGCCCGTTACTACCGCATGTATCAGCCAGACCAGAAAGCCTTTGAGGACAAGCCACGTGCGATTATGGAAATTCGCTGATCCTGCGCGCAAGCTAGTCCGCATCACCATGCTTGCCAGCACAACCATAGGAACCATGGCGATGCTGCCTTTGTCTGCACATGCAGATGAAAGCGGCACCGCCACGGTGGCCTGGCTGCGCGATGGCAAGGTGGAAGTACGTGGGCTGTCTGGTGCCCAATCCAACACCCCATCCAGCACATCATCCAATCAGGATGGCAAGACAGAGCAAAAGATTCCCCTGGGCAGCCTGTGGAAGTTGTTTGTCTACGCCTATCTGCAAGACAATCGCGTGCAGGAAAGCGCCTATACCTGCAACGCAAAAAAAGAACAGCGCAGCAAGCTGGAGAAAGATGAAGAACGCTATTGCTGTGAACCCGGCGATCAGGTGCAGCGTGACAGCGCCCTGGCAAGGTCATGCGCACCCTACTTTTCACCAACAAGACTTGGCCTGAACGACAAGGACTGGAAAAGCTACTGGCAAACCCGCAGTGACGCCACCTGGTTACAGCGCACGGCACAATTGCAGCCAGACACCCAGATCAGCGTCAGGGATTTGCTGGAGACCTTGAACAAATTTTCACCACAGGCACGGGCCGCTGCCCGCACTGCCCTGCTGGAAACCGCCGTGCAAGGCTATGGCCGCGAAGCCTGGGCGCAACTGGGTACCGGCATACGCTACAAAACCTATTCCTGGCATTTGCCTGACCAGTCTGCCTTTGGTGGTGCCGCTGGCTGGCTGGCCGATGGCACGCCATTCTGGTTTGGTGCGCGTGGGTCCAGCAGGTCTACCCTCGGCACCTGGGCCAGCGCACTGGCCACCACCCTGCCAGCACCGCGCTGGGCAGGCATCAATAGCATGGACAATGTCGGTGACGAAGCGCATTGCGTCGATGTCGATTTTTTTGCGCGTTACCCTTTGCGGGAAGTTCTTCCCCTGCCAGTGTCTGTCAACCCGACAGCAAGCACCGCCCGCGCCGGCGCCATGACCGGTAAATTCCGTCTGCAATTTGCCAATGGCAATACGCTGGACATCAACAGCAATGGCAGCCTGAACCTGCAACGCTTGCCCGGTATGGCTCCGCAAATCACCGGGCGTTTCAGCGTCAATGACTATGTTGCCCGCGTGGTAGACCGTGAAGGCGACGCCGCCAATGTACAGGCTGCCCGCAGCCTGGCAATTGCCGCCCGTACTTACCTGGTACAGAATGCCGCCCTTGACCATGGCTGCTGGCGCATTGCCGACGCCACCAGCCGCCAGCGCGTCAGTGCCAACCCGCCGACCGAAGCCGCTATGGATGCCGCCTGGTTCACCGATGACCTGATACTGCAAGGGGCCAACGTGCGCTACCACAATGACAGCGCCGGCACCAACCGCATGTCCCTGAAGGATGCTGCAAAGCAGGCTAGCCAGGGCTGGAATTTTGAACGCATCCTGGCTGCCAGTTATCCACAAGCCAGCATCGCCAGCTTTAACGGCAAATCAGATTGCCAGCCACTGGCCGCTGCACAAACCTGGCTGATCAATAACAGCAGCAAATGGCAAGCCATACTGCGCCGCGAGCCCGGTTTTGAAAACCCTGACACGCCGCCCGCCGTGTGCGCCCTGGCCACCGGCAACCCGTATTCAGACCAGAAACGCATGCGTATTTATGCACGCGGCTGGCGCAGCCTGGACGAGCGCATCACCCTCGCCCATGAATACCTGCACCTGGCTTTACGATTTCATCCGAACGGCGCCAACGAAGACTATGTAGAAAAACTGGCACGCCGCCTCATAGAAGGAAGTACATGATCAAGCTTAAATTCACACGCCTGGCCTTCGCCGCCGCTGGTGCCGCCATTGGCCTGCTAGCGGCAACCAGCGCCTTCGCAGCCGATGTCAATGTCGACGCCCCGCGTGGTGGCTGGCGGCATAGCGGCGCTGAAGCATCACAATTTACCCAGCCCGTGCATTACCCGGCATCGTCTGTCAATACCGAAGGCCAGAATGAAATGGCCCTGATCAAGGGCCGCATCAACGGCAACATCAAAAAAGGTCCGGGCAAACTGATCGTCAATGGTGTCGGCATGCCGCTGTCTGTGGGCGCTGGTGGTGAATTTGCCCGCCCTTACTCTTTCAGTTCAGGTTCCAACAATGTCGAGGTGCGCAGCCCTGACGGCAGCGATGTCAAGCGTGTGCAGTTTTTTGACACCAACACCAGCCGCCCGCTGACCCGCCTGCGCGTGGTTTTGTCGTGGGACAGCGATGGCACCGATCTTGATCTGCACGTTATTTCACCCGATGGCCAGCACGTGTTTTACGGCAACCGCGTGGTGCCCAATGGCGGCGCGCTGGATGTCGACGTCACCACCGGCTACGGGCCAGAAATCTATGCCAACACTGCCCCCATCAAAGGCACCTACCATGTATACGTCAACTATTATGGCAGCGGCGGTAATGACAAGGACCTGACCATCGCCAAGGTTGCCATCATCAGCCAGGAAGGCACGCTCTCAGAAAAACAGCAAAGCTTTCAGGTACCCATGCGCAAACCCGGTGAGCTGACCCTGATCAAATCCTTCACCTATCCTTGAGACCCACGTCATGAAGATCACACATTTTTTGCTGGGCTGTACCGCAGTAGCAGGCACGATTGCCGGCCTCTGCATCACCAGCATGGCCTTCGCCGATGAAAAGCCCGTCACCAGTGAACAACCCACCATCAACAGCCCGCGTGGCGGCTGGAACTATGGCGGCCTGACCGACAAATCCCGCGAAGGGCGTGCCTCTTACCCGCTGCCACCGATAGACCGTGGCACACAAAAAAACCGCACCCTGATCGAAGGCCACATCCGTGACGCAGGCAAGCAAAGAAAGCACACCCTCATCGTCAACGGCAACCCCATGGTACTCAACTATGGCACCGATGGCCGCTATGAACGCCACTATGCCTTTGGCAGCGGTTCCAACAATATAGAAATCCAGGGACCAGACGGCAAGAGCCTGCAACGCGTACAGTATTACGAAGCCAATACCCAGCAACTGTCGCCACAGCTACGCATTATCTGTTCATGGGATGCGCCCGAAGCCGAAGTAGACCTGCACATCATCACCCCCGACGGCCAGCATGCCTTTTTCGGCGTGCCCACCTTGAACGGCGGTGGTGGCCTTGATGTAGATAGCGTTGACGGCCCCGGCCCCGAAATGTTCACCACCATCGCCCCCCTGCACGGCGCTTACCATGTGTTCGTCAACTATTGGGGCAACTATGGCCCTGGCGGTTACAACTTCGATGAAGGCCAACGCAAACAACCCATCATCACTGCCCGCGTGACCCTGGTGTTTTATGAAAACACCGCCAGAGAAAAACGTGAAAGCTTCGTCATACCACTACGCAAGATCGGGGATTTGAATCTGGTGAAGTCGTTTATGTTTTGAGGGGAAACTCAATTAGAAAATTTTAGCAATTGACTCCACTGAACCAATCCAAAAATTAATTTTTTGCATTGATATGATTGTGTTATCTTAATTTCATCGCAAGCATCTCTAGTCGGTAGTTTTTAGAGCCACACTATCAGGAGCAATTAAATGAGCGCAACTGAATTACCTCAACCCTTACTTTCGGTGAATCTTGGCGAACAAATCGGATCAATGCAATGGACCGACTACGAAAGTGCTCTTGCATGGCTTTCTGGGCAGCAAAGCGAATGGGATTGGGTTAGCCTGAACGGTCAATATAATTTTCAAGGAACCAGTGACAAAATTAAAGAGCTGTTTACCAACGCAATTAGCGGGCTAAATACTGCAAAAGATTATCACCTCCGAAATAACGAAGTTGAATCAAGAAACTATTTATCTAGCGCAAAAGATTACCTAGAGTCGAGCATAAAGCAATTCCCTTGGCTAGTCGACTCAGCACAACGTAACTACATTAATGATTTATGTAAATCCGGGAAACCGGAAATTGCAGCAGCAACAGTTACATTCTGGCTTAAATTAAATTTGTCATCTACTCCTATTGAGTTCGTCATACAAGCCATTTCAAAATGGCAGTTGCACGAACTAGGCGTAAAAGATAGATTCGAGCCTGAAAACACGCTTCTAAAAAAGCTAGCTGGTGATATGCAGTCCGCATTGACTGCAATAAATGATGCAGCTATTAAACAAACGAGCCAATTCGACACTCTCAGCTTATCACTTAGTGAACAAAGCGCAGATCAGCAAAATAAATTTAACGAGGATCAAGGCGGAAGAGAGTCCGATTGGAAACAACAATTAGAAATAGCAAACACTAGTCTTCAAAATCTTCAAAACACATATGACAAGCACATGGCTTTGGCCGCCCCAGTTGAATATTGGGAATTAAAAAGAAAAAAACACCGGAATTGGGTTATAGGCATATTTATTCTACTGGTGATTTCGATTTTTATGTCTGGATGGCTAATGCATAATGAACTACAGTCCATCGGCAAAGCATTTGAACAAGCACAAAGTAGCAAAGGAATTAGTACTGCATCACTTCCTGTAAAATCTGATCCATCTTCTATCGCCTCGATTGTCCAAACAGCGGCTACCTTTAAACTTGGGACATTTATATTATTTGCTACCCTATGTTTCTGGATGTTACGTTTAATTGTAAGGATTTTTTTGAGCAACATCCACCTAGAAAATGATGCTGCAGAGCGAGTAGTAATGGCAAAAACTTATTTGTCTTTAATTCGAGACGGCAACCTTCCTAAAGACGAAAGTATCAATACGGTACTAGCCGCTCTATTCAGACCATCAGGCGACGGGATCGTAAAAGACGAAGGGATTCCGCCAACAATTTTGGAATTTTTGACCAAATCTGGAAAATAAGTCGATTAATATCTTAGCCCTGTCAGGAGAACCGCATGAAGTGGACTAAAACCATTGCCACTTTTGTGGTCCTCCCCCTGCTGGCAATCGCAAGTATGCCCTCGCTGGCAGAACCCATCACGATCAAGCGACTCGATGGATCCAGCATTACGTCAACCGAGATAGAGAGCAAAGTCACACACCTGATGGCATCGTCCTGCGTCACCGGCCTTGGCATTGCCATCCTCAATGACAATAAAATTATCTACACCAAAAGCTTTGGCTTACGCGACAAAGACAGGCAACTGCCGCTGACCGAAGACAGCATCATGTACGGCGCATCTTTCACCAAGGCTGTATTTGCCACCCTGGTGGCGCAACTGGTGGTTGAAGGCGTGCTTGATCTGGACATGCCGATACAGAAATACCTACCCAAGCCACTGCCAGACTACGACAACTACCGCGACCTGGCCGATGACCCGCGCTACCTGACAATCACCCTGCGCATGCTGTTGAACCATACTGCCGGCTTCGCCAACTTTCGCTGGCTGAACCTTAGCAAAAAACTGGAAATCAAATTTACCCCCGGCAGCAGATACGCCTATTCAGGCGAGGGTATTTATTTGGCCCAAATGATAGTAGAAACCGTCACCGGCAAAACAGCAGATGTTCTGATACAGGAACGCATTTTCAACCCGACGGGCATGCACAACACCAGCATGCAATGGCAAGACCGCTTCAACGACAACCTGGCCGTCGGCCACGACAAAGATGAAAAATCATTGGGTCATGTGAAAAGAAAAAAAGTCAACGCCGCCGGCTCCATGGACACCACCCTCAACGACTACGCCCATTTCATACAAGGCGTGATGCAAGGCAGTATCATCAGCAAAGAAGCCAAAGCCATCATGCTGGCACCCCAGATTGCCATCACTACCCCCACCCAGTTCCCCACCCTGTCCACCGCATCAAGCGACGACAACAAGCACATACAACTATCCTACGGCCTGGGCTGGGGCATCTTCCAGACACCCCACGGCAAAGCCTACTTCAAAGAAGGCCACGACGACGGCTGGGAAAACCATTCGGTAGTGTTCGACAAACAAAAAACCGCCGTCGTCATCATGAGCAACAGCGCCAACGGCGACCACATCTTCAAAGACTTGCTGGAATTGCTGATACAGGATGTGTATACGCCGTGGAAGTGGGAGGGGTATGTGCCTTTGGAGTGTGGTAATGGGATGGTGGGTTCGGTGTTGGAGCGGTGAAACGAAAATATCCGGTAATTCAGAAAAATTATGTAGCTATTTTAACTTTCGAAAACATCAAGATATAAATTACTTGTTGCTTCGCGAACTCTGTATAAAACCGTACCCGAATAGCGAATGGTTGATAATCAATCGAGACCGCCTTGCTTTTTGTGAATGAAGCTAACCTTAAAATTCTCTTCGAAAAAAGCTTTAAAGTCCTCCGCCAAGCGATCAATAGCCATCGCCTGCTTGTGAAACGCTGCTGCATTGAAACTGTTCCGCTTTTCGTCCCGTCCTTCAATCTTCTGAATTTTTGTATCAAACCCGAATGCAGAAATCTCTCCGTCCTTTGCGCCTGGAAACCAAATACTGTGCGCGACCAAATTTCTATTGCTATATGCTGATTCCAAGCGCTTTGCCAATGCCTCAAATTCTTTGCGTACCTTTGCTTCTTTGTTTGGCTCCTTGGCGATCAATAGTCCGCGGAGAACCGTTAATTTTTCGCGAAATCCCATTTGCAGATAGACGACCAAAGCCTCCTTAAACGTCATTCGAGAAAGCGTACGGAGTACTTTGACAATGTGAATTTCCAGCTTAGCCCAGACCACAACGATTTCCCCTATGCTTTGATAGTGTTCACTCGTAAGACTCATCATAACGGAATAATCCTATTAGTTTGCCGAGACGCTTGACTTTGCGCTCTAGCCATAGTTAGTAAATTAACACATACAGACAAATCATACTATAGCTTGGAATATCGGAAAATGAATCTGAGACAAACCGACGATCACTTAACCCAGGTCTGTCACACCAAATAAGTCACAGGTGTGCTTGATTGCAAAGTGCGGGAACTGTGAATATCTCACTTGGTCAATTGACCAGGTACAGGGCATGTTTTTTGCTGACCTGTTAAATGCAAACCAGCATCTGAGTGATTTGCTGGTGTCTGTATCGTAGAAAAAATAGAAACCAGTAGCCAGCGAGCAGATTCTACAGTTAGGCATCGCACATAAAGTTGTTGTTGGCTTTGGCGGTGAGCCGGATACACCTGGCCAGTATTTTTGAGACGCTGTTCGGACAGAAAGCCAGGTCAGACCGAATTCTTCCATTAAATTTGATTTCAAAAACCCGCTTATGGAAACAAGAAGTGTCGCAGACGTTGCAGGCCCCTGGGTTGATCCGGAATTTAACTCGAGCCAGATACAACGATGTAGAAAAAACTGGGCGGCGCCGGTTAGTGAAATTTCTAACTATGCCCTTTCCACTTTTATTCGCCAAAGTATCGCACTTTCGCTGGTTATCCCAGAGGCGAAACGGCGCCTTGCTGCAGGATTTACTGACGGCACAGAATTGTATGATGAAGAACTTGCCAATGCATTGGCGGTCGCAATTGAAACTTAACAGATCGATCGGCCAGACTAGCCCGTGACAGTATTTCATAGCCTCCAATTCCCAAAAAATCTTTACAAATCCCCCTCCAATCTTTACAAGTCGCAGCATTCCTTAACAGGTGTAAATTACACCCAGTTATCTGCCTGCGCCCTTATAATTTCCTATTAGCAAACCCTGGTATGAAGGCCAATTCCGTCTGGCCTGACATGCTCTTTGCCCGGGTTGATTGCACATTTAAGGTGGATACCATGCCGCCATACAGGATCGTAGACTTTGCGCATGATTTGTCAAAACTCCCCTGGCCGGCGTTTGTTGCTGGCCACCGCAGTGCTGTCGCTGGCTGCTTGTGCCAATCTGGCACCTGAATACCAGCGGCCGCCTGCTGCCACTCCACTCGCTACTATTTCGCTAGCCGCTGCGATACATGATGGCATCCAAAAAGCTGACGCTACCAGCCAGGATATGGCGGCGCTGCCAGACTGGCAGCAATTCTTTACTGATGCGCGTTTGAAGCGATTGATCGTACTGGCGTTAGTGAATAACCGTGATGTGCGTGTGGCTGCGTTGAAGGTGGAACAGGCACGTACCCAGCTCAGTATTCAGGATGCGGCGCAGTTGCCAGCGTTGAATGCCAGTGCCAATGCCAGCCGTTCGGACCATGGCGGGCGCAGCGTTTCAGCGCAGATAGGGCTGACGGCGTTTGAGCTGGATTTGTTTGGTCGCCTGCGTAATGCAAGTGAATCGGCCTTGCAAAGCGCCCTGTCTTCTGCCGAATCGCATCGCAGTGTGCAATTAAGCCTGATGGCAGAGGTAGCCAGTGCCTGGCTGACACTGGCCGCAGACCTGCAACGCCAGCAACTGGCAGAACAGACCTTGAGCAGTCGCCAGCGCAGCCATCAGTTGAATGTGCAGCGACATCAACTGGGTGCCATCAACGGTCTGGCACTGGCGCAGTCGCTGAGTGCACAGGACCAGGCGCGGCTGGATGCGGCGAATGCAGCACTGCAAGTGACGCAAGACCGCCATGCACTGGATTTGCTGGTGGGTGCAGCCACACCGCCTGAGCTGGAACCACCAACCCAACAACCCCAGCAGGCCGAGGCCAGCATTGTGCTGAGCTTGCCTGCCAACCTGCCATCGCAGATATTGCAAGACCGGCCTGATGTGCGCGCGGCAGAACATCAATTGCAAGGTAGCCATGCCGATATAGGCGCGGCGCGCGCAGAGCGCTTTCCGCGTATCACGCTGACTGGCTCGGCTGGCAGCAGCAGCCGTGATCTGGCAGACCTGTTCAAGTCGGGTAGCTGGAGCTTTGGGCCATCGGTCAGCCTGCCCGTCTTTGATGGCGGTGCCGGGCGTGCCAAGGTGCAGTCGGCGGAGCTAAGCCGCGATATCGCCCTGGCGCAATATGACAAGACGGTGCAGACCGCCTTTCGCGAGGTGGCCGATGCATTGAGCGTGCGTAGCTCGCTGGCTGACCGGCTGGCCATGCAACTGGCGCTGACCGAATCGTCTGCCTTGCAATTGCGCCTGGCCGAACAAAACTGGCGCGCTGGCAGCAGCAGCCAGTTGGATCTGCTGGATGCGCAGCGCAGCTTTTATGCGGCACAACAATCCCTGATCAGCATGCGGCTGGCAGAACAAAGCAACCGCATCACGCTGTACAAGGTGCTGGGCGGTACTTGACCTGAAACGAATTGAATAAAATGAAAACACTCCCTACTTCCGGTATTCGCTCCTGGTTTTCTCCGTGGCGCTTGCTTTTGATTGCCATCATCGTCATTGCGCTTGCCTTGCTGGCCAAACGCATATGGTTCACACCGCCGCCACCACCGCAGGTGGCAACAGCCCCCGTCACCAAAGGTGATGTGGAAGATACGGTACTGGCCACCGGCACTATTGGCGCAGCCAAGCTGGTCAGCGTTGGTGCACAGGTGACAGGTAAGGTAGAACGCCTGCACGTGGCATTGGGCGATACCGTCAAACAGGGGCAATTGATTGCTGAAATCGACGCACTGACGCAGCAAAACAATTTGCGCAATGCCCAGGCGGCATTGAAGAGTGCCGAAGCGCAGTTGCGTTCGCGCCAGGCAGCACTGAAACAGGCCGAACTGACCGCCGCCCGGTTACGCCAGTTGGTGGCGATTGATGCTGGCTCGCGTTCTGATCTGGAAGCAGCCGAAGCCACACTCAGCACCAGCCGCGCTGATGTCGCCGTGCAAGAAGCGCAGATTGCCCAGGCCAAGGTGGCAGAAGACACCAGCAAGGTCAACCTGGGTTACACCCGCGTTACCGCGCCGATGGATGGTGTGGTTGTAGCCATCGTTACCGAGCAGGGTCAGACGGTGAATGCCAATCAGTCGGCACCGACGCTGATCAAGCTGGCCAGGCTCGATACCATGACCATCAAGGCGCAGATATCAGAAGCAGATGTGCCGCGTGTAAAACCTGGCATGCCGGTGTATTTCAGCCTGCTGGGTGACCCGGACAAACGCTATGAAACCAAACTGCGTGCCGTTGAACCTGGCCCCACCACACTGGCTACCGATACCAGCACTACCACGACCAGTACCGCCGCCACTGCCATTTATTACAACGGTATTTTCGATGTAGCAAACCCTGATGGCAAGCTGCGCATCAACATGACGGCGCAGACCAGCATCGTGCTGGCACAGGTGAAGGATGCGCTGACGATACCCAGCGGTGCGCTGGGTGCCCGCGATACCCGTGCTGGCGAGGGACGTTATAAGGTACGGGTCATGGCCGCCGGCAACATCACGGAAAAAAGCGTGCGCATAGGGCTGAACAACCGTGTGCGGGCTGAAGTGCTGGAAGGATTGGCGCAGGGTGAGCAGGTTGTCACCACCGAAGCCAAGGTCGGCGCAGTATCGGCTAACAACCAACGTGGCGGCCCGCCACCTATGTTCTGATCATGGCAGCCTTGCTTGAGGTACGCGGCCTGACCCGCGAGTTTCCTGCCGGTGAAGGCACTGTGGCGGTGTTGCGTGATGTGGATCTGGTCATTGAAGCTGGCGAGATGGTGGCCATCATGGGGCCATCGGGCTCTGGCAAATCAACGCTGATGAATATTCTGGGTTGTCTTGATCGCCCCACTCGCGGCAGCTACCAGGTGGCAGGCCAGGAAACTGGCGCCATGCTACCGGATGAACTGGCACGGCTGCGGCGCGAGCATTTTGGTTTTATCTTCCAGAAATATCAGTTGATGGGTGATCTCAGTGCGCTGGGCAACGTTGAGATACCGGCCATCTATGCTGGTATGCCGACCGTGCAACGCCGTGAACGCGCCACGCTGTTGCTGAAACGGCTGGGCCTGGGTGAAAGACTGTGGCACCGGCCCGGCCAGTTGTCCGGCGGCCAGCAACAGCGTGTGTCTATCGCACGGGCGCTGATGAATGGCGGCGACGTGATACTGGCCGACGAACCCACCGGCGCGCTGGACCGTGCCAGCGGCCTGGAAGTGATGAAGATCCTCAATGAATTGCATGCCGATGGACATACCATCATCCTGGTGACGCATGATGCGCAAGTGGCGGCCCATGCCCAGCGTGTGATCGAAATCAGCGATGGCTGTATCGTCGCAGACCGGCGTCAGCCTGATGCCCCGGCACTGATCACCAAAGCGGCCAGTGCGCCAGCACGCGCAAGTACACCGCTGCGTGACTTGCTTGGCCGTCTTGGCGAAGCAGCACAGATGGCATTGCGGGCCATGGCAGGCCACCGCTTGCGCACGCTGTTGACCATGCTGGGCATTATCATCGGCATTGCATCCGTGGTGTCTGTCGTGGCGCTGGGTGAAGGTTCAAGCCAGAGTATTCTGGCCAATATCAGTGCCATGGGTACCAATACCATCAATATTTCACCCGGCACAGGCTTTGGTGACCGCCGCGCCAACGCCATCCGCACACTGCGTGTGGGCGATGCCAAGGCACTGGCGCAGCTTGATTATGTAGACAGCGTGACCCCCACCGTCAGTACCAGCGTAACCCTGCGTTACCGCAATATTGAAGCCAGCAGCGCCAATGTGACTGGCGTCGGCGAACAATTCTTTCGCGTGCGCGGCTATACCTTTGCTGCCGGACAGAGCTTTAATGAAGAGGCAGAAAAACAGCAATCACAGGTTGCCGTGATTGATGACAATGCCCGCAAGACCTTGTTCCCGAATGGGGAAAATGCATTGGGGGAAGTGATCTTGCTGGGCAATGTACCGGCCCGCATCATCGGTGTCACCGCCAAGAAAAGCAGCAGCTTTGGCAATGACGACAGCGTGAATATCTGGCTGCCCTATACCACTGCGATGTCACGCCTGACCGGGCAGGATTATCTGCGCAGCCTGACCGTGCGCGTCACCGATGCCGTACCCAGCACAGTGGCCGAACAGGGCATCATACAGTTGCTGACCCAGCGTCACGGCAAGACTGATTTCTTTACCCAAAACACCGACAGCATACGCCAGACCATAGAACAAACCACCCGCACCATCACCCTGCTGATCTCCTCCATCGCCCTGATTTCGCTGCTGGTGGGTGGTATCGGTGTGATGAACATCATGCTGGTATCCGTCACCGAACGCACGCAGGAAATCGGCGTGCGCATGGCCGTGGGCGCGCGTCAGGGCGATATCCTGCGCCAGTTTTTGATTGAGGCAGTGCTGGTCTGCGTGCTGGGCGGTGCCATCGGCGTTAGCCTGGCATTGGGCCTGGGTGCACTGTTCGCCCAGTTCTCTGGCGATTTCAAGATGGTGTTTTCCAGCACCGCCATCGTCGGCGCGTTTGGCGTATCAACACTGATAGGCATGAGCTTCGGCTTTTTGCCCGCCCGCAGCGCCGCCAGGCTGGACCCGGTAGAAGCACTGGCCAGGGCTTGAATGCTAAGTGAAGTGCAAGCCCGGATGCCGCTGGTATCCGGGTTTGCATCACGCGACACTTGCCCCTGACCCACTTGATCAGATTCGCAAACTGAAAGGCCTGCTCGACGATAAAATTATCACACAGGAAGAATTTGAGAAGAAAAAGGCGGATCTGTTGAAATAAAAGGTGGCTGCTTCGGGATGTACCCAAGAAAGGCATTGCTGTGCACAGTGGGCGATTACGGGCTGCGAATCGCCCCTACACGGGCTAACATGTCTGCCTGGCTATAAAGATCATTGACGCGATATTTGATGTCCGCCTGTATGAGTAACACTGCAGAAAGTGCATTAACATTTTCTTAAAGAGTCACATCACAAATGTCGATGCACATCCATGCGGTCGTGCAGGATACGGACAATAACAATTCCATATGTCGTGATGCGGAAGTAAATCATGTGCCGTTCAACACTACGGCGACGATAACCTGGCCGGATGTCGTCACATGCCGGTGCTGCCTTGGGTGATTGAGCCAGTTCACCAAAGGCGGCAGTCATGATATCGATATAACGAACCGCCTGATCAATGCCCCATTGCTGCGATGTGTGATCCCAAATTGCCTCAAGATCACTCTCAGCAGCGGGGGTAAGGCGAAACTCAGCCACGCTTTGCCAACATTTTTTGTTTGAAAGCCAGTGCATTAAAAGGGCGCGCTTCACCACTGGCCTCGCCTTCTATCAGCGCCGCGCGAATAGCTTCTATTTCGGTATTACGGTCCTGTTCACGCCGGATCAGGTCGC
The DNA here is from genome assembly GCF_049340205.1 of Undibacterium sp. Ji49W. Lineage (NCBI taxonomy): Bacteria > Pseudomonadati > Pseudomonadota > Betaproteobacteria > Burkholderiales > Oxalobacteraceae > Undibacterium > Undibacterium sp. Ji49W. The sequence goes on along the minus strand of NZ_JBMPOW010000007.1, from coordinate 25,477 downwards.
GGATGTATTCGCTGTCGTTGGTGTAATGCCCCGCAACGATCTGCGCTTTTATCCAGTCGTCCTGCTGGTCAGTCAAGGTAATGGTCTTGCGCACAGTTGCCATGATAATAACTCCAGATTCAAACTTTACAACATTAAATATCATACTATTGGTGCATTATCGTGCATATTGCCTCAATGTGCCAGCAGCACAAAATACCGTCCTGGGATACCACCGCTGGGAAGCATACCGGCGTGAAAAGATTTTCTTTGCCGTTCAGCCGGTGAAAAATATTGTCAGCTTCGCTACGTGACACCATATCATCATCGAGCGTGATGACCAGTCAAAACGTCTGACCGTGAAGGTGGATGCGGCGCGCAAAAAAAAGGGACAAGTCTTACATTACAACGATTCTGCAACAAGAAATGCGTGAATATAAGACGTGTCGCCGTCGCCCCGTCTCGTGAATGTCAGCCCCTGTTTTTGCTGACTCCGCACCCGTTCTTAACGAAGGTATTTGGCAAGTGCACTGAATTTATTGTTGTAAGATCCAACCAGACATAGCGTCTAAGGCTACAGGCGACAAAGTTTCCTCGATTTTTCCGTATTCAGCCGGTGAACCGGTGGTCGCGGTTTGGAACAGATGATTGAGTTTAGGCAGTTCTTTGATGACGACGTTTTTGTTCGCTTTCATACTCGCCCGTATCCCATCGAGATTCATTTTAGCGGGAACTTGCAGATCCAGTTCGCCATTCAAAACCAGTGTTGCTTGCGTAACTTTCGCCAGGGTCGGTGCAGGGTCGTATTTGATAAATGCTCTGAACCAGGGTCTTGCCAAGGTGCTTAATTGTCCTGCGCCGGCCCCCTTGACCAGATCACCGTTTTTTTCCGCTTGGTCGAGATGTGCTTTCAGTCTCTCGCTGATCGTTTTGTCGTCTGCGCCCGAATTCATAATGGCGTAGGCTTCACGACTTACTTTCTGCGCTTTCTCGACTTCGGTTTGGCTCTCACCATTGGCAAGTCCAAGTAGTCGCCCCTGTTCCAGCATTAAAGCATCGATGCGTACGCCAGGACCTGCCATCAACACGATAAATTTCAGTTTGGGATCATTTGCTGCCACCATGGGCGCGATCAGACCTCCCTCGGAATGGCCTATCATTCCCAATTTGTCCTGGTTGATTTCAGAGCGGGTGCGCAGATAGTCCACCGCTGCTTGCGCATCGTCGGCAAAGTCAAAGGTGGTAGCACTCTTGTAATCGCCTTTCGATGCTGCGATGCCGCGTTTATCGTAGCGCAGCACCGCTATCCCTTGTTTGCTTAAATGATCTGCCAACACCAGAAAAATTTTGTGGTCGAAAATGGTTTCATCTCTATCATTGGGACCTGATCCATGCACCAAAACGACTGCGGGAAATGGGCCTTTGCCTTGCGGTAGCATCAGTGTGCCAGCCAAACTTATGTTGGCTTTTGCATTTTGAAAACTTACATCTGTACTTGAGTAGTTGTGCGGGCTTTTTGCTATTGCTTCTTCCTGTGGGCGCTTTTTCACTTGCGCCGCCAAGGCTTTGGCGTCTAAACGCGTAAGCTTAAGTTTGGCTTGCTGTCCCTGTGTCCAGGTACCGAGCCATGCTTTCTGTGTCTCGTCCCATTTTGCTTCGTAATTGCAATTGAGTTTCGCAATGCTAAAACGCATGAAATTTTCACCGGCTTCTACTTTGTCTGCTTTGATGGTGAAGTTGCCCTGATCAGGGCTGATGACCGTGACTTCGTGTTGCCCACTTTGTGTTTTAGTGACGTATATATTCAGACGAATCGCACCCTCTATTAAACCTGTCCAATCCCCGGCCGGGTCTTCCGCGAAAGCAGGCAGACTGGCTGACATGGCGAGCAGCGTGCTACAAGTGACAAGAAACTTTTTCATTTGGTATTCTTTCTACATAGTCGTAGTGTTTATTTCGCTTACTTGCGCGGTGCCGGCGGCATCGATTGAGGATCTCACGTCAGATTACAATGTGTTATTTTGCCATCATTTTATATTGGAAAGCGAATTTTAATATCGGCTATCAGAAAATTCTTGAAGATGTTAGCCTGCGTAGTGATTAGCCCGCGTAGGGGTGACTAGCGAAGCGTAATCACCCGCAAGGTTCGGCATGTATGAATGTTAAAACTGCCCCTGCTTTTGAATTGCGCATACCTTTACATAAGTTCAATCACGCCGGCTCAAGCCCACGCAGCAGTAACAGCAGTCCGGACGTAAAATCGGTTTCAAAGTCATACCGCAGGGCTTGCAGCTCTGGCAGCGAGAGCACGCCGGCAAGTGCAGAGGCCGGGCGGCTGAGTGGCCATAGGCCGATCAGCATGGCCATCGCCAGGCGTACAAACCTGACATATGATTCAAATGGCAGCGTTGGTGCGCTGAGGTGCAATTGTTCTGCCAGGCCCACCATCAAGGCCAATGAGTTCAGTTTGAATTCGGTCAGGCGTTCGCGTGATACGTTGTGTTCTATGATGGACGGCAACGCGCTGAACAGGCGACACATCAGCGGATAAGCGACGCTGGCACCGGCGAAAGCCTGGGCGATCTGTTCTGCCGTGGCCTGCTGGGTAATGGCCAGGCGCTCGACCAGTTCACCGCGCCACAGCACCGATTCTTCCTCCAGCAAGGCCAGTAGCAGCGCCTCGCGATTTTCAAAGTAGCGGTAGACGTTAGACTTGGTCATCTGCGCCTTGCGTGCCAGTTCGTTCAGGCCCAGATCGCTTACCTCCATGCCGCCATGCAGGGCCGCCTTGGCCGTCGCCAGCAAATGCATGCGGCGCTCTTCTTTTTGTTCTGGCTTGCGCGCGCGCTGGAATGTTTCTGATGTTGTCATAAAAAATAAGCAAAAATAAGCAAACGACCCGCCACTGTATCGATTACCACCGTGCTTTACAAGAGACCGGCTGTCTTATCATTGCTTGTTTAACTAAGGCACTTTAACCGGAACACGCTACGCTCACCCCACTGATGGTCCGGCCTGAACTGCTCGCCAGGGATTTAAGCGGCATGACTTACGTTGTCACCAGCGCCAAATCGGGCATAGGCCTGTTCACCACGCAGCCACTCGCCAGACACGGTGCCACCGTCGTCATGGGTGTAAGGCGCACCAGGACGGCTGGCCATTAAGCTCGCTAACCCGGTGGCGCATGACGACAGCATCGCCAAACGTCTGTTTGGTCTGTTTGGTCTGTTTGAAGTGAGTGAAACACTGGTAAAAGAAAAATAGAGGCAGCGTAGGTAGCGGGAATACCTACCCGTGGGGAAGCAGAACAAGCAATGGAAGCGATTCAGGCAAATGACCACGCTCGCGCCAGCATTCTTTGTGTACATACCAGCGCATCATGTCCCGACAGCAGAATAGGTGCAACTAATTGGGGAATATGCTGAAAAATCATCTGCACCCGGGTAAAGCCAGTGTCACTCCCTGCCCTGTATATTTGATGTCCTGCCCTGGCTTTGGCCTTGTGCTGGAACCGGCGCAACTGATTTTGAACATGCGGTTTTTACTCATACCGGGAAACTGACCTTCGCGCGGTGAAATGCTCAGGCTGTGGCTTGCGTCGTTCCACACGAATTTGATCAGCGAAAACTGGCCTGCCTGGTAGCCATAGCCATCTCCTGAATCGTCATACAGTTCAAACTGGCCGTTCTTGCCGGCATAGACGCGGATTTCTGTGGATTCTTCGCTTTGCTGGTCGGCGTATTGGATCACCGGCCCCAGCGGCAGGATACTGCCTGCGCGTACCAGTAGCGGAATGGTGTCTATGCCGGCAGCCACGGTGATGGTCTGGCCGGCCTCATGACGCTGGCCGGTTTTGAAATCGTACCAGGGATCGGTGCCTGGCAAGTAGACGTTTCTGGCTTTGGTTTTAGGTGTGGTCACGGGGGCCACCATCAGCGTTTTGCCAAACATATATTGATCGGGGATGTTGAGTGCCTGCACATCGGTGCGAAAATCCATCACCAGTGGCCGCATCATGGTGCTTTTGTTGTGGGTCACGTCCCACGATGTTGAATAAATGTAGGGGATGAGGCGATAGCGCAGCCTGTCGTAGTCGATCAATATTTTTTGTGTCGCAGGATCAAATTTCCAGATCTCTTTACCAGCCGACGTGCCGTGGATACGGAACATGGGATTAAATGCCGCAAATTGATACCAGCGGGTGAATAATTCTGCATAGGCAGCATCAAGCTTCCCCGCGCCAAAAAAACCACCAATATCCGCTGACCAGTAGGGTATGCCGGTGATGGAAAAGTTTAATGCAGCCGGTATCTGGCGGCGCAATACATCCCAGGTGCCAGCGACATCACCTGACCAGGTGATGGCTGCATTGCGTTGTTGTCCCAGATAGGCAGACCGGGTCAGGATAATCGGACGCTTGTCAGGGATGTCTTTTCGCATGCCTTCAAACACGGCGGTGGTGTGCATCAATGGATAGGCGTTATACACTTCAGCCCCTGGGCCTGCCGCTGTCTGTATGTTACGCAGTTCACCCCAGTTGCCACCCAGTTCGCCCTCACTGGCATCAAGCCACCAGCCATCAAAACCGACGGCCCCCAGGCTCTTCATGATCTGCGACCAATACATTTCTCTGCCCTTGGGGCCATACGGGTCATACCATTTCCCCTTACCTGCCGGATACACATTAGGGTAGACAGGTGGGAATATGGCGCTTGCCTTGTCCAGTTCAGCCAGATTGGTCGTGCCTATATCAAAACGCGGCCAGACGGAAACAATGGCATGGACATTCTGTGCATGCAGTGTAGCCAGCATGGCCTTGGGATCCGGGTAGCGCCTGGCCTCCATGACGTGGCTGCCCCAATCACCTGGGGCCCAGTATTGCCAATCCTGAACCACGGCATCGAAAGGGATTTTCAACTCGCGGTATTTGGCGGCAATGCCCAGTATTTCAGCCTGGCTGCTGTAGCGCTCTTTGGATTGCCACAGGCCCCAGGTCCAGCGCGCCATCATCGGTGCATCGCCCGTCAGACTGCGATATTCGGCAATGATCTGGTCCGCGTCGGGGCCATAAATAAAGTGATAATCAATGCCGCCACCTGCTTCTGAACGAATGCCCAGCATGCCGTGGTTCTGTGGCAGGCGCACATCCACATTGGTGACCGACGCATTGTTCCACAGGATGCCAAAGCCCTTTGATGCCAGCAGCATGGGTACGCCTACATCGGTATTCACCTGCTGTAAGCGCACCGAATTGCCCGTATAGTCCATCAAGCCATTCTGATGCTGGCCCAGTCCATATATTGCACTGCCATCACGAATAGTAAATTGTTGGCTGACTGCGGATGTGGCTGCCGGTTTGTCTGCCAGCACACGCGCATTGCCAGGTTCATTCAATAGCTCGTTGCCGGACTGATCGTGGAAAGACAGCGTACCCTTGTTGCGGTCAATACGCACCTGAAGAAAATCAGTGGCGAGTTGATAGGCTGCGGGTGTTTCGCTGATGCTCCATTTGACTAATTTTGGCTGCGGGGTATTAGCAATAACCACAGGGTTGTAGGTACCAGGCCAGGTGGCATCTTTATGGAACCTGACGCGGATGTCCCGTGCCGACCAGGGTTCCAGTGTCAACGTGCCTTGCGCCGTCTGCACGACGATACCCGTTTCTGTCCTGATCACGGTGACTGATGACGTCGCCTGGCTAGTGATGACCGTCGGCTCGGCTGCGGTGGCAATGCAAGGGTTGCTATATGCGGCTAACGCAAAAATTGAAATGCACAGGGGCCGGACACAGGGGGACATTTTTTCTCCATTATTATTTTATTGGGCGCTCGTACCCATAGAAAATAAAGGCTAACCACATGTCCGGATGAAATCCAATCACATTTTACTTGTTGTCGATACCGATTCGAATATCAACAACACAGCTTACGATGTCCCATCAGTCATCAAACGCCCCCAGATCAGGTGCTGCGCCCTTGAAAGGCAGGCTCACGCTAACGCCCTTATTTTTCAGCGCGCTGCCAGGTGCCAGGTGAAAGTTCTTCAACACGGGCAGGCTGCCGTCAGGCTGCCTGGGTGCATCCCAGCCAGCGTTTGAGATATTCTGGAAGTCGGCAGCGGTGAGCTTGAGCGGCAGGTTCCAGGAATTGAACTGGTTGTCTGTGCCATCCATATTCGATATCAGGGTGCCACCGAATGCGATGTTATTGCGCAAGCTACCCAGATTGACGGGCTTGCCGTTTTCATCTATGCCCAGCATATTGAAATCAATGCCGTTATCAAAGCTGGTGTTGTTGAAGAAATCGTTCGCGACGGTATGGTGGTTGGCGTAAAAGCCCGACACTTTATTGTTGAATGCCACTGAATACCGGATGGTATGCTTGACACCGTTTGGCACATATTTGCCGCCATAGCCACCCAGCTTGAAGCCATTGCCGTTACCGGCTGGCAGCGATATGGTGGTGCCGGGCAGATAGCCTTGTGACCAGGTCCAGGAATTTTCTATCAGCACGGGTGAAAAGGCATTGATCAAATCAAACCCGTCGTCGGTATTGGCCCATGCGCGGCAACCACGGAAGACATTGCCAGGGTTATCGGCCTTGATGTGGGCACCAAAACCATCTGCACTCTGCCCTGCCCCATTTGAGGTGTAAGGGTCGTAATTGTGGTGGGAATCGCTATTAAGGACCAGGTTATAAGCACCGTTTTTGATGAACACGCCCGGCCCCATATTGTGATGGGTGTTGAGCTGTTCAAAAATATTATGGCTGCCGTTGATCCACACGCCCCATGATTCATGGTTGAGGTGATTTTCTGGCTGCTGTGGTACGCCGGTAATTTCCAGCCCTTTTAAATGCACCCAGTTGGCTACGACATTCAAGCCTTTGACGCGGCAATCATCTTTCATTTGCGAAAAATCAAAGACCGGTGTTTCACCCGGATAAGCCCAGTACTGAATCAGCTTGCCGGCGCTGCCGCTCTTGTCCAGCGTGATGGCATTGACGGTATCGGTGCGGGTGGCGCAGGTATTCACGCCTGCCGTGTAAATATAGTTGCCGCCCCTGAAGTAGATAGTGTCGCCAGCGGCTGCGCCTGCCTGGGCGCGGGCGAAGGATTTCCATGGTGCGTCTTTGCTGCCGCTTGCGGCATCGTCACCGGTGGGCGCTACGTAATAAGTGGCGGCATTGCTGGCGGCCGATATGCCTGACATCAAACTTAACACCAGGCTGGTAAGCATGAATTTCTTGTTCATCTTGCGATTTATCTCGTGGTGAGTCAATAAGTGAGTCAATAAGTGAGTCAACTAGGGCTTACTCAAAATTGTCCCAGCAAGGCGTAGCGACGAAGACAGTACGAATAGTACGGTTAGGAGCTGCAACGCAGTTGGGGCGGTTTTGTGTAAGTCCTATCAAAAAAATGAAGGAATGAGCTACACAGACCCCATGTAGCTCATTCCTTTTACATCAATTAAAACACAATTAGCACAATTTGCACTATCAGTTCTATCAGTTCTCAAAGGCCCCCAGGTCTGGTGCAGAACCGTTAAACGGCAGGCCGACATTGGTGCCTTTGTTGATCAGGTCACTGCCCGTGGCGAGGCGGAAATGTTTCAACACCGGCAAACTGCCATCGGCCTGGCGTGGTGCATCCCAGCCAGTGGTGGATATGCTTTGGAAGTCGGCAGATGAAACCGTGACTGCCAGGTTCCATGAATTGAACTGATCGTTTACACCTGTCATATTCGACAACAGTGTACCGCCAAACGCGATGTTGTTGCGCAGGTTGCCCAGGTTCACTGCATTGCCGTTAGCATCAATACCCAGCATGTTGAAATCGGTATTGTTACCGTAGCTGGTATTGTTGTAGAAGTCGTTCGCGATCGGGTGATGATTGGCATAGAAACCCGACGCCTTGTTATTAAAGGCGACCGAGAAACGGATAGTGTGCTTGGCAGCATTCGATACATACACGCCACCATAACCGCCCAGTTTGAAGCCATTGCCGTTACCTGCTGTTACGGGTGTGGTAGTGCCGGGCAGATAGCCTTGCGACCAGGTCCAGGAATTTTCTATCAGCACCGGTGAATAGGCATTGATGAGATCAAAGCCATCATCCGAATTGGCCCATGCGCGGCAGCCACGGAAAACATTGCCAGGGTTGCCCGCCTTGACGTGGGCACCAAAACCGTCAGCACTTTGGCCTGCGCCGTTTGAGGTGTAAGGGTCGTAATTGTGGTGAGAATCGCTATTGAGAACAAGGTTGTTGCCACCGTTTTGAATGAAGATGCCCGGCCCCATGTTGTGGTGGGTATTCAACTGTTCAAAGGTATTATTGCTGCCGTTGATCCATACTGCCCATGATTCATGGTTAAGGCGGTTGCCTGGTTGTTGTGGCGCGCCTGTGACTTCCAGCCCTTTCAGATGCACCCAGTTGGCAACCACATTGAATGCCTTGACGCGGCAATCGTCCTTCATTTGCGAAAAATCGAATACCGGCGTTTCACCCGGATAAGCCCAGTAACGAATCGGGTTGCCAGAACTACCGCTTTTGTCCAGTGTAATGGCGTTGACAATATCGGTACGGGTGGCGCAGGTGTTGATACCAGCCGTGTAGTTATAGTTGCCGCCTCTGAAATAAACGGTGTCGCCAGCCGCAGCAGCGGTCTGGGCACGGGCGATGGATTTCCATGGGGCGGCCTTGGTACCGGCAGCAGCATCATTGCCGGTGGGGGCGACATAATAGGTGGCTGCATTGCTTGCGGCAGACAAGCCCAACATCAGGCTTGCCAGTATGAGTTTTTTATTCATCTTGCGTGTCTCCTGTTTGTACGTCATTGATATGCATTCGTCAGATGGACCTGACAGTGAATGCGTTAGGGATTCTTGTTGATCCTTGAACGCATTATCGAACGTATATCGCCGGAATTGTACGAAGTTAACCCGCAACTCTGATCATCTTGCTGATTCTTTTATCTTATGGCGCTGCACAAAAAATCGTTGATTTGGCCGACGAAAATCTGTTTTTTTACACGCATCAGATGGACCACGCATTACTTCATGCAGCCCAGAAAACTCTCTTTGTGCAGCGTGTATTTGCGACTAAATTTGCCGCTCTTGTGCGATTCTGAATGCAGTTCCAGGCAGATATCCAGCCTATTGCTTACTGCTGCCAGGCAGGCGGCATCACCGGCGCAGGCGGTCTCTGCCAGGCTGCGTGATTCTGCAACAAATTTGGCTTTTTGATCGCTTTTAAGGCCCGCAATAAACTGCGCGACAACGATCAAAATAATGATCGATACGATCCAGCCTGCGATTTTTAACAGCCAGGATTTTTTTGGAATAGCTTCAGCGTCGGTGATCGTTGCATGCTTGTCGGACATGGGGGCGCTCTTTCACAGTGTGTGGATTCATTGAATACTGCGGAAAGAAATCATAAAAATTGCGAATAATACGATCACTTTCCTGGCAGGCATGGGCGCATTTTAATGAGCCCGGTGCCGGGCAACAATGATGACTATGTCAGGTGCAGGCGACGGCGGTTGACACCGCGTCAAGCGGCGGGAAAAATCGGCAGCGATGCAGTGCCTGAATGCAGAATTTGAATGCAGCTTTTATTGCGATATTTTATTTAATCGCCAGACCCAGCCGGTCCCAGCGCACAGACGCTACGCCATATGAAAACCAGACCAGCTCCACACGGGCATAGATTTTCTCGGCAGGTACCGGTCCAAAATGGCGGCTATCAAGACTATTGTTACGGTTGTCACCCAATACAAAATAACTGTCGGGCGGTACGGTAAATGCTTGATTAATGGCCTGATCGGGCTTGGCAAGATCATGGAAGGCATGCTCATCCGCAATCGGCTTGCCATTGATCAGCACATTGCCATCACGCATGGATACCTGCTCGCCCGGCAAACCCATGACGCGTTTGACGTATTTGACATCGGTCTGTGCCGGGTTTTGCATTACCACCACATCACCGCGTTGCGGCTTATGTGCACCTGATGAACCTGATCCACCTGATCCACCTGATCCACTATAGGCCAGAGTATTGGCGATGAACTTGTCGCCCACCAGCAAGGTGGTTTCCATCGATGCACCTGGCACATTGAAGATGTCATAGCCAAACAAAGTGCCACGGATAGACATGCAATACTGCACCACAGCGTAACCGACTATGCCGACAGCAAGCAGCACATACCAGCGTTGTGACCACCCGCGGCTTGCCATTGAATAACGCCGCGCCAGCCGGAACACCACACTGAACGACGCCAGCCAGAAACAGGTCAATACCAGGGTTACCAGCAAAAAACCCCAGGCAGAAAAAACCAGACCAGCGCGCCCCGCAATCAAAAGCAGCAGCGGAAAGAAAAGAATATTGGCCGCCGCCAGTGCCAGCCGGTTCAGGTATACAAAACCCAGTCCGGGCACAAAGACATTCAGCAAGACTGCCAGCCAAGGGCGAGGTTTATATTCTGTGTTCATTGCACGCTGTTTCCATTATGGATAATTCACTGACCAAAACGTGCATGCCACGTCCTGGTCATTTTTTAACGCAGATCACCAGCACGAAAGCGCAGATGAAAATACAAAAGCTTACTGTAAATTAAATGCAAAAATCTTGTTATCCAAACCTTGATAGGTGGTCGAAGAAACGTACAAAATACCGTTTTTGGACAAGGAAAGAGCACCACCCTGCTCGAACGACCAAACACGCTGGTGGCTATTCAAATCCACTGCGACGACCGATGTGCTGGTGCTAAAAATCAGCATATTGCGTGTCAGGATTAATCCAGACAAACCAAATGACTCTATTTCTGGCACTGGCAGCGACCAGAGCAGGCTTCCGGTACTTAGGCTGCGCACGTCCAGATTTTTACCATTGACTGCCACAATCGCTGTATCACTACAGGCGAAAGGGGCATTAAATTGATCGTCAATGGACCAGAGAGTTTTCATCGTCTGCCCATCGAGCCTGAGCATACTGCCAGATGCGCCAGCATTTTTCACAACCATCAACCCGCCATCAGGGCACAAGGCACGCGTCGACGGCTGCAAAAAGACACTTGCGACCATCGTGCCTGATGATTTGTCTATTTTATCCAATGTGAGGTTATTGCCGCCTGTGATTGAACTCGTATACAAATACTGCGATGCCTGGTCAAACAGTGGCACGGTATATTCAAGGCCTAATTGCGGTTTTGCTTCATAGGTCCATTTTTTGGCGAGGGTAGTACTATCGAATTTACTGATACCGCCCACGGTAGGAAAGTAAAGCCCGGTATCATCCATCGTTACCGGCGCAGGTGCATGATTTATCGTATACATGCTTTCATTAATTTGCGTTACCGCATTCAGCTTTCCAGATGTTTGGTCTATTGCATACATGGTCACCAGATCGCCATATTGAATAGTGCCGACAACATACACCTTGCCGTTTCCAAGGCCCGGATTTCTGGGGCGACGTGAGTCTGGTACAGACACATTGCCAAGGTAATCGCCTGTGAATCCATATACCCATTTCAGGTTGCCGTTATTTTCATCCACGGCATAAAGACCTGTACCGGGCGAAAAGGTATTTCCTATCGTGAAAAACAGCTTCCCATTTTGGGTTGCAATGCCACTGACAACATTAAGTTGATAATTGTTCATCACATACACAAAACGTGGTGTGATCTTGCTGGCATCAAGCGTTACAGGTACGTATGCATTTTGTGCGCTATTGCCTCTGCTTACAGTCCAATCTACAGCGCCCGGCATGGCTTTCAAGGCAGACTGATTGGTCGCTTTGACCTCTACACGGTACGGTAATTTCCACGGAGACCCATCATGTGGTCTGCTACAGACGGTAGGTGCGTCTTTGCAAAGACGTATTTCAAGAAAACCGGTATAGACACCGGGTGGAACACCCGCGCCAACTTGAAAAGTAGCTCGGTAATTATATGTTCCCTGCTTTTCGATGTTAACCTTACTCACGAGCAAACCGCCATTATCAGCAATCAGGATATTGACCACCTCCGGAAAATCACGATTTGCGTGAACATCGACGCTGACCGAACGCACTTCACTCTGGATCAGGTTGATATTCAAATTGGCAGGTGTCAAGGTAAGACCCGGGTCATTGGTAACCGCTGTGGTTCCGCCAGTTCCCGTATTCCCAGTACCGGTGCTGGTGCCGCCGGACCCTGCACTGGTACTTTGGGTGCCACCTCCGCCACCACCGCCACCACAGCCAGCAATCAACAATGCCGAAACGCTTGCTACCAAAAACGATCTGATCATATGAAAGACAATCCTATATTTTAATTATCAAAAGCAAAAAAGGTCATTACATGCAGCATCAACGATGTGCAGATACTTGACTCTCAACAGCGCAAATCAAATCCACTTCACACCCTGGTCACCTTCTTGAAATCCCTGGGCCGGAAACCCATGGCTGCCAGTGCCGCAAAATACGTGGCGGCAGCCGCCACCAGCACCAGTGCCAGCGCCCCAGCGCGCAATATGGGCGTGCCACGCATGGCCAGCCAGTGGAATTGCTGCGACGTCCACAAGGCCACGCCCGCCATCAGGAACAGGGCGGCGCACAACTTGACGAGGAATATCAGCCAGCCTTTTTGGGGTTGATAAATGCCGCGCTTGCGCAAGCCTGTGTAGAGCAGGATGGCATTCACGCAGGCACCCAGGCCGACAGACAATGCCAGGCCAGCATGGGCAAAATAAGGCACGAACACCAGGTTCAGTAACTGCGTGACGATCATCACACCCACAGCGATTTTGACGGGAGTGCGGATATTTTGCTTGGCATAAAAGCCGGGCGCCAGAATCTTGACGACGATCAGGCCCAGCAAACCCAGGCCATAGGCAGTCAGGGCATGGGATGTCATCTGCACCGCATGGGCATTGTATTTGTCATGGTGGTACAGGGTAGCCGTCAATGCTTCGGGGATGGAAGCCAGGCCGACGGCGGCGGGCATGGCCAGCAGGAAGGTCAGGCGCAAGCCCCAGTCCAGCAGCGATGAATATTCTGCCGTATCACCATCGGTATTGGCTTTCGACAGGCCAGGCAGCAGGATGGTGCCCAGCGCCACACCCAGCAAGGCCGTGGGGAATTCCATCAACCTGTCTGCATTGGCCAGCCAGGTGACGCTGCCATCAGGCAGTGAAGATGCAATGCTGGTATTGATGGCGATGCTGATCTGGGTGGCGGATACCGCCAGGATGGCGGGCACCATATTGCGCACAATACGGCGCACGCCTTCATCCTGCCAGGCAGTGCCGACGCGCCAGCTGACGCTGGGCAACATGCCAACGCGTATCAGCGCGGGCACCTGGGCCACCAGTTGCAGCACACCGCCAACAAAGACGGCAATCGCCAGCGCATAAATCGGTTGATCCAGAAACGGTGCCAGGAACAGCGAACCGGCAATCGACGACAGATTATATAAAACCGGCGTAAAGGCAGGCACCTTGAATTCGCGCCAGGTATTCAATATGCCACCCGCCAGTGCCACCATGGACATGAAACCGATATACGGGAACATGATGCGTGTCATGACGATGGCAGCATTAAACACATCCGGCTGGCCTGCTTTGCCCCTGGCCATGAAGTACAGCAGTATGGGCGCACCGGCTATGCCCAGTATGCAGGTCAGCACCAGGGTCCAGGTCATGATGGTGGCGACATGGTCTACCAGGGTCTTGGTGGCGGCATCGCCCTGCTTGTCCTTGTATTCAGCCAGGATGGGCACAAAGGCTTGCGAAAACGCTCCTTCGGCAAACATGCGCCGCAACAGGTTGGGAATGCGAAAGGCGATGTTAAAGACATCCGTATAGGCATCGGCGCCAAAACGGGTGGTAATCAGCACGTCGCGCACCAGACCGGTGAGCCGTGACAGCATGGTCATGCCACTGATGGCGGCTAGGGTTCGTAATAAATTCATGGTGCGGCATTATACTTTGTCATGCTGGCAGGGATGAGAAATGACACCGGATAGTGCCCGTATCAGGACATTTTTAATGCAAAACAAACAATTTATGCCCTACCTGAGCCTGCTACCAGCACAGCAAGTTGCGCACAGACCTGCTGTATCACCCCGGCCCAGTCCCCTGCATTACTTTGCCTGAACAGGCGCATCACACCCGGATACCAGGGACTGTCCTCACGCTGCGTCAGCCAGCGCCAGTCTGGCTGATAAGCCGGCAACATGACCCAGCAAGGCTTACCCAATGCCCCTGCCAGGTGGGCGACGGCAGTGTCCACCGTCAACACCAGATCCAGTTGCATGATGATGGCCGCGGTATCCGCAAAATCATGGATGCGTGGTGCCAGGTCAGTTACAGTGAGAGGCATAGCGGCCCTGGCAGCGCTTGGGGCATCGCCCGCATGCAGCTCACCCGGCCCCTTTTGCAGACTAAAAAAGTGCACCCCGGGGATAGTGGCCAGCGGCTGCAAGACCTGCAAGTCATGGATGGAACGTTCAGCATCATTATAAAATTGTGCATTGCCCTGCCACACCAGCCCCACACGCACAGCGCCCCCGGCCATGTTGATGATGTCGGCATAGCCTTGCCGGGCTTGCGCGGGCGTGTACAGATACGGCAAATCGGCAGGTATGGTATCAACCCGCGTGCCAAACAGGCCCGGCAGACTGAGTGGTGCCACCCAATAATCAAAGTCATTGATGCGAATGTCTTCATCAAAGGCCCACGCACCACCAAGACCACCGAGACCATCGAGACCATCCAGACCATCCAGACCATCCAGCAGGCTGAATAAGCGTTTTAAAGCTGGATGGCACAGGCAGGCCACACGCGCAGCGCCACGCCGCTTTAACAGGCTGGCATAGCGGGCAAACTGTATCATGTCGCCATGGCCAGATTCAAACAGGATGAGGATGGATTTGCCAACCAGGTCCTGCCCCTGCCAGCGCTGCACAAATGGCGGGTCAGGCAAATGGTTGTGCAGCAGGTTTTGCAGCATTTGCAGACCGTCACGCGCCTCCAGCATGCGCCAGCCTTCTTCATAGCGGCCATGCAGCAGCAACAAATACGCCAGGTTGTATGCTGCCTTGCGATAATCAGGTGCCAGTGCCAGCGCCTGCCGGTAACAGGCTTCCGCCTCGTCGTCACGCCGCAGGCTAGCCAGCAACACACCAAAGTTGGACAAGGTGGGCACATTGTCAGCATCTTGCGCCAGTATCTGCCGATAGCATCGTTCGGCCTCGGCAAAACGCTTTTGCTCGGCCAGCATGACGGCAAAGTTCAAACCAATGTGAAAATTATCAGGCGCCAGTTGCAAGGCTTGCCGGTAAGCCACCTCTGCCTCTGCATAGCGCCCTTGCTGTGCCAGCAACCAGGCCAGATTCGCATGCACCTCTGCCAGATCAGGTTCCAGTTGCAGCGCTTGCCGGAAAGCGCCTTCCGCAGCATCCAGCCGGCCTTGCGCCATCAGATCATTGGCCTGGTAAAACAGGGCTTCGGCACGGGTGTCAGTATCTGAATTCATGCATTAGCTAGCAAGAAAATAAGTGGGCAAGTTTAAAACCTCCCTTGTCGCCGGACATTATAGCCTGCCGGTTTGTCATCGCTACGACCGCTGTTCAGGGGAATCGGGTGCCAGGTCGCTGATCAGTTGCACCAGCGTGCGGGCAGGTGCACTCAGGTTAGCCTGCGTTCTGTGTACCAGCCCAATATCGCGATGAAAGGTGTGTGCGCCAAGATCAATGGCCCGCACCGCCGCTGGCCAGCGCTTTTGCGCTGCCGTCTGTGGTAACAGGGCCACGCCAACGCGGTTGGCAACCAGTTTAACGATGGCATCCAGCTCATCCACCTCGCAGACCTCTTGCACCGGCAGATGCAGTTTTCGCAAGAAACGATCAACCTGCCGACCGCCGAATGAAACACGATCGTAACGAACGAAGGGTTGCTGCGACAGCAATTCCATCCAGTCATCCCCCGGTGTATCCCGCGGGACAATGAGCCGGAAAGGCTCGCGCGCCAGCGTGGTCCAGCGCAAATCGCTCTGCAACGCAAATGGCGGGCGGATGATGGCTGCCATGTCGATTTCACCCGCATCCACCATGTTGAGCAAGGCCATGGACAAGCCTGGCAGCACGCGGGTGCGGCAGCCCGGGCATTGGCGATGCAGCGCCGCCAGCGCATCTGGCAGCAAAGAACGCTGTACTGAAGCAATGGCACCTATATTCACCACCGTTGCCGGGCCACCTGCCGTGGTAGACCCCAGGTTGTCGTAAAGGCGTATCAATTCTTGCGCTTGCACCAGTATCTGGTGCCCCATCTTGTTGAGACGGGCCGAGCGCCCTGCACGGTCAAACAAAGGGAAGCCCAGTTCGTCCTGAAGGCGCTGCATCTGTGCGCTCACGGCTGCCTGTGTCAAGCCTATCTTGTCGCCCGCAGCAGCAAAAGTACCCTCTCGCGCAACGGCCACCAGGGTTTTCAGTTCACGCATCATTCATCAATCCTTTTTGTGCATTTCAAAAATATATATTGATATTATTTCTTAATCCGGACTTCTACAATAAGTAATCAGCGACATGCACATCTGTCCGTTGTCACTGCACAACCCAATAAACCACTACCCGGAGAACATCAATGAACCTGTCACCTTTCCATCTGGCCATTCCCGTCTACGATCTGCCGGCAGCACGCCGTTTTTATGGCGAAGTCTTCGGACTGGAGGAAGGCCGGTCCAGCACACAATGGGTGGATTTCAATTTTTTCGGCCATCAGTTGGTCATACATGAACACCCTAAAACGGCGTCGCAAGAGCAGGTACATTCCAACCCCGTTGACGGCCACGACGTGCCAGTTCCGCATTTCGGTGTCGTACTGGGCTGGCAACAATGGGAAGCCCTGGCCGAACGCCTGAAGTCATACGGCACCCAATTCGTGATCGAACCTTACATCCGCTTCCAGGGCCAGGTTGGCGAACAAGCCACCATGTTCCTGTTCGACCCTTGCGGAAACGCCCTTGAATTCAAGGCATTCCAGAACATTGACCAGCTTTTCGCGAAGTAAGCAAAGTGATCTGAGAAATTTGAATGGCACTGGTGGGCTACATCCACTCGTGCCGTTCTCACTATAAAAAAATACGGGGACAAGTATGAAACGGATTTCTTTGGTTGTTCAAATTCTCACGGGGCTGGTGCTGGGCATCCTGGTCGGATGGTATTTCAACACCCACCCGCTACATCAGGCATGGGTAACAGCAGAAGTATTGAAACCATTAGGCGACATCTTTATCAGGATGATGAAGATGATCGTTGTACCCATCGTCTTTTGCTGCATGGTGCTGGGCATTGCAGGTGGTGACAACAAATCATTCGGCCGCATGGGAGCGAAATCGCTGGGCTATTTTTTCGCGATTACCAGCCTGGCAATAGTGATCGGCTTGTTGCTGGCGAACCTGCTTCAGCCCGGCGTTGGGACCGACATTTCAGGTATGGTGCACGGCGGGCCTGCCGTGAAGATAGAACCAAGCAAGGGCGCGCTGGTTATTCTGCAAAACATCGTGCCAGAGAATATCTTTATGGCGCTGTCAGAAGGGAAATTGCTTTCCGTACTCTTTTTCGCCGTCCTGTTCGGCTTGTCCCTCAATTCCCTGCCCAAAGAAAAGAGTAGCCCGGTGGTGGCTGTGCTGCAAGGCGCGCTGGACGCGATGTTCAAGGTCGTGGGCATCGTCATGGCGTATGCACCAATCGGTGTCTTTGGCATGATAGGCGCCACTGTATGTACCTTCGGTTTTGCTTCGCTGCTGCCCCTGTTGAAGCTGATCGGCGTGGTCTACCTTGCACTGATCATTTTTGCGGTGCTTGTTCTGGGCGGCATATGTTATCTGATAGGTGAAAACCTGTTCAGACTGATCCGTTATTTCCGGCATGAACTACTGCTCGCGTTTTCAAGCGCCGCATCAGCCGCAGTCATGCCACAGTTGATGGGCAAGCTGGAAGCGTATGGCGTTCCACGTCGTATCGTCAGCTTTGTTGTCCCCGTCGGCTACGCGTTCAATCTGGATGGTGCATCGATCTTCCTGGGCGTGGCGACCATCTTCATCGCCCAGTTGTATGGCATAGACCTGAGCGTCTCGCAACAGGCACTGCTGGTGATCACCATGGTGTTGACATCCAAGGGAGCAGCAGGCGTCCCCGGTTTTGCCATCATCATACTTTCCGCCACGTTGGCTTCTGCGGGCCTGCCATTAGACGGTGTTGCACTGATTGCCGGCATATTCAGGATCATTGACAGTGGAACCACGACCCTCAATGTTCTGGGAAATGCCATTGCACCCCTGGTGATTGCCTGGTGGGAGAAGGAAGAGATAAGCCGGCCTGACCTGAGTCGCGTCGGCAGCGAAACAATGCAGTGATGGCTAGCCACCACGAAGAGAATTACTTTTTTTAATTTTATGGAGTTCACTCAAATGAGCAATACCACCTACGTGCAAGAATACAATGCCATCGTCGAAGTACTGAACAAATACAATGCAGGCGGGGCCAGAGCCGACAGCAACATCATGAAACCAGCTTTCAACGAACAGGCTACCATCTTCGGTGTTGATGCCGACAACAAGCTGACCGGTGGCCCCATTCAGGGTCTGTTCGACACGATAGATAGCGTGTTCCGTCCATCACCCGAATCCAGCGCGGCCATCGTTCGTATTGACATTGTGGGTACAGCCGCCAGCGCACGCATTGATACTGACAATATCTCCGGTTTCAATTTCACCGACTTTTTCAATTTGCTGAAGGTACAGGGCAAGTGGACGGTGGTCAGCAAGATCTATCATACCCACCCAAGTGCCTGAATCGCTGCTGCACAATGCTTCGATGCGATCCATATACCGTAATATCTGGACGGTAAAACAGGATGCCATTTGCACATGAGAAGAAATCGACCTGATGTTGTATCATCAGGTCGAAAACTGTGGCTCAAACCTTCCCCTGTACTGCAACACTGAACCGGCACCCGGCCACAGTCCAACATAAAACTGCACGTGGAAGCACCGGCATTTTTTAAGGAAACCTAGTGAACAGTCACATTGAACCCGTCGAACTGAAGAAAGCCTATCGATTGATTAACCACGGCCCAACCGTCCTGGTGTCGGCTCGTCATGGTGGCATAGATAACGTCATGGCCGCAGCCTGGTGCTGTGCACTAGACTTCGCGCCACCAAAGCTGACGGTAGTACTCGATAAAACGGCCAGGACGCGTGAGCTTGTCGAAAAAAGCGGCTCTTTCGTGATCCAGGTGCCAACAGTAGCGCAATTGCAGATAACCCATGAAGTCGGTACCCGTAGCCTGTTGACAGAGCCGGATAAATTGGCAAATGCAGGTGTGGAACTGTTCAATATCGAAGGCCATGACCTGCCTTTCGTCGCGGGCTGTTCTGCCTGGCTTGCCTGCCGCTTGATTGTAGAACCAGGCAATCAAGAAAAATATGACCTTTTTATTGGCGAAGTCGTGGGTGCATGGGCAGATACACGCGCTTTCAACAACGGGCATTGGAACTTCGAAGAAGCCGACCCGGCCTGGCGTAGCCTTCACTACATTGCAGGCGGACATTTTTATGCAATAGGGGATGCCTTGTCCGTCGATGAAGGCAGTAAATCGTCGTAAATCCCAGGTCAACCATAGTGGTAAATACGACAGCCCTATCAGGATATAACTGTTGCAAAAATCCCCCTGGTTTTGTCAAGCAATGACAAAACCATGATTTAACTTATATTTGTCAGACAGTGCATCCCCCCATATCCCACTGAACACATGCTTTTGTTACACTGTGCGAACAGGCATAAAAACCATAGCGGTCTTGCCAAATATTGTTTCTTGCACGGAGCATTTCATGTCAGCCATTCGTACCACACTTGTCACCATCGCCCTGCTCGCTGCGCAATTCACCACCGCCCACAGCATTGCCGCCCCCGCTGGTAACATCCCCAGCCTGGAAGTGGCAGTTAAAAACCTCAAGAACAGCGGCTTTCAGGGCATTGTATTTGCTGCACGCGGCGATAAAATTTTGCTGGAAAAAAGCCTGGGTGCCGTCAAGGACAGCAAGCAGACCTTCCGCTTTGCATCCATCACCAAGCAGATGACCGCCATACTCGTCATGCAGGAAGTCGAAGCCGGCAAGCTGCAGTTGGATCAGCCACTGGGTACTTACTGGCCCGACTACCCCAACCCGCAGGCACGTGCCGCCACCTTGCGGCAACTGCTGACCCATTATTCGGGCCTGTACAATGACATGACCAACCCGGCTTTCCACATGCTCAACGCCAACAGCGGCGACGACATCCAGAAATTTGCCACCGAACTTTGCGCCGCCCCCGGCAATGCCGCCCCCGGTACCAAGTTTGATTACAATAATTGCGACTACATCGTGTTGGGTGCACTGCTGGAAAAGATCAATCAGCAAAGCTTTATCAAGCTGCTGCAACAGCGCATCTTCACGCCCGCTGGCATGACTAGCGCCAGCTACTACACCGCCGCCCTGCCCGACGCCAAACAGCATATCCACGGCAACCTGGGTGGCAAACCGGAACCCGAAGTCAATTTCGCCAGCTACGGCCCGGCCGGTTCCAGCTTTGGCACACTGAAAGACCTGCACGCCTTTGACCTGGCTTTCATCAACAACAAACTGCTGTCACAAAATAGCCGTGATGTGATGGTGAAACCAAATGCCGTCGGCGGCGCCATCGGCGTCTGGTCCTACCCCTTCAAAGGCGCTGACGAACGCAACCCCACCATCATCGTCGAACGCCAGGGCTGGATAGCCGGCGTGCGCATCCTCAACCTGGTCGATCTGCAAACCCAAAACATCCTCATCCTGGTCAGCACCAACGGCGACCTCGACCTGAGCCAGACCTGGGCGAACCAGGGGCCTGCGGCGGAGGTGTTGAAGGCGTTGATTTTGACTAAGTAGGGGGAATTGCGAATCAGCACCACAGAGTGGGCGGTTCAGGTCTTTTCATTCATGCGTTTCCGGCCTTGCGGGCGCTTACGCGTTGCGTGCACCTTGCGCTATTGTCGAGATCGAAGCTTGCGAAAATGAACCGTTATGGCGTAGCTACCGCCAATCCACGTAAAGAGCCAAACGAAGCCAGGTGTCAGAGCAATAGTTAATTGACTTAAATCTTCAAACACGTGACTGTTCGATAGAAAATAGGCGGTCGGAATTGCCCAACCTATTGTCGCGCAACACGAAATTAGATACCAAAGATACTGACCCCATTGTCTCCGCATGAAAAGACCTATCGATGCGATAAAACCGACCAAGGCCGCAATAGACCATATCCAATTTGACGAAAACATCGTCCACCAACTGAGGCCTGCGGCTAGAGCTAATAGGTAAAGTGCAAGGATATTGACTATCATTTTTCGCAAGAAAATTAAGTAGTCTTGATTTTAGCTCAATTCTCTGTACGCTTAAGTCACGCCCGTCTTAAACAAAAGCCGGGGTCAAGTCTTAAAAAAAAAGCCGGGGTCAAGTCTTACATTACGACATTTCCACCTGGTCGCCGTGGCAGGAATATCGTTTTGAAGTTAAAAAAAATGGAAACTTAATTACTTCGAATCCAAAATTTCGATCTTAAATTTTTTTCCATTTGATACCACTGCCCATCCAGTTTTACTTGCATCTGAGATATCTCTAAGTGGTGTCCGATGCTGCTTAAAAATGGTCGCTTCAAATGTACCCGCTGGCAATGGTAGTTTAATGATCGGCATAAACTCAAGATAATCGCCTTGAATCCGACTAACAAGATCGAAAGCTCTCTGTGGCGTATGTATTATCATATCAAAAGTTGTTTTTCCAAGCGCTGGTGGAACGTATTTTACTGGCACTCTAATTGGCTCATGCGGTCTATAACTTGCTGGATATTCAAGAATACCCAGTTTTGGTAAATCGAAACTGTGCGCCATTGTTCGACTTGGATTACGAACTAGCTTGAACGTCAATTCACCTTCAGTTAAAGGAATATTTCCAACATAAGAAAACGTTCCCTTGGAATCTCCCTCACCTTTCAACTCAATGCCATTGACAGTGATTGAACCGGTCGATGATAATTTGACGGACTTCTTGGCCTCCCAAAACCAAAAAGCTGCGCGGACAAAGGTAAAATCCCGACCATCTGTGTGAGTCATCGTGTAGATAGGTGTAATCTCTGATTCCCCGTCATCCATCACCCATGCCTCAGCATTTGAATTTTTCATCACCCCCAAAGAGCCAGTCAACGCTGTTCCAATATAAAGACAAATATCTCGTCGTTTCATTTTCAATTTACTTCCTTGATGGGTTTGACTGTGTTGCCATAACGCTGGAGATCGAAATAAAGTTTAAATCCGCGTAGGTGCGAATAGCCATGCGTATTCGCACGCATGTTACAGGACAAGTTACGCGTTGCGAATCGCCCGACGAGCTGCATTCATACATTCCCAGTTTCGCGGGTAAACACATCTGACTGAAAAAAATGGTCCTCAGCATTCCAGCTATTTAAGTTTGGTAACGCTGTGAGAACAGCACATGCGTGCGAATACGCAGAGCTATTCGCACCTACGCTGGCTGCATCCGTGTGTTCGCATTGACTTTTAATATACCAAAGCATCTCAGAGGGGTTTTTCTGATGCCCTGAGTTTTCTTAGTTCGTCAATTACTTCTGACTTCAAAAAAATGGCCATCGGCATTCCAGTTATTCTTGCATAAGCCCTGTCAAGTTTACTCTTCCTCTATTTAACTACACGACTATTTTTAATCATGTCATACAAAAGCTGCGCCGCCGGTGACAGGCGGGCGGCTTTGCGGGCGACCAGGACCAGGGTTCTGGAAATGACCGGGTCTTGCAACTTGATCACGCGCAGGCGCGGATAAGTGCCTTTTTGCATGGCAAGATTGGGCACGATGGCGGCGGCGATGCCGGCTTCCACCAGACCCAGGGCGGTGGAGTTGCGCTGCACTTCGTAATGTATCTGCAGGCTCAGGCCAGCTTGCCCGCCCTGGCCACCATGCAGGCTTTCGCTACCCAGATAGCCATCAAGCAGTGCACGGTTACCGCTTGCCTGCCCGGCAAAGATCAGCGGGTGTGACTGCAACTGTGCCCAGGTGACGCTCTTGCGTCTGGCCAGCGCATGGTCGTCGCGGCAGACCAGCACAAACTGGTCTTGCAACAAAGGTGTGGCGGTCAGTTCAGGATGATTGGGGCCAGCCAGGTTGATGCCAAACTCGGCTTCACGCCGCAATACAGCTTCGGCAACACCGACCGATGCGTGATCTAGTATCTTGATACGGTTATCAGGGAATAACGCCGAGTAGTCGCGGATGACCTGCGGCAGGTAACGTACCCCCGCCGTCGGTATGCAGGCTATTGACACATCACCGCGCTGTGCTTTGCCGGTTTCGCGTATCTCGGTCAATGCTGCTGATAGTTCTTGCAGCAGGCGCCGGGCTTGCGGCAAAAAATCCTGCCCTGTCCTGGTCAGCGCGATGGAACGCGTGGTTCTTTCCAGCAGCGTCACCCCCAGAAAAATTTCCAGATTTCGCAGCCGCTGCGTCACCGCCGTTTGCGTGACATGCAGCACATCAGCCGCCTTGTTGAAACTGCCATGGTCTGCAATGGCAACAAAGGCTTGTACACCGAGGATATCGATTTTCATAAGAAAAATGAATCAATCGTCTAAATAAATTCATTGTACTTTTAATTGGCCGGGTACGAAGATAGGCATATAGAAAAAAAATTTCCCGGCTTTCAAGAGTGTCTTATGTTGAATCCCCCTTTGCCCGCAGTTGCCCTTAGCCACCCTGCCAGCTTGTCTTCGACGCGCCTGTTTATTGCCTTTTCAAAAATTGCCCTGACTGGTTTTGGCGGGGTCATGCCCTTTGCCTACCGCGCCCTGGTCGAGCAATACCGCTGGCTAAGCGCAGACGAATTCGCCCGCTATCTGGCCCTGAGCCAGGTCTTGCCCGGCCCGACGATCTGCAATATTGCATTGATGATAGGCAAGCGTTACGCTGGCATAGCAGGTGCCCTGGCCGCCATGGCTGGCCTGATCATTGCACCTTTTTTGCTGGTGATAGTGCTTGGCGTCGCCTATCAGCGTTTTGGCACGCTGGCCATAGTGCAGGATGCGCTGACTGGCATGACAGCGGTTGCAGCGGGGCTGGTACTGGCAACTGCCATCAAGATGGCGATGCTACTGTTTGGTAAAGCGGATAACACGGACAAGATGGCCAAGACAGATAAAACTGGCGATACGAGTGAAATTGGCAGTCCAGACAAAAGCAAATTGCCCAGTCGTCAGGCCACTTTGCAGGCGGTGTTGATGGCACTGGCTTTTGCGGGTCTGGCATTGCTCAAATGGCGCCTGATTGTCGTATTTGTCTTGCTGGCCCTGCCTGGCAGCATCGTCGCTTATTTTCTGAAAGATAAAAATGGATGATCAATCCCCCATGCTGGACCTGTGCCTGCATTTATCCCTGCTGTCGATGATGGCAGTCGGCGGTGGCCTGGTGATGATGGCGCCTGACATCAGCCATTTTGTCGTCACTGAAAAACACTGGGTGACGAGCGCGCAGTTCGCCTCTGCCTATGCCATCGCACAGGCGGCACCCGGCCCCAATTTATTGTTCATATCCCTGGTGGGCTGGCTGATTGCCGGCTGGACCGGTGCCATAGTGACGACCCTGGCAGTCATCATCCCGTCTACCCTGCTGACCTTGTCCGTCATCAGCCTGAAGACATCCAACCTCAACACCCGCCTGACAGGCGCGGTGCGCGATACCTTTGCGCCGATTTCCATCGGCTTCTTGCTGGCCACAGCCTGCCTGTTCACCCAACTCGACAATGCCAGTTGGCGCACTGATGTGATCACGCTGCTGGCCGCTGTCATTGTCTTGCGCAGCAAGCTCAACCCCGTCATCCTGATTGTCGCCGGCGCAGGCGCAGGGATGCTGCACATTCTATAAGCGCATCCAGGCTCAACTCAGTTCAGGGGGAATACATCATGCCCGACACCCACACCAGCCTGACCCTGCAAATGCTGGAATGGATACAGCAGCAAACGCGCAGCTATCCAGAAGTTTTAGATGCCTGGCACAGCACCTGCCCGCGCCTGTGCATCTGGGAAGATGCCTGTGCTGACGGCTTGATCAGTTGTGATGGTGGTAGAGATGGTCTGGTGACCGTGACGGAAAAAGGTAGGGATATGCTGGCACGCACAATAAAAGTACCGGCGTCTTTTCCGGGCTTGGCGCATAGGGGTGAAGGGGTAATCCTCCCAGAAATTAATCGCATTTAAAAGTAGAATTTTCTTAATAGAGATTTTGAGGAAGTTTTACATGAAGACATCGAGATTCAGCGATAGCCAGATTATCGCCATATTGAAACAGGCAGAAGCAGGCTCACCAGTGCCGGAACTATGCCGTGAACATGGTATCAGTGGAGCCACATTCTATAAGTGGAGGTCCAAATTTGGCGGTATGGATG